>CAYTBK010000029.1:0-36962 GCA_964436005.1 uncultured Acidobacteriota bacterium
GATCCCGAAAAATACCGTCGCGACCTGGTACGGCTGTTTGGCTGGCCGCTGACCGGGCAACGTCCGTTGGACAAACCGGTGATCCGTGAGATACCAGTCACCGAAACCGATGAAGCAACCATTACCAGGCTGCAGATCGAAGTCCTGCCGGACTTCTGGTATTATGGCCTGCTGATTGTCCCTCGCCAAGCAGAAGCACCCTTTCAGGCGGAGAGAAAACTGCCGCTGGTCATCTGCCAGCATGGCGGCTATGGTACGCCGGAACTCTGCTGCGATATGCATGGCCCGAATAATTACGGCGGCATTGTCGGGCGATTGATCGCCAGGGGAGCGGTGGTCTTTGCACCGCAGATGCTCCTTTGGCGCGAAGCGGCCGAGGATAATGAACGCCATCCCGGTTATGGCCTGGCCCATAACCGCGGTAAAGTCGACGCCCAACTCAAGCAGCTGGGCTCAAGTATCACCGCACTCGAAATATACTGCCTGAGCCGCAGTCTGGATTATCTGACCGGATGTCCATTTGTCGAACCTGGCCAAATCGGGATGATCGGCCTGTCCTACGGCGGCTTCTACACCCTGGTGACCGCAGCAGTGGATACCCGGATCCGCGCCGGCTACGCTTCTGCTTTCTTCAACAGCCGATACCGTTACTGCAGCGGCGACTGGTCCTGGGACAATGCAGCCCGGCTTTTTCTAGACGCGGAAATTGGCGCGTTGGTTGCACCTCGGGCGCTTTATATCGAGGTCGGCACGCAAGATTCGGTCTTTGCCGTCGAATCCGCCCTGCCGGAATTCGCCCGCCTGCAACCCTTCTATGCGGCGCAGCACGCTCAAGACAAGCTGTGTCTCAGTGTGATCGACCAAAACCATCGCTTCGATCCCGGCGACGCCGGATTGGATTTCTTGTTTAATCATGTAAAAAATATTTAGTGTCGGAGGCAATCAACATATCCAAAGATCCGACCAAGCCAGTTGTTTTGGCTTATTAATTTTCCTAATTGGCACAGTGATTAACGCAACGATGTCTGCGCTGGGACGGGATGGAACTAATGGACCGAGGGCGGCTATCTGGAACCGGATACCGAATACGGTTATGGCTTTCTCGAAGCGATCCGGAACGTGTTTAAGTCGATGCTGATGGTATTTGAATCAGCGGTTCGTCATTAATCAGAGACCCCTTCACAATTAACTGTGAAGGGGTCTCTTTCTTTTTCTTGTTTCTCAAGCTCATATAAGTTCAGTTTTGATAAAGAAATTACTTCGATTGAATCCCGGTATAGTATTTGCTGTAGATTTCCATATACTCTTTGACGCCATAGGATTCCAAAGTTTTGATGAATGTATCGAATTCAGCATCGATTGAACTGGCGCCGGTGATGAACTTAGCCTCCATAGAGGTGACATAGTCATCCAGTGGAGTGGTCAGTTCGTTCACGCGGCTCAGGTCACTGAGTTTCATGAAAAAGTCCGGTACGCCAGCGGCGTAATAGGGGCTCTGGTTCTGCTGCTGAGATATTTCGTCTGTCCTGGAGACGATGCCATTCTTGAATTGCTGACCGATAGCGGAGTTCGGGTACTTTTTCGCATAGGCCAGTCGATAAGGGTCGTAGCCATTCAGGACCATACCAGGAACATTCCAGAACGTCAGGTAAGTAGTCCGATGATTCCAGGCGCTGGTTGCATTAGGATGAAGTTTATAGAGAATGGTATTCTTTTCGGCATCGAAATAATGTCCCCACCCGTTGGTGTCGAGCGCGGTCCCGGCTTCCGGTCCATAAGTACAAAGCGCATAGGTTTCAAGGCTATAGTAGCCATCAGCGAAATTGGCCAAGGCTGCGGCGATCTCCTCGTCAGCTTCAGCAGAAATGACGAAATTGGCCATGTTCATGACTTTATTCTGGTTCGGGAAGACAGGCTTATCGCCTTTCTGATCGACCATCGCGGTTACCGCAATCCAATCGTCCTGATCTTTCGGATCATAGACATAGGGCGCGCTCATGTAGATCATGCCAATGTTCCCTTCGAGCACGGAGGCCTGAGCCTGAGTTTCATCCTGCGTGAACATGTCAGAATCCAGGAGTTTCTCCTGCCAGAGATTATTCATATACTTGAGATAAGTTTTATAATTGGCGGAATAGGGGATATAGCAGATTTTTGGATTTGTGCCGCTGTAGTCAATCGCGACATTCCCCATCTTCTGGGTGATATACCCGTAGGCTGCAAAGATTAAGTTGCGTTCACTGCCGCCCTTGCTCCAGGAACCACCCCAGGGGATTTCATCCTTTTTGCCATTGCCGTTGGCATCATTGTCGCGGAAAGCAATGAGCATGGCCTTTAATTCATCAAGAGTCGTCGGATTCTTCAGATTAACGGCTTTCAGCCAGTCGGTGTCGATAAAGAAGCGCAGCAAATAGGAATAGACATTGGAGAGCGCCGGGAAACCATAGATATTACCGTCAGTCGCCGTGAGTGCGGTCTTGATTGTCGGGTCGTCAGTCATTACTTTTGACAATTCCGGACAATACTTCAGCAGATCATTGATCGGCATGAAGAGCTCATCGCCAATGCCATATTGCACAATATCACTGGTGTTGAAGCTGTAACCTTGGATCGCATCAGGCAGGTCACCGCTGTTCAGCATCAGGGTGACGCGTTCCTTGGCACCGGAAGGTTCGATTTTGGTCCATTTGATATCCATATTGGTGACGTTTTTAAAATACTGGACCATCCAGTTAGTATTCACATCAAAATTTGTCGAGCCGTCGCTTGGCATGAAGGCTATTTCGGCGGATACTTTTTTATTAACGCAGGGATATGTTGAAGCCAGATTGATGTTCGACAGCAAGTTCGATTTTGTCGAGGTGGCGGCCGTTGTGACGGCAGCGCTGGCGGTCGTGCTGCTTGCCCCTGGTGCGGTAGTGGTGTTACCCGAGCAGCCTGAGAACACAGATATGACGAGACAGATCGTCAGCGCAAGAATTGCGGTTCTGGTTTTATTCTTCATTGGATAATCCTCCTGCTTTTTTAAGTATATATATAAACAGTCCGTTCGGCTGTTGTTTTTTACCCTTTGATCGAACCGACCATGACGCCTTTGACAAAGTATTTCTGCACAAAGGGATAAGCCATCAGAATCGGCAGATTGGCGATGATAATCAGGGAATACTTCATCGTTTCGGCCAGCCGTTTGCGTCGCAGCAGGTCCTCCAGTTCCTCGGTTGAAAGCGAACCGGCGTCGACCGTCATGCTTTGGTTCTGGAGGAGTACCTGGCGCAGCACCAGTTGCAGCGGGTAAAGCTTGCTGTCATTCAGGAAAAGCAGGGCACTGAAGTAGCTGTTCCAGTGACCGACCGCGTGGTAGAGCGCCATGACTGCGATGATCGCACCGGACAGCGGCAGCGCAATCTGAACAAAGACCCGGAATTCACTGGCCCCGTCGATCTTGGCCGCTTCGCTGAGTGAATCGGGCAGATTGGCGGCAAAATAGGTCCGGGTGATGATCATATTGAATACGCTGAAACCGCCCGGGATGATCATGACCAGCGGATTATTGATCAGATCGAGATCTTTCATCAGCAAGTAATAGGGAATCGTTCCGCCGCCGAAATACATGGTGAACACAAAGAAAGCCATCAGCAGATTCCGTCCTTTCAGACCTTTCTTCGCCATGGCATACGAAGCAGGAATCAGCAGGAATAAATTCCACAGTAAGCCGCAGACCGTATAGAGCAGGGTATTGCTGTAACCAATCCAGACCAGATCGTAGCCGAGGACTGATTGGTAAGACGCCCAGGTCGGCCGGATCGGAAACAAGATGACCTTGCCGGAAACGACGGCAGTGGGATCGCTGATGGAGGCGATTAGCGTGAAGTAGATCGGGTAAGCACAGATCAAAATGACAAGGGCCACCAGAACGGTATTGAAGATTTCGAAGATTAAATCCTCGCCGGTTCTGCGATTCAATTTGCTGGTCATGACGATTCCTTCCTTACCACAGGGATGTTTCGCCTGAACGGCGGGAAATGCTGTTAACGACAATCAGGAAAAAGGCATTGACGACATTGTTAAACAAGCCGATAGCCGTTGTATAACTGAACTGCCCGTTTAAAATGCCGAGCCGGTAGGTATAGGTGGCGATGATTTCCGATACATCACGGTTCAGATCGTTCTGCAGGAGATAGACCTTTTCAAAACCGATGTTCAGAACAGAACCGACTCTCAGAATCAGCAGAATGACAATTGTTGGGGCAATGGTTGGGATGTCTATATAGAGAATCTTCTGCAGGCGGCTGGAGCCGTCAATTTTGGCTGCTTCGATTATTTCCGGATCAACGCCCTGTAATGCGGCAAGATAGATGATAGTACCCCAGCCGGCGTGCTGCCAGATATCGGAAATCACATAGATGGCTCGATAGGCACTTGGCATGGAAAGGAAAGAGACCTGCTCATAACCCAGTGCTGCGATCAGGATGTTGAAGATGCCGTGCTCCCGGTCAAGAACCAGGCTGATTAATCCGACAATAGCCACCATGGATATGAAGTGTGGCATATAGGTGATCATCTGGGTTACCTTTTTGAGTTTGTTGCCCCGAATTTCGTTGATCATGCAGGCTAGAATGATCGGAATCGGAAATCCGAAGAGCAGATTGTAAAAAGAAAGCAGCAATGTGTTGCGCATAATCTGCAGGAAGTTCGGCGAGTTGATAAACTGCAGCAAATACTTCAGGCCGACCCATTCGCTTCCCCAGATACCGGCCTTAACACGGTAGTTGCGAAATGCGATTTGAACACCATACATCGGAATATATTTAAATATAAATACATCAATGACCGCCGGTAAAAGGAATAAGTAGAAGATCCAATATTGGCTCAGGTACTTTTTCATGCGTTCGAGCGGCGTTCGCGCGGCGGTAAGTGCGAAGGTCCGCGGGTTCCACATTTCGGCGCTTTACAGTCCCTGGCGACGATGGGCGGAGCTCGCCGAAGAGTGGGTCCAGGTCCACCGGGACCCCGTCCGGCTGCAAGTGTTCATAAACACGGTGCTAGGCGAATCGTGGGAGGAGCAGGGCGACGCGGTCGAAGCGGATTCCCTGGCGGGCCGCCTCGAGGAGTACGCGGCGGAAGTCCCCCACGGGGTCGGCCTGCTCACGGCGGCGGTTGACGTGCAGAAGGACCGGCTGGAAGTCCAGGTCATGGGGTGGGGTGCGGGCGAAGAGTGCTGGCTTGTCGAGTTCCAGCAGATCCACGGCGACCCCGGCGGCGGTGAGGTGTGGGAGGATCTTGATGATGTGCTTTTTCGAAAGTTCGTCCACCAGTCCGGTGTGGAGGTGACGATATCCGCTACGTTCATCGATTCTGGCGGACACCATACGGACGAGGTGTACCGATATTGCACGGGGCGGTCGTTCAAACGAGTCTACGCTTGCAAAGGACAGGCGCGGCCAGGCAGCGAGTTGGTTTCACGGCCCAGCCGGAACAACCGGTTCCGCGCGAGGTTGTTCATGATCGGCACGGACAGTGCCAAAGACGCGATCTTTTCCCGGTTGCGACTGCGCGAGCCCGGCCCCGGCTATATCCATTTGCCGTCCTGGACCGAACGCGAGTGGATGGCGCAGTTGACAGCGGAAAAGGCGGTCCGCCGGTACATCCGCGGTAAAGGTTCGAAACGGGAGTACGTCAAGACTCGGCAGCGCAACGAGGCGCTGGACTTGACGGTTTATTGTCTGGCGGCACTGCATTCGTTAGGGTCCGTCACGGTTAAGAGCCTGGGAGCGAAGGCGGAGAGCCTATCAGGATCTAGCCAAGAACCCAAACACGAATCCAAACATGAACAGGAGCAGGAAGAGGTACGGAGTGACCGACTGGGCAGGAGCGAAATCCAGCGGGAAATTCTGAAACAGCAAAAAAAATGGGACCCATACAGAGGAACGAGGGGCGGCCGGAGTTGGGTCAACGACTGGTAGAAAGTCACTTGACCGGGTTGGGGGCGGGGCGTACTGCTGCGCTCAATTTCTCAAAGGAGGTTTCAGCATGAAATCAGTAATTGGCGGGAAATTGTATGACACGGAGACGGCGGAAGAGATCAGTTCCGATAGTTCCGGGCACACACGGGACGATTTTCATTATGAGGAAGAATCCTTATACCGCACCAAGAAAGGCAATTGGTTCCTACTCTACAGGGGGGGGGCAATGAGCCGGTATGGGCAGTCTTTCGGCAATGAGTGCCATGGCTCTTCCGGAATCAAGGTGTTGACAGAGGATGAGGTGTTTGAATGGTTACAGGAGCATGATAGAGCAGATATCATTTTGGAGCTATTCATGTCCCGTGTTGAGGAGGCGTGACCCCCGAAGATAAGCAGCCTAAAAGAATTTATTATAAAAGTTACGCCCAGCAACCCTGGGCGTTTTCAATAAATGCCTAGGAAGCCTTTCTTTTTTTATTTCGGCCATTCATTTGAAAAAACTTGGTTGTATGACACATTACAGTACTTGTTTTTGCAAGCTTTTGCAGGAAATGGTAGGTTTTTCTGGGCTTCTTCTATCGTCAAAATAGCGTTTTTCCATGATTCGCAAATTGGACATGGTTCAGGATCGTTTTTGCCACAATTTATTCTAATTCTGACAAATTTAGCATTCATACCTGCCAAATATTCCAATTTCATCTTTTGTGCCGATTGAAGATAGATAAACGGATCTTTGCTTTCTTCTTTTGCAAGTTCCGCCATAAATACATACATTTGACTCAAATAATTATACTTATTCAGTTTTTTTTCTTTCATATAACGAACAACCAATTCGTTGAGGATTCCCCATATATTGTCATGATCACTCAATCTTGTTCCTGTTCTATCTTCGTGCTCTTGTTGCCGTGTGTTTATTGCTTTTAGTGTAATGCCGTACCATGCCAGTTTATTCAACCATTCATATAAAAAGCATTGATTTTCTTGGACTAACACTTTGCAAGACATTTCCATGTTACTTGTATGTTGTATTGCTTTAAATTTTGTAAAATATGAGTACATGGTTTTCCCACATGACTTACATTTCTTGTGTTTTTTCTGCGGGATCTCTTGGCTTGTACCACAATACGGACAAGGTGCAATCTCTTTATTTTCTTCAATCTTTTCCATTATTTCTTCCCGAATATTATTTGAATGTTGGCGCATTATAACCTCAATTCATTATGGTTAATATGGGTATTCGTTTTCTTTAATTATCAACTCAACTAATTGTTAGGAATGAGCAGCAGGGGAGCAGAACGGATTTGACTTCTGGGCAAAATGTCCAGAGATCCACCACAGCAGAGAAACACGCGCAAGAGTATGGCATAGACGAAAAGACGGTCAGGCGCGCCGGCAAGCTGGCCGAAGCGGTCGCGGGAACCCTCAGGATGGCCGCTGGCCGCGTCCAGGTCGGCAGGCGGGGGGACGCGCACCGGCGACGGCTCGAGTCCTGCGTGCGATCCTGGCCGGTCCTGGCGGCGGTCGAAAACACAGCGCAGCATGGCAGGGGACGCGGGAAGAATTCCCGGCCGAAAAACGCCGCGATTTTCGCCGAGTGGATCACATACGGATCACAGCGCAAAAAAGAAGGCTTGCGCCAAAGTAACGCAAGCCTATTTATATGAATGGTGCCGAGGGACGGAATTGAACCGCCGACACAGGGATTTTCAGTCCCCTGCTCTACCGGACTGAGCTACCTCGGCTTTGGAAACGATTCCGGGCAAAGAGCGACCGAAGTTGGGGATTATAGCCAGGCCGGGGCCGGTGTCAACACATTTTTTGGGGAAAGTTTGCCCGAACGGCCGCCACGGCCGATTCGCGGTGGAAATCCGGCCGGCTTCCCGTCATGAGGAACGACCGGGCGGCAGGCTTCGGCCAAGAACAGGGAAGCGGTTGTTCTCCTCTTAGGCTTCCAATATTTGTAAATATGGAAATATTATTGTGATATGGGATGACAATGGGGCGATTTCACCTACAATATAGAATCTGCGTTTCGGGAACTTCCCGGGAAAGACGCGGAAAAAATCATCTTCGAGAGGTAAGTTATGAAGCAGTTCCTGACGATGCTCTGTTTGTTGGCCTGTCTTCTTCTGTGCGGCTGTCAAAAAGCCGAAACCGTGCCTCCCAAGGCTGAGCCGCTCACCCCGAGTGCGGCGCCGGCAGCGGAAGCGCCGGCGGCAGAAGCACCGCCAGCCGACGTCAACCAGATCGCCAATGGTCAAGTCTGCGGGATTCGACCGGGCATGGCGCTGTCGGAAGCGGAAAAGGCCGTCGGCAAAGAAAACGTGAGATTGAAAAAAGTCACCTATACACCCGAGGGAGTCCCGGAGGAGGTGACGGAGGTGGAAATCCTGGTGAACGGCAAAGTCGCCATCAAGTCGATGTTGAGCGCCGGCCGAAAACTGACGGCCATAGGGGTCGTCGACCCGCAACTCAAAACCCCCGAAGGCATTTCGGTCCATTCGACGATCGGGGAGATCCGAAAGGCTTATCCTGACCTGAAGACCGAATTCATGGAAGGTTACTATGCGGAATCGGAAAAGGCCGGACTCTGTTTCAACCTGAAGGACATGGGCACCGAACCCACCGACCGTTCGAAGATCAGCGAAATCGTCATTGTCATGAAATGAAACGCGCAGGAAACGGGCGGTTCCACCCCCGATTTCCTCCCGGTGCGGTTCGCGCCGCCGGGGAGGACAATGGCGGATCGCCGAGCGCAACCTGAGCCTGCTTTCCCGGAAAGGAAGACGATCCAGCCCCGGTATTGATTCCCTTTCCGGGATTCGCTCCCCTCCGCGCGCTGTACCGGGGTTGGCAGGGGCGCCGCCTCCGGCTATAATGCTCCTCGCTATTATTATGGAATGCTGCGGCCGGGGAATTGGCCATCTGGCTGTCCCCGGACACGTTCAAGAGGAGAGAGCGCCATGCTGGAAAAACTGATTTCGGCCGCCCGGGGAGAACGCAAGGCCGACCTGCTCGTCCGCGGGGGGAGTGTGGTCAACGTCCTTTCGGGGGAGATCCACGAGACGGACGTGGCCATTTGCGACGGGCGGTTCGTCGGGTTTGGCGACTACGAGGCGGAGGAGGTCCTGGACGCCCGCGGCCTGACCCTCTGCCCCGGCCTGATCGACGCCCACGTCCACGTGGAGAGCTCCATGGTCACGGTCCCCGAGTTCGCCCGGGCGGTGGTGCCGCACGGCACCACCGCCGTTTTCGTCGACCCCCACGAGGTGGCCAACGTGCTGGGCCTGGAGGGGATCCGCTACATCCTCAACGCCAGCGCCGGGCTGCCGCTGGACGTCTACGTCATGCTGCCCTCCTGCGTGCCCGCCACGGAGATGGAGACTTCGGGCGCACGCCTGTCGGCCGACGACCTGGCCCTGCTCTTCGCCCACCCGCGGGTGGTCGGCCTGGCCGAAATGATGAACTTCCCCGGTGTGCTCGACCGCTCGCCCGAGGTGCTGGACAAGATCCGCCAGGCCGGCTGGCGGCCCAAGGACGGGCACGCGCCCGGCCTGAGCGGCAAGGAACTGGCCGCCTACGTCGCCGCGGGGATCGGGTCCGACCACGAGAGCACGACCCTCGAGGAGGCGCGGGAGAAGCTGCGCCTGGGGATGCACGTCATGATCCGGGAGGGGACGACGGCCCGGAACCTGGACGCCCTGCTGCCTCTCGTGCAGAAGGAATCGTCCTCCCGGTTCAGTTTCTGCACGGACGACCGGCATCCCGCCGACCTGCTGCAGGAAGGGCACATCGACTCCATGGTGCGCCGGGCCATCCAATATGGCCTCTCTCCCCTGACCGCCATCCAGATGGCGACGGTCAACACCGCCCGCTACTTCGGGATCCGGGACCTGGGCGCCATCGCCCCCGGCGGCCGGGCGGACTTCCTTTTGCTGGACGACGTGTCCAGCTTCGACATCGCCGCGGTGTACAAGGGCGGCCGCCAGGTGGCCGAAAAAGGTTGCTACCGGTTCGCCGGCGTCCAGGCGTTCCCGTCGCAGATGCGGGGCACCATGAGCGTGGACTGGCTGAAGCTCGACCTGGCCGTACCGCTGCCGGAGGGGAAGGTTGCCCCGGTCCGGGGCCGGGTGATCGGCATCGTGCCCGGCCAGATCGTCACCGAGTCGCTGGTGGAGGAACTGCGGACCGAAGGCGGGTTGGCGGTGGCCGATCCCGGGCGCGACATCCAGAAGATCGCTGTGGTGGAACGCCACATGGGCACCGGCAACGTGGGGCTGGGGTTCGTCAAGGGCGCCGGCCTGCGACGGGGGGCCATGGCGTCGAGCGTGGCCCACGACTCCCACAACATCGTGGTCATCGGCGTCGACGATGCGGACATGGTCACGGCGGTCATCCAGGTCGTGCGCATGCGGGGCGGCCAGGCGGTCGTGGAGGGGGGGCGCGTGCTGGCGGCGGTGCCCCTGCCCATCGCCGGGCTGATGTCCGACCTGCCCCTGGAGCAGACCATGAAGCTCTGCGAAAAAGTCACCCGGTCGGCCCGCGATTTGGGCTGCACCCTCGCGGACCCCATGATGACCATGTCGTTCCTGGCCTTGCCGGTCATCCCAGCCCTCAAGCTGACGGACAAGGGGGTGGTGGACGTGGGGCGTTTCGCCGTGGTCCCCCTGCTGGTGGAGGGGGAGTGACGGCAAGCCGGGGCACCCGTTCCGCTTCCGACTATTCCCTGACGTTGTCGAGCATGTCGGACAGGGCGGCGACGAAAGCGCGGCGGCCGGTGCCGTTCAGGAAGCGCACCCGCTCGGGCCCCAGGCGTTCGCGGGACACGCGCAGGGCGTCGTGGCCGGCCCAGCGGAGGATGGCGCAGAAGCAAGCGCCGTCCGGGATGTCGCCGGCATTGTAGGCGGCGCATTTTTCGGCGGTCTTGACCACCACCTCGATTCCCGTTTCCTCTTCCACATCCTTCACCCAGGCCGGGGTGTACTGCGCGCCCAGGAGTACTACGCGCCGGCCCCGCAACCGTTCGCGCAACCGGGTCAGCGTCCGGCAGGCGTCCACCGGGCCGGTTTCCCGGAGGGCCGCGGCCAACTGCTCCCGCAGTTCCGCGGATCCGCCGTCCGACGCCAGCCGGTGGTGGCAGCGGGCCAGCAGCAGCGCGTCCCCGGTCGCCAGGGCCGCTTCGGCCAGCTCCAGGTCCCAGATGGGAGCCTCTTCCGCCGGGGCCAGGCGCCGCAGGGCGTAGATGACTTCCGCCCACAGGTCGGGGTCGCTTTTGGCGAGTTCGTGCCGCACCTCGTAGTACCAGGCGCAGGCGGCCGGGGACGACGCGGGACCCAGGCGGTGGAGCAGGGCGGGGGACTCCGCCAGGGGGACGGCCCGCAGGCCGCGGGCGGCGTCGGCCCAGGCTTCGCCCTGGCGCAGGGCCTTGATTTCCCAGTCGCCGGCCGCAACCTTCCAGGCGGAGGAGTCGCGCAGCACCGAGAGGATCCAGCTTTTCCAATGTGACGGGGCAGCGGGGAACCTTTCGGCCAGCCGGGCCAGCCACTCGTCCCAGCGGTCGCTGGTGAAGAGGGCGGCGCCGAATGGGTGGTCGAGCAGGGGGCCGTCCCCCTCCCGGGCCAGCGGGAAGCCGAGGCCGGCCAGGACGGACCAGAAGCGCTTGTCGTCCGCGACTTTCAGGTCGTCGAGAAACTCCTCGGAGAGATACGTCGGCTCGCCGGCCCGGATGCGCCGGACCAGTTCGGATGACAGACCTTCGGCCAGCCGCTCGTGGCGGAGCCGCGAGTACCAGGCGGCCAGTTCCAGGTTGGATACCCGGTCCGCCAGGTCCGGGTAGTCGGTCAGCAGCGCGGCGGCCTCGGCCGCCAGCCCCCAGCCCAGCAACAGGTCGACGAGCCAGGTTTCCACCCGGGCGTGGCGCCGGACGCCCCGCACGACCTGGCGGATCAGGTCCCGTTGGGCGTCGTTTTCCGGTTGCAGGTGGGCCAAAACGGCTTCCAGCGGGTCCGGGCGGTTTTCCGCTTCCGCACGCGCTTCCAGGGGGGCGGGCAAAGTCCAGGCGCTGGCGGTGGCGCAGGCGCCGCCGCCCACCAGGTGCAGTTCCACCTTCAGGGGGTCGCCGCCGCGGCGGGCGGCCGAGGTGTCCAGGGCCAGGCCAGTCTTCTGGCCGGGGCACAGGGATGTTTCCGTGGCGCCGACCCGGCGCCCGCCCTGCAAGGCCACCAGGCGGGCGGTGGACGCTGCGGCGGGCGCGTCAGGCCCGGCCAGGAGAGCGACTTTCCACCCTGTGCCGTGTTCCGCGGGCGGCCAACCGGCCAGGAAGAGGCAGTCCCGGTAGGGGCTGGCCGGCGGCGCTGCCAGGGCGGTCGCCGCGGCCTGCCAGGGGCCGGCGCCGTCTCCCTCGTCCCCCGCATCCGCCAGGGGCGGCCAGCCGGGGGGGCGGGGGAAGACGAAGGCGTGCGGGCCACGCCCGTCCGGCGGCAGGGGGGCTTCGCCCTCCGCGCCGTCCTCCAGGCGGGGGATCAGGTCCGCTGCGGCGGGCCGGTTCGGGTCGAGCCAGCCCTCCAGGGCCAGGCCCAGCCGCAGGGAGCCGGCGGACCAGGCCGCGTCCGCCACCTGGGCCAGGCGCACGGGAAGAAGCATGTTCGCCGAATACTCGAAGAAGTGGATGCCCACGCGGCAGCCCACGAGGTCGGGCGCCGGGCCGTCCGCGCCGGCCGGGCGCAGCGCGGGGTGCACCCAGCGCTGCCGGTACGTGGTGAAATATACCGTTCCGGGCGAGGGGTTCAGCAGGGCGAGATTTTCCAGGCGGTACCGCCGCGAGGGTCCGCCGGCGGAGCGCAGGAGTACCAGTTCTATCCGTTCTTGTTTCATAATTCCTCCCTCCATACAAACCGGAACCATTATGGCACCGTCAGGCCTTCCTGGCAATGGAGCGGATGGCGCGAATCCATTTACTGGAGCAGGCCGAGCGCTTCCCGGTACTTTTCACGGCGGCGGAAGTCGCTTTCCGTCGGACGGTCCAGGCGGCCAGGGCCCGACGTGCGGGCGTGCGGCTCCGCGTTCAGTTGCCGCCGGCCGTCCTCCACAGGAGAAGGAAATCCACCGCGTCCACGCGCCCGTCGCCGTTGAGGTCCGCTTTCCCGGGAGACGCCGTCTCCTCGGGCACGTTGCTCCCGCTGAGGATCCGCGCCAGGAGGCGGAGGTCGAAACCGTCCACGGCGCCGTCGGCGTTGATGTCGCCGCCCACGGGCACGATGGCGCCGGTGCGGGTCTTCAGCGTGGCGGAGTAGGGCGACTCCCCGGCCGTGTTGTAGGCGGTCGCCCGGAAGAACACGGTGGTGTCGGGCTTGAGCCGCCCGACGGTCTGGCTGGTCAGGAGACCCGAAACATCCGCCGCCAGGCGCCAGTCCGCGCTGCCGTCGAAGGATAGGTACAGGCGGAACCCCTGGGCGGCCCGCCCCTGGTGGGCCCAGTGCACGGTGAGGCCGTATGGGCCGATGTCCGTGGCGGCGAGGTCCGTGGGGGCCTCGGGCGCGCACGGGGGGGTGAGGCTCGCGACGGAGGACCAGGGGGAGGCGTCTTTGCCCCCGGTCGCATTCACCCGGTAGGAGAGGGTTTCGGAGCATGCGGCCGCGGGGACGAGGAGGCTCGTGGCGCCCGCCGGGGCGGACAGGGTGTCCCGCACGACAAAGTCGCTGGTGGGCGAGGTCGTTCCCGTCTGCACCGTGAAGCCCGTTTCGTTCTCGCTCTCGTCGAGCCAGGAGAGGAGCGCGCGGTAGGGTCCCAGGGCTGTCGCGGCCACGCGGTCGGGCGTGCAGGGGATGGTCCCCCCCGTCGCGAGGTTGCTGGCGGGGGACGCCCCCCCGCTGTTGGTGGCTGTCACATAGTAGTCGAAGACTTTTCCGCAGGCCATGCCCGCGGAGGTGTCCGTGAAGGATGTCGACCCCGAACGGACCGAACCCACCTCCGCGAACAGCCTGCCCCCGTGGGGGGCCCGGAAGATGCGGAACATGCTTTCGGTGAGGCTGGTGTCCTTCCACCCCAGGGTGATGGACGTCTGGGTATATCCAGTGACGGCGAGGAGTTCCGGGGCGGTGGGGGAGCAGGGGCGGGTGGTGACGGAGAGCGTGCTGGTGTAGCCGGAGTTTCGGGTCTGGTCCCCCGTGCCGGAAAAGGCGCTCACGCGGAACTCGCAGGAGGTGTTGCAGGACAGGCCTGTGACCGCGAACTGGTTCACGTCCGCCGCCGTCTCTCCCGCCACGGTCCACAGGCCTGCTCCCGCCAGGCGCCGCTCCACCTTGAACCCGTCCTCGGTTGCGCTGTTGTCCACCCACTGGAGGAGGAGGCCCGTCTGGGAGAAGCCGGTCGCCGCCAGGTCGGTGGGCGCGCAGGGCCGGAGAGTGACGCCGACCATGTCGCTGGCGTAGGTTCCGCCCGTGGTCACCGCTTTCACCACGTAGTAGGCGATCCGGTCACATGTCGCCTCCGTGTGGGTCGTGGAGCGAGCGGCGGCGTCCATTTCCTTCCACAGGGGCCAGATGACGAAGTGCTGGTAGGGGTCGTACACGTAGTAAAGCTGAAAAGATGTCGTGGTGTCGGAAGGGTGTGTCTGGTTGGTCCAGGAGAGTTCCACGGTGCCGGGCGAGACCTCCTCCGCCGTGAGGACGGGGGCGTAGGGGGAGCAGTCGGTGAAGTCGGCGAACGCAGAGTTCGAGTACCCGGAATCCCCTACGGCGTTGAACGCCCGGATCCGGTAATAGCGCCCGTTGGTGCTGCACGGGGAGGGATCGCGGTAATCGGTCTGGTTGGGGCCCGTGGTGTGGATTTCCGTCCAGTTCTCGCCGGAATCCATGGACCGCATGACCCGGAACCCGCTCTCGTTGTCGCTGTTGTCGCTCCAGTGCAGGTAGACGTGGGTCAGGTCCGCGGGGTTGTCGGTGTGGGCGAAGAGGCCGCCGGGGGCCCTGGGCGGCTCCGGGCAGGCCTCGGTGGTCATGGGGCCGGAGTCCGCGCTGTAGTAGGTCTGGTACTTCGTGCGTGCGCCCACCCGGTAGTAGCGGGTGGCGCCGCAGTCCAGGGGCGGGTCGTTGTCGGTGAACGTGGTGGTGCCGGCGGGCAGGTTCGCGATGGGGAGCCAGACGCCCCCTTCCAGGGTGGGGGTCCGTTTCACCGTGAAGCCGATTTCGCTGTCGCTGTTGTCGTCCCAGGCCAGGGTGATGGACGTCTGGGTGGATCCTGTCTGGCGGAGGTTGGAGGGCACGTCCGGTGGACAGTTGTTGGTCGTGACGGAGGCCGTGTCTCCCTTGGCGCCTTCGCTGGCGCCGTTGAAGGCTGTGACGCAGTAGTCGTAGGCGGTCCCGCAGGCCGCCCCGGCGTCGAGGTGCGAGCGGGCGCTTGCCGGGAGGTCTCCGCTGACGCCGGTCCAGCCGTCGGTCCCCTCCGCGGGCCGCCGGTACACGCGGTAGCCGGTTTCCGACAATTCGAGGCCCATCCAGGACACCTGAACGCCTCCCGGCTCAAGGGTTGCCGTCACCATGTTCACCATGGGGGGCGGGTCGGGGGGGCAGGGGTCCTTTTCAAGGAACACGGAGTCGCTGGGGGTTTCCCCCGCGTCGTTGAAGGCCACCACGCGGTACTGGTGGGGTGCGCCGCACGCGGTGTTGGTGAAGGTGACGTACTTCGTGTTCGGGGGTTGGTTGGGCAGGATGTCCACCCAGCCCGTGCTTCCCCAGGATTGGGTGTACTGGATCTTGTATCCCTTCTCGGCGTCCTGGTCGTCCGTCCAGGCGAGGCGGAAGGTTTCCCCCAAGGGGGGCTGCGGGGTGATGACGAGGCCGGTGGGCTTTCCCGGGGGCGTGTCCCACTCCTGGGGCCGAAGGCAGGCGGAGGGGTCCCCGTACAGGTTGAAGACCAGGGCGTTCATGTAGTACTCCATCTTGCCCGGGGAGCTTCCGTCCTCCCGGGCGTGGGCGATGGAAAAGCCCGTGTCCCAGCCGTTGGCAAGGTGGCCCGCGTAGCGGCAGGCAACCCCGGCGTTGGTGGGCGAGAATCGGAAGTTGCCCGTCTCCGCCGGGTTGAACCAGGAGACCCGGGAGGCGCACACCGTGGAGAGGCCGCCGTTCTGGAGCAGGGTGAAGCCAAGGTTGCTCGTCACTTCGGGCATCCCGTTGAGGCAGGAGTTCAGGAAGACGTGGGAGGGGAACCCGTCGTCCAGGGACCAGGCCCGGAACGTGCTGAAGAGGACCCCTTCCCAGCAGTCCCGGTCCGCCGCGGCGTCGTAGTAGCCCACCGATGCGTCCATCGAAGAGCCGTGCCCCCACCAGACCACCAGGCCGAAGGGTTCGGCGGTCCAGCGGTTCGAGACGCTGTTGTCCCCCTGGAGTTCCTCGCTGCTGGGGAAGGCCGAATCGGCCCCGCACGCGCCGTGCTCCTGCTGGTACATGGTCCAGACCTTGGTGAAGCCCTTCCCGGAGAGGTCGGCCCCGATCTCCTCCCCCAGGGGCGCCCCGTCGTAAGCGGGGGCGCTGAAGCTCATGGGCAGCAGCGCTTTCGTGAAGCGCCAGGAGTTGGAGGGGTACCAGGTCTTCTCGAAGTAGGCGAGCTTGTCCAGGATGTAGTCCAAGGGAGTGTAGTTGCGCGGGGTGCCGTCCCTCGACACATAACAGGGGATGCGACCCACGAACACTTCGGGGTACAGCTCCACCCCCCCCGACTGGAGGTCCTCGGGCCACACGCCGAAGTAACCGTCCCCGTTGAGGTCCCAGTTCCCGTTGAGGTCCGAGTAGTAGACGTCCGTGGGGGCGTCCAGCCACTCCGTCTCCTTGGTTGCGTGCAGGCGGGGGTAGGTCATCTTCATGGGCACGTCGCCCACCACGTCCTCGGTGTCGTACGGGTTCAGGGGGTCGGGGTCGCCCAGGAGGAGGACGTACTTGAAGCCGTGGGGGACGTACTCCGCCTGGAGGAAGGCCCGGATGCGGTCGGCCCGGGTGTCGGGGGCCTGGCCGGGATAGGCGTCGTAGACGTCCTCGGTGACGATCCAGACGCGGAACCCGTGCTGTTCCTTGTTGGCGCGGAACTCTTCGAGGTGGGCGGAGTGGTTGACGATGTCGTTGGAGGTGACGATGACGAGGTCGTACTGCGTCTGTGCGGGGTTGCGGAGCCGTGCGGCTTCCGGCGCCGCCTTCTCCGCGGCCGCCCGGTACCACTCCCGGGCCGCGGGGGCGTTGCCCACCCCTTCCAGCGCCTCGGAGTCCAAAACCCGGTCCTGCAGGAGGAGGGGGTCGAGGCGGGCCGTGGTGCGCCGGAAACGGACCTGGGCCTCCACCTGCTTGGCCACCGTGACGGAGCCCGAAACGGGGTCGTAGCGGCAGGGGGCGTAAATCACGTCCACGAGCACCCACTTGCGCATCTTCCCAGAGGAGGCGAGTAAAACGGGAGGCCGGGGGACGCTCGCGCTCTCCTGAAGGCCGGGAAGCGTCACGGGCGCCGGGCCCGGGATCCGGAGGGCGGAGGCGTTGGCCCGGGGCCGCGGGGCCGTCCGGATGCGGAAGGGGCCCGGCAGCGTCTCGCTCTCGCGGACCGTGAAGGCCACGCTTGCGGAGGCAAGGTCCGCGTCGGGCGGAAGGGCCAGCCGGATCGTCTGCAAGGGGAGGCAGAAGGCGCCCGCGGCGAGGTCGGTGCCGAAACCCTCCATCCGGAGGGTGTGGTAGCCCTCGGAGTCTCTTTCGACGGTGAAGGGGGCGGCGGTGAAGGTGTGGGCCACCGCTTCCGTTCTCGGCTCCGCGGGGGAAGACGCCTCACCGGCGGGCCCCTGGGTGCAGAGTGCCAGGCAGGCCAGGGCGAACAGGATACAGCGCGTGGAGCCGGTTTTCATGGACTTCCCCTCCTCGGGTAATGTGTTCTCTCCGATCCCGGGCAGGCTACTGCTGTTTTCCCGGATGGTTCGGCGCGCACACGTGGAACAACTATGCAGAATGACGAGAATGGATTATAGTGGAAGGGAAGACGGGATCCAAGGGGGAAATCAAACCCTTCCCTTTCCGGGAGGGAACGGGAGGACACTATGCGCACATTGCACGTCCGCCGTGTACGGACAGGGGCGATGCTCCTGGCCGCCCTGGTTCTGGCGGGGGCGTCCCCCGCGGCGGGCGGCCCGCCCGTGCCGCCGCCCTCCTTCGGCCTGGCCGCGCGCGCTGACGGCCCCGCCACGGTGTACGGGCGCGTGGCCCAGGTTCCCGGGCAGCACATGATCCAGCTCGTGGAGCGCTGCACCTTCGTCTACTTCGATCTGCCCGGGGGGGGACAGATCGTCGTCTACATGCCCGTCGCGCCCCCGTGCCCGGGCCGGGTGCGTCTGAGCGGACGGGTACTGCCCCTCTACGGGTCCGCCAAGCGTCCCGGCGACCCGCGGCCGGTCCTGGAGTACCAACTCCTGGTCACCGGCTCCGAATGCCTGGAGGACACCGAGGCCACCGCCCTCCTGGAAAGTCTGGCGGACCCCGGCCGCTCCCGGGACGCGAAGCGGGAGGCGGAGGAGCGGGTGGCGGGCCTGGGAAAGGCGGCCATCCCCGAACTCGTCGCAAGGACCTGCGACACCCGGACCGTCTGGGTGGAGCGGCGTGTCCTCAACGAGGCCGAGTGCATCAACGCACCGGCGGGGGCCCCGGTCTCCCCCCGCTGGGCGGACGTGGCCGTGAGCTTGGGCGAGCGCTGCGACAGGCTGCTGCGGCGCATCATCACCCCGGAAGTCCACGGGCCGGCCGGGGCGCAGCGGAAGCCCCGCTCGGCGAGCCCGGAGGGATGGTTCTTCCGGGTGGCCGACTGGGCCGCCTGGTGGGATGCGAACCGAGCACGGAGCCTGGAGGAGATCCGGGAGGCGGTGCGGCCTGTGGTGGAGCGCTACTGGCAGGAGAACGGGAAGGAACAGGTACTGCGCTGAGCGGCCGGGCCGGGGCGAAAGTGCCGCTGCGGCCGGGGAGGGGGGCGGATCCGCCGACGGCCCGAGGCGGCGTCCGGCTGGCCGGCGAAAGAGCTTACCGCAAGCAACCGCTGGGCCTGATTTTGTGTCAAAAATGAAATATTGCAAAATTTATCGTGGAGCCGCAGGCGGGTGGGTGTCCACAGCACGGTCCGGCGGCCCGGTGAGTTCCCCGGTTTCAGGTGACCCCCAGGCTTGCCGGAAACCGGCGGGCGTTCGCATGAATCCGGAGGTCATGCCGGGCATCTAAAACCCAACTATTGCCTACCAGGAGGACGAATGATGGAAGATGCCAAGGAAACCCCCGTCGTTTCCATGCCCCGGATCGGGGACAAGGCCCCCGCCTTCAAAGCGGTCACCACCCAGGGCACGATCGACTTTCCCGCCCAGTACGCCGGCAGTTGGGTGATCCTCTTCAGCCACCCCGCCGACTTCACCCCGGTTTGCACCACCGAGTTCATGACCTTCGCCACCATGGAAGAGCAGTTCGCCCAGGTCAACTGCAAGCTGGTGGGGTTGTCGGTGGACGGGCTCTTCAGCCACATCGCCTGGCTGCGCACCATCCGGGAGAAAATCGAGTACCGGGGGATGAAGAACGTGGAGGTCAAGTTCCCCCTCATCGAGGACATCACCATGTCGGTTTCCCGACAGTACGGGATGATCCAGCCCGGGGAGAGCTCGACGAAGGCGGTGCGGGCCGTGTTCGTCATCGATCCCAAGGGCGTGATCCGGACCATCCTTTATTACCCGCTGAGCACGGGCCGCAATTTCGACGAGATCTATCGCCTGCTCGTGGCCCTGCAGACGGCGGACGCCTTCTCGGTGGCCACCCCGGCGGACTGGCGCCCCGGCGAACCCGTCATCGTCCCGCCCGCCGGCTCCTGCGGCGTGGCCAAAGAGAGGATGGAGGGCCAGTCCGGCCTGAAGTGCTACGACTGGTTCTTCTGCACGAAGGAGCTGGGCAAGGAGGAGATCGACAACGCCACCCGGAAGAAGTGATTTCCCCGCTCGCCGGATGCTGGCCTTCTTCGGCATGGTGAACGGCGGAAGGCCATTCGATGGACACCCAACCAGGACCGGTGACTTTGTTGGGTGTCCGCTTAGCGCTCGAAGGGGGATTGCGGCCCTCCCATGGCCTGGGGGTCGACGAGTTCCTCCCGGGCGCAAATCTCGCCCGCCCAGCGGCGGTTCAATTCCAGCACGGCCCTGCGTATGGCGTGCTCGTGCCGCTCCTGCGCGGCCAGGAAGAACATGGCCCCGGGGGTCCGGAACGTGAAGACCGTCTCGCAACGGGTGGTTCGGCGCAGCTTGTCTACCACGGCGGCGGCGAAGCAATCCCCCCGGGGCGTCCGCTGGCGCACCAGCAGCGACGGCACGGGGAAAGAGATGTCCTTCCAGTAAAGGTACTTCTCCGAACCGGGGCACCCGCGCGGGGTGGAAGTCACCTCAAAACCGTTGTCCGGGTCCAGAAAGACCAGGTCGCAGCAGAGGAACTCCCAGAACATGTCACGGAAATAGGCGTCCCGGTCCGTGGCCAGGTCCAGGCGCCGGTCGTAGAAAATGGCCTCCGGGAGGATGCCCGGCTCGGCGGCCCGGCGTACGTCGCGGATATTGCGCCAGTCGCGAAGGGCGCGCAGGAGCGCCGGGTCGTACAGGCGCCACCGTCCCGCGATACCGAAATCGCCCAGGTCGCCGGACTGCTCCAACTGCTCCAGCGGGTCATCCCCCGCGGGGCCGGCCAGGTGGGCCCAGCGGCTATTCCCGGACATTTCGGGGCCATCGCCCGTGAGCATCCAGCACACTCCGATCTGCAGGCCGCCGACCTGGGCCAGTGTCCGCAGGATGCCGTACTTCCGGCAGTCGTGGATATCTCCGAAAAACTGGTTCTTCACGCTTTCACCTCCCGTGGACAGCCCGCCTTCTTGAAGGGCGGACGCAACCGCAAGCTTTTTCTCCATGGGTAAATTCTCCTTTCTGTCCGCCGCAGAAAACTCAGGGCCGGAAAAAATCGGATGAAAAGCCGATGACCCGGTGGCCGGAATGCTCGTTCCGGCAGGTCGACTCCTGGGCCAGGTCGTCCAGAAGCTGTTTCAGGGTGGCCGTGCCGCGCGGGTGGAGGGCGTAGCGGTCGCGCACCACCCGGAAATCCCCCGGCGCCAGGGAGGGGATGGCCGCCAGCCGTTCGGCCGCCCGCTCCTCTGCGTTCTCAGCCTCTCCGCGGGAAAGCAGGGGAGAAAGCATCCGACGGAATAGACGGAGTTTCCCGGGGGTTGTCAACCAACTGAAGCCCAGTTTCTCGCCGAAACGACGCAGGGACGCCTCGTCCAGCGATTCGAGCCGGTTGGTGGTGCACACCAGGATTCCCCGG
The DNA here is from genome assembly GCA_964436005.1 of uncultured Acidobacteriota bacterium. Classification (GTDB taxonomy): domain Bacteria; phylum Acidobacteriota; class JAAYUB01; order JAAYUB01; family JAAYUB01; genus JAGNHB01. Next base: position 21,311 of record CAYTBK010000029.1, read on the forward strand.
AAGCGCTCCATCTGGGCCAAAAACTCATTGACGGCGGAGACTTCCCAGGACTTCTCGGCCTCGGCGCGGGAGCGCAGGAACGTGTCCGCCTCGTCGAACACCAGCACGGCCCCTTCAGCCGCGGCTTCGGCGAAAGCCCCGGCGATGTTGCGCTCTGTCTCCCCCAACCACTTGCTGAGGGTGTCCGAGGCGCGCCGCTCCATCAGCGGGCAACCCAGTTCCTCGGCCAGGTGCCGGGCGTACTCGCTCTTGCCGGTTCCGGGCGGGCCGTACAGCAGCAGGTTCACCCGGGGCAGGAACTCTGTCCGGCGCTGCCGCTCCAGGGCGGCGCTGAAACTTTTCAGCCGCCGGGTGACCCCGGCCAGGTCCCCCGATACGGACAGCGCCTCGGGGTCGTAGCATTCTTCCGTCCTTGTCGGGGGCGCCTCGCCACCACCCCGGGCTAGCCGCTCGTGCGCTTCGAGGGACAAAACCACCGCCTCCCGGAAGCGCCGGCCCTTCGGCCGGCCCAGGTCCAGGGCCTTGCGCACGGCCAGGGCGGCCGCTCCGGCGCTGACCCGGTACTGGGCGGCCAACTCCCGGACTTCCCTGGCCGAAAGCATCCCGGCCGCCCCCTCGGCCTCCAATGTCGCTTGCCAGGCCCGTTCCCGCTGGTTCTGGGAAAAGGGGCGGAAAGGCAGGCTGCAGCAGAAACGCCGCATAACGGAACCCTCGATGCCCTCCAGTCGGTTGACGATCCAGATGGCGCGCAGGCCGGGCTCGTCGAGGAAGCCGTTGAGCCAGCCCTTGTCGCGCGGTTCGGCGAAGTTCAGGAAGCCGAACCCTGCCGTTGTCGTGCAGAGCAGGTTGTCGGCCTCGTCGACGAGCAGGACCACGTCGTCCAGAGAGGCGCCCAGGTTGCGCCCCACCTCCAGCGCGCAGCGGCGATGCCGGCCTGCGCTGTCCTCGCTGCGCACGACCTCGGCCAGGCGGCAGCCGGCGGCGGCCGCCAGCGAGCGGGCGAAGCAGGTCTTGCCGGTGCCCGGGGGGCCGTAGAGCAGGATGTGGGTGGCGCTGCGCCCGGGGGGGCGGCGCAGCAGGTCCACGAGGTGGTTGACCATTGCCGGTTCCGCCGGGTGGGCGGCGAGGGGAAGGGCCGGGATTTCGCGGGTCTGCAGGAAATTGGTCTGGATGCCCTCCGACGGCGGCGCCATGAGGAGCTTGAGGAACTCGCTTTCCAGGTCCAGGTTGTGCCGTTCCTCGATGATGCCCACCTTGGCCAGGCGTCCGGAGAAGAGGGCGGGGAGGGTGTTTTCGGGTACGCCCAGCAGGGCGGCCAGGTATCGGCGCCCGGAAAACTGGCGGCTCTCCATGTAGTTGTCGAAGAGCATGTTCACCGCCTGGTGCGTCTCGCACAGGAGAAGGAAGGTCACCATCTCGCTCTCCGTGGGATCCAGCCGGAACAGTTCGGCGAAGTGGCCGAGTTTCCGCTCCAGGTCGCTGGGCGCCGGGTTCGCGAGTTGCCCCTCCCGGGAGGCCAGGGCCTCTTCCAGGGTCAGGTAAGCCGTCCCGAAGCGCTTGTGGTCCAGCCGCCGCAGGCAGTCGGCCAAGGTGGAAGCCCGCAGGGAAGGGGCCTCCTCGCGTTCGGCGTATTCATCGCGCAATCGCGGGGTGAGGGTCTTCACCAGCTTGCACGCCAGGGGCCCGGCCGCCGGCCCCAGGGCCCAGGCCGCCCATTCGAGAAGGGCCTCGTCGAAGGGGCGGGTGGCCTGCATCACCCGTCGCGCCCAGCAGATGGACTGTCGGCGGACGAACCGGTCGTCGGGGGTGAGGCGGGCTTCCTCCCACTCGTCGGTGACATATCCCCCCATGGGGAAGGCGGTCGACATTCTCCGTCGTCGTCGTCTCATGTACTCGTCGTATCCCATCGCCACCTCCTGGTTAATTTCGGGATGCCCGGGCAGCAGACCGGGCCTTCTAATTTGTATTCTAGACGGGGAGCGTTCCATAAGGCGGAACGCCAGAGCCCGGTTGGCCCGGCTGCTTTCAGGGCGTTGTCCGTCGGTCAGGCCGCCGGTGCTGTTTGTGGACACCCACCGGATCGGACCGGTCGCGGTGGGTGTCCATCCTGCCCAAGTAGCCAGGCCCTCGTCGGGTTGGTATCCGCAAAATGTCCATCGTTCTTGCCCTGTCGGGGTGGGTGTCCACAAATGGGCTCAGCGTTTCGGGATCGGTTGCGTGGGTGTCCGCAGCTTGTGTCGACAACCAGTGGGTGTCCACAACTTGCCGTGATGGTGATCAGGACCTCGCCGGGCCGGCCTTGTTGCCTGGCCCGGCCAGGGGGATTCCAAGGAGATGGAAATCAGGGCCGGCGGACGCTTTCCGGCGGCGACAGTCGGCAAAAATGGTGGACGTGCACGGAAAGCCGGCCGTTCACCGGGGCGGGACCTTGCCGGTCCCGGCCCCGGAAACGATTCGGAAGCGGGGTGCCGGTCACCCCAGGCGCTGTTCCAGCCAGGCGGTCAAGAGGAGGCCGCTGTACGGCAGCGTCTCCTGGCCCGCGAGGAACCGGCAGGCCTTTTTGGCGGCGGGGCGCCACTCTTCCCCGCGATCCGGCGCCAGCCGCGCCAGGAGCAGCAGGGCCAGGGCCGTGGCCAGGAGGCGAAGGGCGTCCGGGCCGGCCAAACCGGCATCGCCGGCCCAGCGCTGCAGTTCCGGCAGCGGCTTTCCCGCGCCTTCGGCCAGGATTTCCGAAAGCGGGAACGACCCGTCGGCGCGCTGCTCCGACAGCAGGCGCAGGTACCATGGCTCCGCCTCTTCCGGAAGAGGCATTTCCCCCATGCTCAAAGATTCCAGGAGGAATCGCCATTTTTCGGACTTCTCGGACAGACGCTGGAAGAGCGTTTCCCCGGCGTCGCACGCCAGGGTCCGCTGGGCGAGGAACGGCCGGAGGGTCGATTTTTCAGACTTCTCGAACAGACGCACGGAGAGCGTTTCCGCAGCGTCGCCTGCCAGGGTCCGCTGGGCGAGGGACGGCCGGTGGGCCGATTCGCAGATTCCCGTGGCGTCAGCGACAGGCGCCAGGGAAGCGTTTACCATCAGTGGCTCCATGGCCCCCATCCCCCCCCACCCGCGGGTCAGGGCGGCCGGCACCCGCCGCAGTTCCAGCGGCCCGGCCGCCTTTTCGCCCTCCGCCCGCTCCTCCACCGCCACCAGGCTGGTCAGCGAGCAGAGGACCCCGTACGTCTCGGAGAGCTTCAGCGCCTGGCTCCGCCGTTGGTCCGAGTTGCGTCGCTGCCGGGAGGCGCCGGGGACCCCGAAGTGCTCCTCCAGGTCGCGGAGGCGCTCCCGCGCCCACAACACCGGGACGGCGCCCCCGTCGGAGACCCGGCGCACTTCGGCTTCCCACACCAGGGGCCCCGCGGCCGTTCGCCCGGAAACGCGGACGCGGTCCCCGTCGCGCAAGGTCTGGCCCTCGGCCAGGCGGGCCAAGGCGCACCAGGCATCTCCCGAGAAGAGCGGGGGGCAGACGGACGGGGCGGCCTCCACCTGGCGGCCGGCCCAGTCTACGGCGATTTCGGTGATCCGGGGCTGGCGCAGCCGGCCGAACTGCCGGAGGACCTTGGGTTCGATGCGCTCGCCGGGGAAGATGAATTCGGCCTCTCCGCCGCTCTCGCGCGACATCCCCCGGACCAAGAAGTCGCTGCAGCCGGCGCCGATGCCGAAGGAAAACACCCTGACCTGGTCTTTGTGCTGGCGAACGAAATTCAGCACGCCCTCTTCGTCGCTGACCTGCCCGTCGGTCAGCACCACCAGATCGGCTTCGGCGCCCGGCAGGTTGCGGACGGCCTTCCGCAAGGCTTCCAGGATCTCGGTTCCGCCCAGGTCCGCCTGCATGTCGCGCAGTCGGGCGGCCACTTCGTCCAGGCTCGGCTGGTCCAGGGTCCGCCAGCCGCCCGTCAGGTCGTCCTGCCTGCTGCCGAAACGAAGGATGCGGAAGTGTTCGCCTTCCCGCAGCGCGCGCAGGCAGATTTCCACCGCCCGCCGGGCTTCCCGGATGGAGTCGCCGCCCATGGACCCCGAGCAGTCCACCAGGAAGGCCAGGGGGCGGGGCTTTTCCTCCAACGCCGCTTCCACCACCGGGGAGAACTCCAGGCGGCAGTGGTCCCGCCCCTCGAGCATCGAGGCCCAGGCCGCCGCCTGGGGCGCCGTGCCCAGTTCGAGGCGGAGCACCAGTTCGCGGTCCATGGCCGCCACGCCGGAACCGAGGGCGACCCGGGCGGTGTTCCCGTTCAGTTCCACTCGCAGGGGGTGGGAAGGCGATTCCACGAGACGGATGGGTTCGGCCGCACGGATTTCCAGGTCGAGGGTCAACCCGTAGGGGACGGCGGCGGCATACGGCGGCTCCACTCGCTCCCACTCGGCGCGCGCGGCCGGATCGGTATCCGTTCTCCCGTAACGGGGGGAGATGGTGGTGGGCAGGGCCAGGCGCAGTTCGCGGCCCGAAACGCGCACGGGCACGGTGAGGGCGGTTTCCACCACCGCCTCGACGCCCGGGAGGATCGCCCCCACGCTCAGGACGAAGACGTTGGGGCGTTCCTGGTCCAGCAGGAAGGCGCCATGTCCCTCGACCAGGGCCTGATCGTATGTTTCGAAGGCTTTCTCGCGTTCCTCCGCCCGCGCCCGGATTACCCGGTCGCCGATCCGCACCGTCAACCCGTGCACGACGCCCTCTTCGGGCAAGGGGAAGGTGTAGACGGCTTCGATGGCCGTCGGTTCGTCGTTGCGGAACCGGTGCGAGACGACGAGATCAAGGGCGGAACCTTCCAGGCGCCCCTGGTAGCGGACACCCAACAAAGGCACCGGCGCACCGGCGGAGGTGTACAGGCCCCCTTGCCCAGTATCGGTCGGCGACATCTCAGCTTTCCTGGTCTTCTTCTGTTTCACTGCCATGTTTTTCCTCCTGTTCGTGCTCGGGTTCCAATGCTTCCTGGAAATGGGGGCGCAACGCTTCGACGATCCGCCGGAGTCGCGCCGGGCTCAGCCGGTACCGTCCTGCCTCGATGTTCAATTCCACGCCGGGCGCCGCCTCCAGGCGAAGCCAGAGACCCGGCGAGGGGGGCGGCGGAGCGGGGGGCGGGCTGTCGCCGGGTTGGGTGTCCAGCGCCAGGCGGATCTCGTCCAGCGAAAGCCCAACTTCCTGCCTCGCCCGGATGGCGTCGAGGCGCTCCCGGTGGGCGGCGGTGTAATAGTGGCCCCTTCCTGCGCCGGCAGGCGGGGGCAGCAGGCCCCGCTGCACGTAGAAACGGATGGCCCGGCGGGAAACGCCCGTGATCTCCGACAACTCGCCGATGGTGAAGTGTTCCTTGTTCATGTTCCTATATTGCGACATCGAGTGTCGTAATGTCAAGTGTCAAATAAATGTTTTTTGCTCTGTCCTCGCTGCTCGTGCCCCGGCACCCTGGCACCGTGAGTTGCCGTGCCGTGCGGCTAATGAAACTGCTGCTCGCCGCCCCCGCCATTGACGGATCAGGCCACCGGGCCCAACGGCCCGCTGCAACCCGGCCCGTCGAGGACGCTGCGCCCGCCTCTCCGGGGGGTGACTTGGACGCGGGTGGCGATGCGTTCCTTCAGGGCGCCCACGTGGGAAATCACGCCGATGAGCTTGTTTTCCTGGCGGAGTTCGGCCAGGGTTTCCAAAGCGGTCTCCAGGGCGTCCTCGTCCAGCGTTCCGAAACCCTCGTCGAGGAAGAGGGAATCCACGGGAACGTGACGGCTGGCCATGCCTGACAGCCCCAGGGCCAGGGCCAGGCTGACCAGGAAGCTCTCCCCGCCGGAAAGGTTGCGGGTCGAGCGGATCTCACCCGCCTGGTAGCTGTCCACGACATTGAGCTCCAGGGGATCTTCTTTGCGCTGCACGAGCAGGTAGCGGTCGGAGAGCTTGCGCAGCTGGCTGTTGGCGTGGGAGACCAGGATTTCGAAAGTTAGCCCCTGGGCGAAATTCCGGAACTTTTTCCCGTCCGCCGAACCGATCAGGTCATGGAGGCGGTTCCAGCGGGTCCACTCTCGCCGCTGGGCCTCCACGGCCGACTGCGTTTCCTTCACCTGCTCCCGGAGCGAGGCGTTGGCTGCCAGTTGCAGGCCGAGCTGCCCGGCCTCCTCCCGCGCTTCCCGGAGTGCCGTTTCCGCCGTGGCCAGATCATGTTCCAGTTCCTCGCTTGTGTTCGTTGTGCGCGCCTTGCCCCGCTCCGCTGCCAGGGCCTCCGACTTGTCCTGGAGGCGGGTTTCGATCTGGAAACCTTCCTGGTCGATTTCCTCCTGCCGCGTTTGCAGCTCTTTGTGCTCTTCCTGGGACAGGAAAGCCGAGCGGAAGTCCTCTTCGCCGGAGAACCCGGCTTCCCGGCAGCGTGTTTGCAGCCGTTCCCGGTGGTCGTCGATCTGTCCGGCCCGTGATTCCAGGCTGCGGGCCAGGCTTTCCGCCGCCTGTTGTCGGCTGTCCAGAGCCCTTTCCGCAAGCTCCCGGGCTTGCCGGGCGCGCTCCCTCGCCCGTTCGGCGTCTTCCACGGCGGCAGAAAGGCGCCGTTCTTCCGCATCGGGGTCCCGGTCGCCGTACATTTCCCGGCGCTGGCTTCGCAGCGTCTCCGCTTCGCCGGCGAGTTCGTCCCGCCGGGCCTGCTTTTCGCCTTCTTCCCGCTCGAGCTGGGCGCCGCGGTTTGCCTGGCGGCGAAGCTCCTCCGTCAGCAGTTCCTCCGCCTTGACCTGGGCGGCGTGGCGACGGTCGAGGTCTTGCCAGAAGTTTCTTCTGTCTTCCAGCTGCCGGAGGATTTCCGTCGACTGGCCGGGAGGAAGGTCGGTCACGCCGAAGCGGCCAGACTCGCGCAAGGCCGCTTGCCGGGCGTTGGAAACGGACAGGGCGGCTGCCCCGCATTCCTGGTCGAGCCGCTCCTCGTCCCGGGCCGCCGTTTCCGCCCGGTTGGCGTGCAGGACTGTCGTCCGCTCGACTTCCTCCGCCTGCCTGCGGGTGTCTTCCAAAAGCTGCAGGGCTTCCTGGCGTTCCTTTTCCAGTCCGGCCGTTTCCTGCAGGACCCGGGAGGCGGTCTCCACGGCTTGCCGGGCGGTTTCGCTTTCGGCCCGGAATGCGTCGGGGTCCGCTGCGTCCGGCCACGCCAGCCGGTGGGTGTCCAGGTGCTCGCGGCAGCGCTGTTCGACCCGGACGAGATCGGATTGCCTCTCCTCGATTTCCTGGCCCACCTGCTGCAGACTTTCCCCGATTCGAGCCTGTTCTTCCCGGAGGGCGGAATACTTTTCCTCGATCGCCTGCCTGTCGGCGCGTGCCTGGCGGAGATCCGTCTCGGACTCATCCGGTATGGGAACGTTGCCCTTGGCGTACGGGTGTTCGATGGCGCCGCAGAGGGGGCAGGGGGCACCGTCCGACAGTCGCGCGCGCTCTTCCTCGAAACTCCGGAGGCGTGTCCTCAGGGCCAGGTTCGTTTCGCGGAGCGCTTCGTTCTCCCGGGCCTTTCCCAGGGCCAGGCTGGCCGCGTCCAGTTCGGACCGGCGGGCGGCCAGCGCCGCCTCGCGCTCCATACGCAATTGTTCGGCCTTCTCCAGCCGGCGCCGGAGACCCTCCACCTGGTTGACGGCATCGGTAGCCTCGGTGAGGAACCGGAGGCGGTCCCGGGCATCGTTCAACTCCCGTTGCCAATCCCCGCTGTCCCTCTCGGCGAGCCGTTCCCGGATTCTGTCTTCGAGTTGCCGGAGGGTGTCTTCCGCTTCCTGTTTCCGGGAAAGGAGGTGCTGCCGGTCGGCCTGGCTGCGGACCAAATCCGCGTCGGCGGAATTCCGGAGTTCCCGGGCCTTGCCCAGCCGGAGCAGGGCGTCGCGCTGATTCTCTTCGCGTTCGGCCAGGTTGGCGAAAAGCAGCCGGATCGCTTTTAGGCTTTCCACCAGGCCCGCGTCAGTGGCACGGGCGGCCAGACTTTCCGCCAGGCGCTTTTGCTCGGCGGCAGCCGCCTGCTGCTCCCGTTGGACCTTGTTGTGTTGCGTTTCCCATTCCGCCCGCTCGTTCCCCATCCGCCGGGCGTCGTTTTCCGCTACGGCGAGTTGCCTGGTCCGTTCCAATATCTGGATGTCCAGTTCCCGGGTTTTCTGGCCGGCGGGAATTTCCTTTTCCCGGGCCCGCCGGGCATCCTCCTGGTGCTTGCCTGCCTCCATTTCGGCCTGGCGTGCTTCCGTCACGGCCGTTGCGAGTTCGGGAATCTCAACCCGAGCTTGCTTCAGATCGGCCCGCTCGCGGGCCTGTTCCTTCTCCAGGGCTTCGAGCGCAGCGGACGGGGCCGCCAGGGGCAGGGCCCGGCGCGCCCGGTCCAGGCGGTCCCGGTCGGAGCGGAAAGATTCCTTCCTCGCCATGTGGGCGGACCGGTTTTCGGTCAGTGCACGCAAACCGTTTTCCAGGGCACGCACCTGTTCCACCCAGGCGATGTCCTGCCGCAAAACCGCCAGCTTTTCCTCCAGGGATTGTTCGGCCTTCCGCCTTTCACCGTGACGATCCCGCAGGGCTTGCTCATCGGCTTCGCCCAGCGGCTGCATCCCGCTGCAAAGCCTTTCCAGGTCGTCCAGGCGTTGACGCTCGGCTTTCTGCCGCTCGTGGATCGCTACGGAAATCTGGCTGTAGATTTCCGTGCCGGTGATCTGTTCGAGGATGGGCGAACGCCCGTTGGCGTCTGACTGAAGGAAAGCGGCAAAGCCGCCCTGGGCCAGGAGCATGGAGCGGGTGAAACGCTCGAAGTCCATGCCGGCCACCTCGGCGACCTTGTCGGCCACGGAGCGTGCCCCCACCTCCAATGGTTTTCCCGTCACGGCGTCGGAAATCTCGTGGCGGGGAGGCTGGAGTTCGCCGGACGGTCGCTTGCGGGCGCGGCGTTGGCTCCAGTGGCACTTGTAGGTCCCTTTCCGAGTCTGAAAGGTCACTTCGGCGAAGCACTCCCCCGTTTGACGGGACATGATCTCGTTGCCGCCCTTGGACACTTTGCCCAGGCGGGGCGTCTGGCTGAACAGGGCCAGGCATATGGCGTCGAGTATGGTTGACTTGCCAGCCCCCGTGGGGCCGGTGATGGCGAAGATCCCTTCTGCGGCGTAGGCTGGGAGGGTGAAGTCCACCGACCACTCCCCCACCAGCGAATTGAGGTTCTGGAAGCGGATTTTCAGGATTTTCATGCCTCCGCCTCCTTTTCCTGAACCGCGGCCAGCACTTCATGGAAGGCGGCGTGAAGCGCCGCGCACTCCTCTTCGGGGACCTCACGAGCCGTGAGGCAGCGCCGGAAGACCTCAACGGGGTCCAGGTCGTCCAGTGTCTCGCCGGATTCGGTGGCGCCCAGGGCGAGGCGGACGGCCCTGGTGTTCTGAATGCGCAGGATTTCCAGGCCGGAACCGTTCACCAACTCGTCCAACCGCTCGCGCAACTCGCTGGCCGGTTCATCCCCCTTGTAGAAAACCTCCAGCCAGGCCGGTTCCCCCTCCTTTCGCAATTCGTTCAGGCGGTGGTCGACGGTCTCCCGGTCGCCTTCCACCCGCGCCAACCGCTGGAAAAACGGTACCGGCAGGGCTTCCGCCCGCGACTTGCGGCCGTCGAATTCCACTCTCAGCACAAACTTTTCCTGTCCCCCCTCGCCGAAGCCCAGTGGGTATGGGGTGCCGCAATAGCGGGACCGCTCGTCCCCGCCCACGGCTTGTGCGGCGTGCAAGTGACCGAGGGCGACGTAGTCGGCTTCGGCGGGGAACGCGTCGGCACCTACGCGGGCCAGTGCGCCCACGTACAGCTCGCGCACACCATCCCCTTCCGTGACCTTGCCGCCGGCGGCGAAGAGGTGCCCGGTGAGCACCAGGGGGACCGGCTGTATCATCCTGGCGCGCTCTTCTTCGGCCGCTGCGCAGACGGACCGGTAGTGCGCGGCTACCCCTTCCGCCAGCTTGCGGCACTTGTCCGCCGTGCTTTCTCCGGCTTCTACGGTGCGTACGTCCCGGTCGCGCAGGTAGGGGACGGCTCCTACCACCATCTCGGGTTCCCCGTTGTCGTCCCGCAGCACCAGGACTTCGTCGCGGGGGTCGGCGGCGGCGAAGCCGCTCACATGGATGTTCAGCGCCTTCAGCAGGGGTTTTGGTGCCTCGAGGAAGGCCGGCGAATCGTGGTTGCCCGCCACTACCACCACGTGCCGGCAGGAAGAGCGGGCGATCCGACAGAGAAAGCGGTAGTAGAGCGCCTGCGCGGTGTTGCCGGGGGTGCTGGAATCGAAGACATCGCCACATACCAGCAGTACGTCGGTCCGCTCCTTTTCCATCGTGTCCGCCAGCCAATCCAGGAAAGCCTCCTGCTCGCCGTGTCGTTTCCGGTCGTACAAGGAACGGCCCAGGTGCCAGTCCGACGTGTGGATCATCCGTAAATTTCTTCCGCTCATCGTTTCACTCTCCGGTGATGGGGTGTTCTGCCTCTGCCGCCAGCGATTTTTTCCGGACGCGATGCTCATTCCCGTCGCCTTCCTGATCGTGGAATCTTCTTCTCCGTCCGGATACCGGAATATCTTTCCCGGCACGGGGAAGACCTGGCCGCGAAGCTGGCCGGGGCCTCTGTCGGCCTGCCGTTGACTTGAGAATACGGGGAAGGTGTTCCATTCCACGGAACGGAAACGCCGATCGGGCGGAGGATCGGCAAAACCTGCAGAATTTGTGCCTTGGGCAAGCTCTTGCCCTGCCGACCCGAACTGGGCCGTGTCATCGTTTTCCCGACGGTTCCTTTCGCCTTTCGCCTGAGAAGTGCCGTTCGGGATTTTTCCGCCTCAGTCTGCCAGTCCCGCTTTTTCGGCCCACTCGGGATTTCACTCGGGGGAGATTCCCTCCAGTTCGGATAGGTGGACGTAGCGAGCGATCTGCTCAGTGAAGGGGGCCAGGTCCACGCCGTGGTGGCCACCGTCCGGGTGCACCAGCACTTCCGACCCGAGGCGGGAGAAATGCGCCAGCGCCTCCCGGTAGTCCAGAACCTCGTCCTGCGCCCCCAGGACGACCAGGATGTTCCGGAAGTCATAGGAGATGGCGCGGGGGTTCAGTTCGTGGGCCAACGGGCGGAAACGGGCCAGGTAATCGTCGGTGAGGGCGGGGTCGACCTGGCGCAGGGTGTCCCATGGCCGGAGGGCTGGATTGATCACGATGGCCGTCGCGCCCAGGTCCACGGCCAGCGCCGTCGCAAAGAAGCCCCCCAGGGAATTGCCGAAAATGGTCGTGCGCTGGTGCGCTTCCTTAACCTGGGCCACGTCGCGGCGCATGAGCGCCCAGGCCTGCGCTGGATCCGACGGGTAGTCGAAGGAGACCACTTTTTCGCCGAAGTCCCCGTTTTCTCGAAGAAAATTCCGTACCGAGTTCTCGGGGTTGCCCCCGTAGCCGTGAATGTTGAAAATCATCTTTTTCTCCCTGAAGTCAGATTCGCCGTCGTTTCGGTCTCGATGGCCAAAATAACATGTCGATGTTCCAGATGGCAGAAAGGAAAACAACATTGCGTGCTGATCAGGTCGCCCGTATAGTTGAGAAGATTGTCTGAAATGCATCCTTTGGCGAGGACAAGTTCAGGTTTTGGAGGATTTCAATGACGTTAGGGTTCAGGCCGGGTTCAGGTTTCCTGGCGGCGATCCTTCTACTGATGGCAAGCCCCCTGCTTGGCGGGGAACGCCAGGACGAGACGCCGGGATTTCAGAACCTCTTGCGGCAGGCCCATGAAAACGGGTGGGTGCGGGTGATCGTCCGGCTGGACGTTCCATCGTTGGAAAGTCTTCAGGAAGCTTCTCGGGCTTATCGCCGGTCGGGGCCAGGCCTGCCTGCAAACAGCGGTGATCCAGACCGTCTCCTGGCCAGGGCCATCGCTTCCCGGCGGGAAGAGGTCCTCTCGGGCCTGGCGGGAACCTGGTACCTAGTGGGTCGGAGCTACGATACCGTGCCGTTTGTTGCCCTTTGCGTGGCGCAAGACGCTCTCGGAAGACTGCCGGGCCTGCCTGGGGTGCAGGCGGTGCTGGAAGACGAATTGACGGGCCTGAACCAGGGATGGGAAACGAGTCAAGCAAGGTGGACCGATGATGAGGACCCGGAGGAACTGAACCCTTCCGAGAGGCTGATCGGGGCGTACGGGGCGTGGTATCGCGGTTTTTCCGGGGCTGGCTGGTACGTGGCGGTGCTGGATACGGGCATCCGCCGGACCCACGAGATGTTTGCGGGCAAGAACATCGTGGAGGCCTGCTTCGCCCAGGGGGCCGATCCCTGGACAAACGTGGGTTCAGGCGACTGTCCGGGCGGCGTGCGGGAACTGACTGGCCCCGGCTCGGCCCGGCCCTACAACGACTCCCAGGCCCATGGGACCCATGTGGCGGGAATCGCCGTGGGGAACAACGGGAGCGACCGCTTTGGGGTGGCCCGGGATGCCGGTTTGATCGCGGTGAACGTGTTCAGCTGGTTTCCGAGCTACTTCAGCGTGTTGAGTTGGACGTCCGACCAGATCAAAGGTCTGGAATTCGTTTACCAGTTGCGCCACGACTACCGGATCGCAGCTGTGAACATGAGCCTGGGGGGCGGGGGATACAATGGCAACTGTGATTTCGACCCGCGCAAGCCGGCCGTGGACAACCTGCGAGCCGCTGGAATCGCCACTGTGGTTTCCAGCGGGAACGATGCCTATTGTGGCTACGTTTCTTCTCCTGCCTGCATATCCAGCGCGGTGTCGGTGGGGGGGAGCACTTTGAGCGATGAATCCTACGTTTTTGGCAATTGGGATGGCGAATTGGTTGACCTGTTGGCGCCAGGCGTGAGAATAAATTCTGCAACATCTTATGATGATGAAAGTTATGCGAGCATGACCGGCACGTCCATGGCCGCGCCCCATGTGGCCGGCGCTTGGGCTCTGCTGCGCCAGTTCGATCCGGATTTGACGGTGGAAATGGGCCTGGTCGCCCTGCGTAAGTCCGGAAGGCTGTTGGTCGAGGCCTTGTGCCCTGACGAGGAACCCTTGCCGCGCATACAGTTGGCCGCAGTGATAAGGGGAACGCCCCCCGGCGCCTTGGAGCTTCTTCGACATCGCCAGCCGGGGGACCTGAATCTGGATGGCGCCGTGGACGGGTTGGACTGCGCCCTGTTGACGGATTACCTTTCCGGGCAAACATTGACGCTTTCGTGCGGGATGTGGGCTGATCTTAACGGTGACAATCTGTTGGATGTCCAGGATTTGGTGCTCCTTTGCCTCGCCCTGCCCCGCTGAGAATCGAAGCGATGCCCGCCCTCGGGATGGTACCCCCGGATACGCTTCGGAGTTGACCTCATCGGCTGGACGCTCTGGCTGCTCGAGCAGTTTTGGGTGTCCATGATTTTCGTGGGGAACTTCGTGGGGAACTTTGGGTGTCCATGATAGAAACGTGTGCATTCTCTTTTACCCTGTCAACCTGCCCGGAGCGGGCGAATCGGCGAGCCTTTCAGCCAGGCGGAAGCATCGAAACGATGGAAGAGATCGGGGTGGGCAGTTGACGGATTCTCTTTGCGCTCGGGAGAAAAGGAGCCGGGAGTGATTTGGGCATCAAGGGAAACCCGAACCGGGCGGCAAGATCCTTCGTACCGGAAAAGGGACCGGAAGGAGAGAGCGACCGGTGGCACGATCGAGAAATCTCCGTGGGAGTTCGGGAAGAACAGTGGTCAGGCGTCACATTTCTTTCCAAATTTGTGCATTCTCGGGGAAGCGGAGTGGTATAATGCTTTCACAAACAGCGCCAGGGGGCACGATCCAAAGGTGGAGCCCATTGCAAATCGTGGTATTTGGCGTGAACGTTGGAACAATGGCCTTCATTCGGCCCCTGCCGGGGGCTTTTTCCCCTTTTTCGTGATGCTTGTCCACCCGCCCAGCCTCTTTCGGGGCTTGGCCGCGGGGTATCCGCAAAGGAGTAAAGGAGCAAAACGATCATGATCCGACGCCGCCTGCATGTCAACTGGTCCGAAGCGCACAGCCTCCTGAAACAGGCCTGGGAGCAGGAAGTGAGGGAGCCGGCCCTCCTCCCCCCCATGGGGAAAGGTTGGTCTTACCTGACGTTCTGCCCGTTGGGAACCCGATCTTCGGGGTTCCTCTTCGATGTGGAAAAAATCCGGGCCCTGGCACGGGAGCACGATTTCTTTTTGCCACGGGACATTCTCCTCCAGCACAGCAAGGTGGTGGTGACCGCTCATGCCGAGGACGGGCACCAGTCCACCAGCCTGTTCGGCCTGTATAGCCTCATTGACATGTACAGCCGGAGATTCGTTGACGCCGGCAAGCACCCTTGCCGCGACTTCTACGGCAAGTTCGGCGGAGTCTATGAACGCCCGGAGAAAGGAAGGGTGTGGGCTATCTACACCACCGACGAAGATGCGCTTCTGGAAATCTACGAAGCCATCGAAGGGATGAAAGGTGAGGTCGGCGTGAGCGGCGTGCAGTTTGAAACTTCCTTCTCCAACGGGCTCAGCGCCATTCCGCGCTTGCTCCATGGGTTTGGCGACCCCGGGTATCGCCAGTCCGGGGCGAGCCATTACCGGATCAGCGATGTCAACAGGTTCCACGTGCTTCTGGACCAGGCCCTGGTCGATCACACGCGATACCTGTTCGACAACTGAGCCGGCCGTCGCGCAAGCCCTGTTCCCAGTCGAGGCGCCCCCGCAAGCGGGCGAGGGCAGCCATCCGCTCCCAGTCGTACGGTATGGCCAGGAAGAGAGTGCGCCATTCTCCATTCTTCTCTTCCAGCAGGGCGTACCGTGCATGGGGTGTGCCATTTTCGATGATATGGGCCGGCGGGCCATCGTCCTGGTAGGCCTGCAGGCCGACGCTGCCCGGGTTGATCACCAGGCGGCCGGTTTTCGTTCGACCAAGGCGGGGAAGGTGAGAGTGTCCGCATAATAGGACGTGGGCATCCGCTCTGGCGCAGCGCGTTTCAAGCTCCACTTCATCGGCCGGGCGCACGTTCCCGTCTGGGGATACCGTTTCCAGGAAATATTCGGTGTCTCGGCGCGGGCTCCCGTGGCAGAGCAGGATGTTGCCTTCCAGGGCGTGCTGCGCGGGTTGGCCAGCCATCCAGGTGAGGATTTCCGGCGTCAGGCAAGAAAGTGCGTAGCTGTCCGATGGACCGAGCGACTCGGGTTCGGCGGTCAGCAACTGGCGTTCGTGGTTCCCTGCGATGTGCACCCACGGCTGGCCCATCAGGAATTCAGCCGTTTCGCGTGGCAAGAGGGGTCCGGAAAGGCTGTCTCCAAGGTTGACGACCTTATCGGCCCCGCGGGTTTTCACATCGGCCAGAACCGCCTCCAAGGCAGGCAGGTTCCCGTGGATGTCGGAAAGAATGGCTATGCGCATATCGGTATCCTCACAAAACCTGATTTTTCCAGAAATCACCAGCCAAATCAACCCTGGACACCCAACAGGTTATTCGCGGCACCATTGGACAACCCTGGACACCCACTTTTTTCCCCGAATCGGCACTGGACACTTAACCTTGAATTCAAAGAGAAAACGTTGGACGGGGGTGGCCGATGACAACCACGGGTTTTTCTCTGGCAATTATTGGGTGTCCATGACTTTCAACCTGAATTCCCGGCCCATTATAACGAGGCCGGCGGAAGGACGCCCAGT
>CAYTBK010000030.1:0-12585 GCA_964436005.1 uncultured Acidobacteriota bacterium
AGGACAGAAAACGGACAGGACAGAAAACGGACAGGTACTGGAAAGAGTGAGAGAGATGTTTGAGCGTGATGGGTGTGGGATAGAGAATGGAGAATGATCTGTGGAAGTGGAAGGATGTATCGGGGAGGGGGGGAAGTGCGGCCGCAAACGGGGAGAATGAAGAATCGGGTTGTTTGATGCCAGGTCTGCCCGTCGGGCTCCCGTGAGAGGGCGGGCAGATCTCTTCAAAAGGGAGGCGAAAGGCCTGGTTCCGGCACGCCGGCCTGGGCGGTGCGAACGACGGGACTGGCAGTGCGGACGAACAGAATGTTACTCGACTCGTTCCGAAGGGTCTTTGACAATTTAGAGTTCGGTCGCCTTGGGAAGGGCTTGGCCGGCAGTGGACGTTGCCGTGGGAAAACCCGCTGCCCCGTGGTCAGGAGTGGCGGAATGTCGAGAAGGGGCGAGGGTGACCGCTCCCGGCGGCGATGGTTCAATGGGGGGGCGGGTGGCCCCGAGCAGAGATAGGGCGGGCCGGCGGGGGGGCGAAAGCTCCGCCTTACCGCCCGGCCAGGCCGCGGGTTCGGATGAAGGCGAACAGCGTGGAATAGGAAACCCCCAGGATGCGGGCCAGGGACATCTTGGATACGCCCTTCGCGAGGAGAGATCGGATTTCCTCCTCCTTGCCGTCCAGCTTGGATGCCCCGTGTTTTCCCTTGGGGCGGCCCAGCAGCTTCCCCTTGGCCCGCGCCGCCGCCAGTCCGGCCTTGGTGCGCTGCGAGACCAGATCCCGCTCGATTTCGGCGAAGAGTCCGAGCAGGGTCACCATGACTTTGGACTGGATGTCCTGTTCCTTTCGGGAGAGATCCAGGTTCTCCTTGACCGACAGGAAGCAAACCCCTTGCTGGAGCAACTGGTCGACGATGGCGATGACCTGGCCGACGCTCCGGCCCAAACGGGACAGTTCGCTGACGATGAGGCGATCCCCTTCCTGCAGCCGGGACAGGAGATCGTCGATGCCCCGTTCCTTCGGCGAGCGGCGGGACGAGATGCTGACCTCGATGAAATCGTCGATCCGGATGCCGTGCTTCTGGGCGTGGCTGAGGACGGTCAACCGCTGGTTGTCCAGATCCTGGCTGTCGGTGGAAACCCTCAGGTAGGCGATGGTCTTCATGCGTTCCTCCTCCTTGTCGCTTTGCTTTCCCGCTTCCGGTGGCCTATCGATATAAACCTCAGAATCGTGTTTCATTGTACGAATATAGACCAAGAAAGTCCACCGTATACAAGGATACATGACAACCAAATATACGGACGTTTTGCGGCAGTCCATGAAGAGCTGCCGGCTCTGTCCGCGGGAGTGAGGCGCCGAACAACTCGACGGCCGGGCCGGATTCTGCGGGTCTTCCGCAAGGCTGTACGTGTCTTCCCACTGCCCCCAACGGGGAGAGGAGCGACTCCTGACCAGGGACCCGCTGGTCAGGGACCGTCTTCCTGGCCCACTGCTGGCTGCGGCACGAAGTTTCAGCGGAGCGCCGCTTTCCCCGCACTGCCCTCCACAGCGTACCGCTACGCTCACGGCATCGGTCGGGTCACCCCCTTGGGGAGGCCGGTCGTTGGCCGGTCAGCAACAGGATGGAGACGTATTCCACCTGGCAGCGGTTCATCAGCGACAGCAGGGTTTTCCGGGCCTCCTGGACGGTTTTCTGCGCGTCCAGGACATCCAGGTATCCCAGGCTTCCGTACTGGTACCCCTTCTCCGTCATAGAAACCGCTTTTTCCGCCGCCGCGACGACCTCCGTCCGGAAAACGCCCAACTGAGCCGCGGTTTCGGCAAGCCGCGCGTGATGGTCCGCCAGGGTCCTCCGGAGGTGGAACAGGCGGGCGTCCTTCTCCGACTGCAGCCGACGCTTCTCTTCTCCGGCCGCTTCGATCTGCCCCCGGTTGCGATTCGAGACCGGAAGCGGGATCGAAAAGCGGACGACCGCCCCGTTGCCGCCGTTTTCCTGAAAGCGACGGTACCCGCCGGCCACCTCGATATCCGGGACGGCGGAGGCTTTCTCCAGATCGATTACGGCGTCCTGGCGGGAAATCGCGGCATCAAAGTAAAGGATCTCGGCATTCCCGGCCAGCAGCGGGTACAGTTCCGGCAGCGAAGGCAGCGACGGCAACCGGTCCACCGGGTAATCCACAGTCCGGAAGGACGGCGTCATTTCCCCCCACATCGCCGCCAACTGTTTCCGGGCCGCGTCCAGATCGATTCGCGCCAGGCCGAGTTCCACCCGGGCTTCGGCCAGGTGGGCGGCCGCCCGGTCCCGGTCCAGGGTGGGAACCGCACCCTGCTTTTCCAGGTTGCCGGCCAGAACGGCGATCTTCTCCAGCAGGGTCATTTTCTCTTCCGCCTGGCGAAGCCGTTCCTGGGCAAAACCGACGTCCAGGAACCGCACGGCGGTTTCTCCGCGGACCTGGGACAGGCGGACCTCTTTTTCCCGGCGCGTCCGCTCCAGGTCCTTGCCGGCCAGGTCCACGCGGCGCCCCCTCTTGCCCCCCAATTCGAAGGTCTGGCCCACTTCGACGGTGTACTCGGCGTTCATGGGGCCGCCCGGGGTCGGGTGGTTACCGAGGTTCTCCATGCTCAGGGAGAACCGGGGGTTCGGGCGGTAACCGGCCTGCTTGACCAGGGCCTGGTCCCGACGGGTGGCGAAGTCTGTGGACGCGAGGTCGGGGTTGAGCGTCTCAGCCAGTTGCAAGGCCTTTTCGAGGGTCAAGGCCGGATTGGCCGGCGGGTCGGGGAACGGGGGCCCGGTCTGGGCCGGCGCCGTCAGGCCCGAAAGCCCGAGCAGCACCAACCACGACGCCAGCATAATGATCTTACGCATGGATTTCTCCTTGATCGAGGGATGCCTCGGCGGCATCCTCGGGATGTAACTTCATTCCCCAGCGGGAGAACAGGACGGGGACCAGGACCATGTTCAGCAAGGTCGACGTCAGCAGCCCCCCCAGAATGACCACCGCCATGGGACTCTGGATCTCGTTGCCCGGCCGGTTTCCCGCGATCACGAGCGGGATGAGCGCCAGGCTCGCCGTCAGCGCCGTCATCAGGACGGGGGCCAGGCGCTCGCAGGAGCCGGCCAGGACCACTTCTTCGACGGAGTCCGCTCCCTTCTTTAGGCGGAGCCGGTACTCGTTGACCAGGAGCATCCCGTTGCGGGTGGCGATCCCCAGCAGGGTGACGAATCCGATGATCGACGCCAGGCTCAGGACTCCGTCGCCCAGATACACGGCCAGGATTCCCCCGATCATGGCCAGCGGCAGGTTGACCAGGATGATGATGGCGTGCTTGTGCTTTTTGAAGGCGAAGTAAAGGATCAGGTATACGGCGACCAGGATCAGCAGGGACAGGTTGCGGATGATCTGGAAACTGGAGACCGCCTCCTCGAACTGGCCTCCGTACACGATGGAGTACCCGGGCGGCAGAGGCACCTTCGCGGCCAGTTCCCTCTTGAGACTGTCCACCGTCCCCGTCAGGTCCCGGCCCACGACGTTGGCGCTGATCACGGCCACCCGCTGGACGTTCTCCCGCCGGATCAGGCTGGGGCCGGCATCGAAACGAAGGTGCGCCACTTCGGCCAGGGAGACCAACCGACCTTCGGTGGAGGCCACCGGAAGTTTGGCCAAGGCGTCCCGGTTGGCCCGCGTTCCTTCGGCCAGGTTGACGACGACTTCGAGAACGGCGCCGTTCTCGACGATCTGGCCGGCGACAGTTCCCTGGAAGATGGCCTCGACGGCGTGGGAGACTTCCTGAACGGTCAAACCGTACCGTCCGATGGCCCTTCGGTCCAGCTCGGCGATCAGTTGGGGGATGGCCGTCTGCTCCTGGTTGCTGACGTCGGCGATTTCTTTGTTCGCTTTGAGGATGTTCTCGACCTGGCGGGTCAGACGCCGCAACTCCGCGAGGTCGGACCCGAAGATCTTGATGGCCAAGTTGGTTTTGACGCCGGACAGCATGTGGTCGATCCGGTGGCTGATGGGCTGGCCGAAATTGACGGCCACTCCGGGGATGGCCGCCACCGCCTGCCGCATGGCGGCCAGCAGTTCGTCCTTGGGCCGCCCGGGTCGGAGGACGACCTCCATCTCGGCCGCGTTGACTCCCTGCACATGCTCGTCTTTCTCGGCGCGGCCGGTCCGTCGGCTGGTCGAAACGACTTCGGGGAATTTCAGGAGCGCATTTTCCACCTGCCGACCGAGTTGGTCGCTGTCCTCGAGGGTGATGCCCGGAAAGCTCACGATGGCCACCGTCAGGGCGCCCTCGTTGAAGGGAGGCAGGAACCGGCTCCCCAAATAGGGGACCAGGGCCAAGGTCCAGCCCAGCAGCCCGAGCGACAGGATCAGGACCACGGCCCGGTGTTTCAGGGCCCACTTCAGGATCGGTTGATACAGGAAGAGGATGCCGCGCAGCAGCGGCGCCTGCCGATGGCCCAGGCTCCTGGACCGCGGCAGGAGGATGGAGCAGAGCGCCGGCGTCACCGTCATCGCCACCACCAGGGACACCGCCAGGGCGATGACGTAGGAGAGCCCCAGCGGCAGCAGCAGGCGGCCTTCCATGCCGGGCAGGACGAAAAGCGGAAGAAACACCATCATGATGATGATCGTAGCGAAAACGATGGTTCGCCGCACTTCGGAAGAGGCTTCGAAAACCACTTGGAAAGCGCTCCGCTGCAATTCCGCCGGCTTGTCGCGCTCTTGCCGCAAACGACGGAAAACGTTCTCCACGTCGATGATGGCGTCGTCCACCAACGCCCCGATGGCGATGGTCAGACCGCCCAGTGTCATCGTGTTGATGGACTGGCCGAGCCAGGATAGCGCCATGAGGCTGCCGAGCAGGGACAGCGGGATGGCCATGACGGAAATCAGAGTGGTCCGGATCCCGCCCAGGAACAGGAACAAGATCACGACCACAAGGATGGCCCCGTCGCGAAGGGCCGCCGATACGTTGGAAACGGCCACCCGGATGAAATCGGCCTGCCGGAAATTCTCCTTTTCCAGGACGATCCCTTTAGGCAGGCCCTTATCGAGTTCGCCCAGGACTTTGTCGATTTCTTGTGTGACCTCCAGCGTGTTGGCGCCTGGCTGTTTCTGCACGCTGAGGATCACGGCTGGCTTGCCCCGGTAGGAGGCGATGCCCCGCTGCGGGGCAGGCTTGATGTCGATGTCGGCAAGGAGCGACAACGGGATCTGCCCGCCGTCCGGCGTCGGAATCGGGACCGATTCGAGGTCTTTGGGAGACCTGAACCGCCCGATTCCCCGGACCAGGTATTCCTGGCCGTTGTTGATGTAGAATCCCGCGGCCGGGGTGTCGTCGGCCGTCTGCAGCGCTTCCAGTATGCCGTCCAGAGACAGCCGGTGGCGGTTCATGGTGGCCGGGTCCAAACGGATGTCCACCCGGCGGACATCTCCGCCGATGGGGACCACCTGGGCCACGCCCGGCACGGCCTGAAGGCGGCGCTTCACCGACATGTCAGCGTAGTGGCGCAATTCCATGGGGTTGACCTGGTTGGAGGACGTCAAGGCCACAAAGGTGATCTCGCCCATGATGGAACTGACCGGCCCCATCTGGGGAGCGGAAACTCCAGCAGGCAGAGGAACCCCCTGGAGGCGCTCGCTGACCATCTGCCGGGCGCGGTAGATTTCCGTGCCCCAGTCGAATTCGATCCAAATCACGCAGAGACCGGCGGCGGACACCGAGCGGACCCGCCGGATCCCCGGCGCCCCGTTCAGGGCCGACTCCAAGGGGAAGGTGACGAGAACTTCGATTTCTTCCGGAGCCATTCCGGAGGCCTCGGTCAGCACCGTGACGGCCGGGGCGGTGAACTCCGGAAACACGTCCACCTGCAGGCGCAAGGACTCCCAGACACCCAGCCCCATCAGCAGGGCAGCCAGGACGACGACGGTCCACCGGCGTTTGATGGAGAATTCGATGATGCGGTCGAGGGCCCCTGGTTTCCTAGTGGACGTGCCCATGGCTGCCTCCGCCGGACCCCATCAGCTCGTTGCGGCGGATGGAATTCCCGCCCACCGTGACGACCCGCTCTCCAGGGGCGAGGTTGTCGACCAGTACGGCATCGCCCTGCTGGGAGACGATGTTGACCGCCCGGCGGATGAATTTTTCCCCGGATTGCTGAACGTAGACGACGTTCACCCCGTTGTCGTCGACGATGGCCGTCTGGGGGAGCAACACCCCCGTCCGCCGACCGGGGAACTCGACGTTCACCTGAACCTTGCTGCCCAGGCTCAGCGTTTCCACGTCACAGTCGATCTCGATCAGACAGGGAACATAGCCCGAATTCTCCCGGGTCATCGGGGAAACCGTGACGACACGGAACGACTTGGCGTCCACCGCGACCTGGTCCTCCTCCTTGCCCGACAAACGAACATGCAGTCTGTTCGCCCGGTTCTTCACCAAGTCCGTCATCCCGGCGGGGACCAGGAGTTCGCACCAGACGGGCGTCGCCCGCACTACGTGCACGAGCGGGGCCCCGTTGAGCACAAATTGCCCCCGGGTGCATGAAACGGAGGCCACGACGCCGTCGTATGGCGCAGCCACCGACAATCTTTCGCTCGGCGAAAAGGCTCTGCCGGCCACGTCCTGCCCGGCCGACAATTCCGAACGAATGCCTTCCAGGCGGGCTTCGAGCGTCTTCACCCGAAGTTCCTGGTCATCCACTTCCCATCGGCGCTGGACACCCAGTTTTTGCAGCTCCCGCAGGCGGTCCAGCCGGATCCGGGCGGCGTCGAGCTCCGCCTGGAGTTGGACCAGGTCGGCTTTTCGCTGCGAACGCCAGCGTTCCTGCTCGACCCGGGGGAACACTTCCGCCATCCGGGGCGTGAGGGTCAGAATGGTCTGGTTCTTTTTCACACGCATACCGGGATAGGGCCAGCGGGCCGCCCCGACCACGGCATCCGCGGGGGAGGTGAGCATCGCGGAACCGTCGGCAGGCGGCACGATCGTACCCTGCGCGTCCAGTGTTTCCGGCAGGTTGCCTTCCTTGGCCCAGTCCGACGCGAAGGGGACCTTCCACTGCTGTTCGAGCAGGAACGTCATTTCCTGACCGCCCCCGGTCCCCGCCACGTCGCCGCGGGCGGGCACGAAGGCCGCCGGGCTGCCGTTGTCGTTGAACCGGGCCGTCCCGGCCGCAATTTCCTCCGTCCCGGCCTCGGCCTCGATGCGGAACAGCACCTGGCATTCCCTGGTCCGGGGAAACTGCAGTTTGACCGGGAAGATGCCGTCTCGGAGGATCTTTTCTGCCGACGAATCGGCCGGGGCAGCTCCACCCACCAGCCGGACGGTCACCTTGCCCCGGCAGAGCGGCTGGAAGCCGGCCAGCACCGTGACGTGGACGTTGGCTTCGACTCCGTTGCCCCAGGCGGGAGCGGGCATTTCCGCAAAGATGCCGTAACGCTCCCCCCAGGCCGTGATCGCCCAGCCCGCCTTCTCTTCACCGTGTCCCGCATGGCCGGCCGGACTTTCCGGAGGAGCGGCTTCCCCCTTTTTACATCCCCCCGTGGCCGCGAATGTCGACAGGATCAGCACGGTCATGGCGATGAGGCGCAACCGTCCGGCGAAAAGCCGGGGGGCGGCGGCTTCCCGACGCAAGGCCGCCCCGGGCACGTCGCGGCCGCAACGACTACAGTCGGTAGTTATTGGAAGCAAAAAGGGGTTCGACATTGTTGCACACTCCATAGGTTGAGTTAGGGAAGCGGGAGAAATGATTCGACGATGCAGTGAACGGAATGCGGCGACGAAAGCGTGACGGCCAGCAGAAGAAAGCCGAGGGAAACCGCGGCCAAGACGCCCCAGCGCGACATTACGCCCTCGTTTTTCAAGCATGGAAATTTGGAAATTTTCAACAGGTTCGCAATGCGGTGTTCGAGAAGGGAACCGTCTTCTGAGCAGAAAGCGGGAAAAGCAGTCGCGTGGACCGCCGTCCGGTTCCGCTCGAACCAGCGATGGACGTGAAGGATCGCGGAGGCCAGCGTCACGGGCTGGCCGCTTTGTCGGGCCGCCATTTCGTCGCAACGGATCTCGGCCCAACCGCACCAGTGCTGGTAAAAATGCCTCGCCGTGCGGCGGAAGGGAGTCAGCTTGCTGGCGATGTGGAGGGCACGCCGCATGATGTTGTCTCGCCGTCGCGCATGGGCTCGCTCATGGCGCAGCATGCCGTCGAGTTCCGGAGCGTCGAGAAGGTCGATCATGCCCGTGGAAACGATGATGCGGGGGCGAAACCAGCCGACGACCATACCCAGGGGAATTTCGCAACGGACGACGGAAATCGAGCAGTTTCCCCTATTGGCCGGCCGGAGCGGGTCAGGTCGAAGGGAGGAAAACTCGTCCGCGGAAAGGGACCCCATGTTTTCGATGCGATGGAGAGCTCGACGTTGGCGGAATCCGGCCTGGAAGCACACGAAGGCGGCCAATCCGACGACGAACAGGGGGAACACCGGGAAAGCCGGACTCAATAGAGCGCTGAACAGGTGGTTCTCGTGAACGGCTCCATGCCGGTGGAGCATCGTCGCCGTCCTCCAGAGCATGGGCAGGAAGGAGGGCAGAACGATCATCGCAGTGACCGCATGCGGGAGGAGGAGCATGCCGGCGGCGAGGCGGGCCGCGCGGAGAGCCGGCAGGCGGTGCGTCCGGCGATGCCCCCCGAGGGCGAAGTAGCCGGCCAGCAGCACGGCCTGAGAAAGGAAGAGCATGACGGCGTAGTTTTCCGCCAGGGAGAGCAACGTTTCGAAGCAGTGTTTCATTCCGCTTGCTTCTCCCTGTGGCGCTGGATCATGGCTTCGAGACGGTCCAGGTCGTCGTTCCCGGCCTCCATCAACTCGACGAAAGCGGAGATGGCCGGTTCGCGGAAGTGGTTCAGCAGCCCAGAGATGACCTCTCTGGCCAGGCGCAGGTGAAACTCTTCCCGGCTGGCGGACGGGAAATAGCGGAAGGCTTTGCCCTCCTTGGACCGGGTCAGGAACCCTTTCGAATGCATGCGGTCCAGAGTGGTCAGAACGGTGGTGTGGGCGATCGCCCGCCGGGAGTTCAGCGTGGCCTCCACTTCGGACACGGTCTGACCGGGACTCTCCCACAGCAGAGTCATGATTTCCGACTCCAAGCTGCCGAGTACCTGGTGGATTCCTTCCCTTTCGGGCTGAAATCCGCTTCGGGTGATCTGCATTTTTTTGTTCAATTCGTGCCGGTCTCCTGCTAAACTACCGTCGATAGTTTTTGATGATACCATGGCTCGATGTGAATGCAAGAGCATTTTTTTGAAATTTCCTTTTAGGCCGGTGAACCGTTCACGGGATCCGGGATGAGGCCATCTTGAGTCGTCAGGGAACGTTGTACGGGGTGATTGCGGCCCTGCTGTTCGGGCTGAGCACCCCTTTGCTGAAGGGGTTTCTGGGCGAAATCCACCCCGTCCTGGCGGCGTCGATATTGTACCTCGGCGCCGGCAGCGGTTGCATGATGATCGTTCTGGCGGGCAGGTTCGTCCGGGGCGCTGCCGCGCGGGCGCCGCTCATCCCCGGGTCGAAGAACGACTGGCTCTGGCTGGCGGGCGCGGTGCTGGTCGGCGGGGGCGTGGCCCCGGTCCTCTTCCTGGCGGGGCTGAAGCAGACGGATGCGGCGTTCGCCTCCCTGCTCCTGAACACCGAGGGCGTTGCCACGGTGATCCTCGCCTGGACCCTCTTCCGGGAACACCTCGGCCGGCGGGCGGCCGGGGGGATCGTCGCCATCCTGGCCGGGGCCGCGGCCCTCTCCTGGGGCGGCGTCCCGGGGTCAACTTCCGGCCAGGGGCCCCTGCTCATCCTGGGCGCCTGCCTGTGCTGGGGGATCGACAACAACCTGACGCGCAAGGTTTCGCTGGCCTCGCCCCTCTTCATCACCACGGTCAAGGGGTTGGTCGCCGGAACGATGAACCTGCTCCTGGCGCTGAAGGAAGGGGCGGCCTGGCCGGGGCTCGGCAGCCTTTGCCTCCTGGGAACCATCGGTTTCGTGTGCTACGGTCTGAGCTTGTGCTTCTTCGTGCTGTCCCTTCGACACCTGGGGACGGCTCGGACCGGGGCCTATTTTTCAACCGCCCCCTTCATCGGGGCGGTTTTATCGGTGATCACCGGCCAGGGGGACCCCACCGCCCGGTTGTTGGTCGGGGGCGTCCTGATGGCGGCGGGAGTGGGGCTCACCCTTTCGGAGGAACACGCCCACGAGCACGATCACCCGATCCGCTCCCACGAGCACCGGCATGCCCACGACGACCACCACCTTCACGATCACGACGGAGAGGACCCCGGAGACGGGCCCCACTGCCACCCGCATCGGCACGACCGACTGGTCCACGCTCACACCCATTATCCGGACATGCACCATGAGCACACCCATCGGCGCACCCCGGGCCAGTGACGGGGTGGGTCCTTGTACAGCGGAACATGAAAAATTTCGATACCGGAGGAGAAATGCTGAGACGATTGTTCGTGCTGGTTGCCACCATCCTTTCGCTGACGGCCCTGGTGCCGGCGGAGAAGGTCCTTCCGGGCGACATGCAGAGCCGGGTCCCCGAGTTGGTCGCCTTCCACGAGGTCATTGCCCCCATCTGGCACAATGCCTATCCCAACAAGGATTATGCCGCGTTGCGAAGTTATGTCGGGCAGATCAACGATCTCTTCGCCAAGCTTGAAAAAGCCAGTCTCCCCGGCATTCTCCGGGACAAGCAGAAGGCCTGGGACGATAAACTCGCCGGGCTGAAAAAGGCCGTGGAGGCTTACAACCAGGCCGCCGCCGGGAAGGACGACCCGGCCCTCCTGAGCGCCGCCGAGGCGCTCCACAGCGGCTTCGAGCAGATGGTGCGCGTCATGCGGCCGGTCACCAGGGAACTCGATGCCTTTCACAAAGAGCTTTACGTGGTTTACCACTCGTATCTTCCCGAAAAACAACTGGACGGGATCAAGGGCGCTGTCGCGGGCTTGAAGGCGAAGGCCGAGGCCGTGTACAAGGCAACGCTTCCGGAATGGTTAAGCGAAAAAGAATCAGCCTATCGTCCAGCCGCGAAAGAATTGCTCGACAAAGTCACCGCGCTTGAGCTCATTTGTCAGACCGGAAAAGGAATAACCATCGAACAAGCAGTCGAGGCGATGCACTCGTCGTATAAAAAGCTGGAGGGTGTGTTTTAATCATCAATCCTCAGATCCAAACAGCCCAAACCTGACTTGCTGTTCTAAAAATACTCGCGCCCAAATTCACCGCTGCATCCCCCGGTCAAGGTCGCGGCTCTCCCGGTGGAGGTCCTCCCCCGGGTCTTTCTCGCGCGATAGTTGGAAGTCGTCCCCGGAGAGCTTCGTCTGCCAGCGGCCAGCGGCCGAGGCAGGTTTCGGACGACTACGTGCAAACAATGTGGGTTGGTGACGAGATTAGTGCAGGTTGATGTGCATACATTCTGGGTTTTACCGAAGATATCAACCCACATTATCTAAGCGAAGCGGTCCCGTCGTTGGGCAAACAATGTGGGTTTCGTGAAAATCCCTTATCCCCGGTTGTCAAAAAATGCAGTCGTGAAGTATCATGCGCTTTCGTGAGAAGAAAGAATTGGATTCCCGCCCGGAGGGAAAATTCGCAACCGTGAGGTGGGCATGCCGCGAGCGGGGGAGGCGATCGGACCGTACACCCTGGTGAAGTGCCCGCTGTGCGGGAAGAAGAACCGGCCGGAAAACACATTCGAGTGCCGGTCGTGCGAGACCGACGACCTGTGCCTGGAGCACCGCTACCCCGCGGAGAAAGTCTGCGAGGCCTGCGCGGCCAAACAGGCGGAGGAGAAGCAGCGCCGCGTGGACGAGGAAGCCCGGGCGCGGGAGGCCAAAGAGGAGACGCTGCGGAGGAAACCGGCGGAAACGCCCGGGAAAGCGCAGGAGACTACCCGTCGGCCGACCGCCGTGCCGTCGCGGCGAAGGGGTCGGGCTTGGGCATTTTTTCTTCTAGTTATTGTCGGACTTGTGATCTCGATAGTGCTGGCCGTTCAGTACACCAACCGGAAGGCGGCGCTCGCCGAGGCGCTTTCCCGGATGACCTTCGTGTCGGTCCCGGCGGGGAGCTTCAACATGGGATCCACGTCGTCGGAAGCCTTCGCCAATCATCATCCGGTGCATCAGGTGGATATTTCCCGGCCGTTCGAGCTGCAGACGACGGAAGTGACGCAGGCCCAGTGGGAGGCGGTGATGGGAAGCAATCCTTCCTTATCCAAGGGGGACGACCTGCCGGTGGAACAGGTGTCGTGGGAGGACTGCCAGGAGTTCCTCCGGAAGTTGAACGAGCGGGAACCGGGCAAAGGGTACCGTCTGCCGACGGAGGCGGAGTGGGAGTACGCCTGCCGGGCGGGGACGAGCACGGCGCTGTACAGTGGACCCTTGACGATCAGGGGAGCGAACAACGGCCCGGAACTGGACGCCGTCGCCTGGTACGGCGGGAACAGCGGGGTGTCGTACGAAGGGGGGCTCGACAGTTCGGGTTGGCCGGAAAAACAATACAATCATACGAAAGCGGGGACGCACCCGGTGGGCCAGAAGAAGCCGAAC
>CAYTBK010000030.1:12685-36669 GCA_964436005.1 uncultured Acidobacteriota bacterium
ACAATACAATCATACGAAAGCGGGGACGCACCCGGTGGGCCAGAAGAAGCCGAACGCCTGGGGCCTGTACGACATGCACGGGAACGTGTGGGAGTGGTGTTCCGACTGGAAGGGCGATTACCCGTCGGGCAGCGTCACCGACCCGCGCGGGCCCTCGTCGGGCTCGTTCCGCGTGGACCGGGGCGGGAGCTGGAGCGACAACGCCCAGTACTGTCGCGCGGCGTACCGGAGCAACGTCAGTCCTGGCGACCGGAGCAGCGCCCTGGGCTTCCGTCTCGCCCGAGTATCAGCCCGCTAAAAGTCCGAGCTCCAGCCGGGGCGACGGCTTCGCACATCGGGGGACCGCCGGCTTCCCGCCGGCATTCGGCCGCCGTCCGGCACTTGACGGCCAGGAACAATAAGGAAGGCCGCTAACTTGTCACCACTGTTTTCGGGGAGGCATTCCAGGAAGAGAAGAAAGGGGTGTCAGGCGCTGCCTAAAGACTGTCACGGGAATTTGGGAAAACGATTGCCGGATCGATGGCCTGACGACGACCGGTAAATACGTTGAGGAAAAACGAGATGGAAAAGCGAGCGATGGGGATGGGGAGATGGGCGGCGGCGGTGTTGCTGGTCCTGGGCCTGGCGGCGGCGGCGCAGGCGCAGACGGCAAACCGGGTGAGCAACCCGTTCGGGATGACTTTCGTGCGGATCCCGGCCGGGAACTTCACCATGGGGTCGCCGGACGGCGAGCCGGGAAGATATGGCAACGAGGGGCCGCAACACGGGGTCACAATCTCCCAGGCTTTTGAATTGCAGACGACGGAGGTGACGCAGGGGCAGTGGGAGGCGGTGATGGGGACGAACCCTTCGCGCTTCAAGAATGCCGGGAAGGACGCCCCGGTGGAGCAGGTGTCGTGGGAGGACTGCCAGGAATTCGTTCGGAAGTTGAACGAGCGGGACCCCGGGAAGGGGTACCGTCTGCCGACGGAGGCGGAGTGGGAGTACGCCTGCCGGGCGGGGACGAGCACGGCGCTGTACAGTGGACCCTTGACGATCAGGGGAGCGAACAACGGCCCGGAACTGGACGCCGTCGCCTGGTACGGCGGGAACAGCGGGGTGTCGTACGAAGGGGGGCTCGACAGTTCGGGTTGGCCGGAAAAACAATACAATCATACGAAAGCGGGGACGCACCCGGTGGGCCAGAAGAAGCCGAACTCCTGGGGCCTGTACGACATGCTGGGGAACGTGTGGGAGTGGTGTTCCGACTGGTACGACGAGTACCCGTCGGGGTCCGTCACCGACCCGCGCGGGCCCTCGTCGGGCTCGCTCCGCGTGGACCGGGGCGGGGGCTGGGGCGACGGCGCCCGGTACTGTCGCGCGGCGGACCGGGGCGGCATCGGTACAGGCTACCGGGGCTGCGAACTGGGCTTCCGTCTCGCCCGATCCGCCCGCTAAAGGTCTGAGCTCCAGCCGGGGCGACGGCTTCGCACATCGGGGGACCGCCGGCTTCCAGCCGGCATTCGGCCGCCGTCCGGCACTTGACGGCCAGGAACAATAAGGAAGGCCGCTAACTTGTCACCACTGTTTTCGGGGAGGCATTCCAGGAAGAGAAGAAAGGGGTGTCAGGCGCTGCCTAAAGACTGTCACGGGAATTTGGGAAAACGATTGCCGGATCGATGGCCTGACGACGACCGGTAAATACGTTGAGGAAAAACGAGATGGAAAAGCGAGCGATGGGGATGGGGAGATGGGCGGCGGCGGTGTTGCTGGTCCTGGGCCTGGCGGCGGCGGCGCAGGCGCAGACGGCGAACCGGGTGAGCAACCCGTTCGGGATGACTTTCGTGCGCATCCCGGCCGGGAGCTTCACCATGGGGTCCAGTTCCTATGAAGCCAACAGCGATGAAAAACCGGTCCAACAGGTCACCATTTCCCGGCCGTTCGAGCTGCAGGTGACGGAGGTGACGCAGGCCCAGTGGAAACAGGTCATGGGGAGCAACCCTTCGAACTTCAAGGGGGACGACCTGCCGGTGGAGCAGGTGTCGTGGGACGACTGCCAGGAGTTCCTCCGGAAGCTGAACGCGCGAGACCCCGGGAAAGGGTACCGGCTGCCGACGGAGGCGGAGTGGGAGTACGCCTGCCGGGCAGGAACGGCAGAAGACCGGTACGGGGACCTGGGGAGCATCGCCTGGTACACCGAGAATTCCGGCGGGAAGACCTACCCGGTGGGGCAGAAACAAGCCAACGCCTGGGGCCTGTACGACATGCTGGGGAACGTGTGGGAGTGGTGTTCCGACTGGAAGGGCGACTACCCGTCGGGGTCCGTCACCGACCCGCGTGGACCCTCGTCGGGCTCGTGCCGCGTGTACCGTGGCGGGGGCTGGTACAGCCACGTCCGGAACTGTCGCGTGGCGTACCGGAACGACAGCGGTTCGGATTTCCGGGACAGCGGCCTGGGCTTCCGCCTGGCACGAGAGGTGGCACGCTGAGGTCTGGGCTTCTGCTTGGTTCTGTAGCGCGGAATGATTGAATCGCATGAAGTTGGGATCTCGGCAGGCCTTTATTCGGAGTGTAGTAGGATCCGTAGTAACTGCAAGATGGCATCATTTGTTATTAATTGATAAATTGAGAGATACGTGTATTGTTCGGAAGGCCCTTACTCCACCAACACATAGTCCGGCAACGTCCGACGGCGTATGGAGCCCCTGAGAAATCAGGGGCTTTTGCTTTGTCCGGGCCGCACGCGAAGCCGCGGAGGCCGCGAAGGGGAATAAACACGACCACCAGGGACACGAAAAAAACAAGAAGATGGATGGATACGGGTTGCGCGGGATACGGTTGCGAATGTGGGTAATTGAAATGAGGGTGAAAGAATTGCCGCTCACGCCGCGGCGAAGGGTCCGCGCATCGGTGGACCGCCGGCTTCCAGCCGGCCCCTGGCCACTGACCCCCGGGCGTCGCGGGCAGGGGGGCACCAGGCCAACGGAGGGTAGGGGAAAAACCACGAATCTCACTACGGTGAAAAAGGTGCCGGACACTGCATGACTCCCGCCTTTTCTCTCAGGCATACCGATTTCTCGCCCAACTTATTTCCTATCAACTAGTCATAATAATGCAAGCTCCCGGGCCCCCTTATCCTTGGTGATCTTCGCGCGCCTCGTGTTCCCAATACGTCTCACCGCGCGGGGCGGGCCGGTCGCGGCCCGGCCGGCCGGTGCGGCGGCAGGTTTGGGAACAGACCAGGTTCCCGCGCGTATACGTACTGCCTTCGGGTCCTGACGAACCGGTTTCGAGGGCGCACACAAGGAGGTGGAAGATGGGCAAAGCGGTCCGTGGTTTCGTGGCGGTTGCGCTGTGGGTCGGGGTTTGTCTGGGAGTGCTCGGCACCCGGGCGCTCTCTGCCGATGCCGCCCTGTCGAAGGAGGAAGTCATCGAACGGGCCTGGCGGGCCCTCTTTGGGGACCGGCAGCGGTCGGAAATCAAAACGCTCTCGGTCGATGGCTATTTCCACGGTGCGACGATCCCCAACCGGATGACGGTTCGCCGGCCCAACCAATTCCGCAACGAGACGAGATCGGGCATCCTCGTCTTCGACGGCCAGCGCGCCGCCTGGGTCACGCGGGTCCCGGACGAAACGGGCCGCCCCCGCGGCCCCGAACGGATCGAGGCCGAGAGTTGGCGGCACTTCGAGGTCGACATCGCCCTGCTCTTCCCCGCCTTCTTTGAGTATCCCTGTGAATTCAAGGGGATCGACACGTCCGGCGGATCGGCCGCGTACGTGCTCGATGTCCCGCTGCCCAAAGGCGGCAAGGTGATCTATTTCGTCGACGCCAAGAGCTTCCTGGTGACGAGGCGGTTGGTCAGCTGGGACGGCGGCGGAGGCGACCTCTGGGAAAACAAGATCGAGAAGTACCAGGATCACGGGGGCATCCTTTTCCCCGCCGGGTACGTCTTTCCGGGCCGCAACGGCCTCGAAAAGGGCACCTACCAGAATGTCAGGTTCAATGTCCCGGTGAAAGACGAGCTGTTCGAGTTGCCGCCCGAGCTGAAATAGGCAGGGCGCACGACGTTTCCGGACGAAGCCGCGGGGGGCGGCCGTTTCCAAGCAGGGGCGGCCCCCCGCCCGCGATGTCGCCCGCGCACGCCTCCGATCCCGGCCGGGGGACAATAGCGGGCAGGTGGCCCGCCGGAGGCGGGACTCCTGCCGGTGAGGCGAGGGTGAACTGGGGGCGGGCGCCCGGGAAGGGCGCCGGGACAGCGTGGCCCAGGCCTCCGCCGCCCCGTCGGGGCGGTAGGCGTTCCAAACGCGGCTTCCCGGGGGGAGCACCGCCTCCGGCGGAACTCTCCCCGGCTACTGTCCGTCGGCCCTGCCGGGCCGATGCGCGGTCGCGCCGGTGATTTCCCGCGGCCTGCCGGGCCGATGCACCGGGCTGAGCCCCGGAAAAATGTTCATGGCCCGGCCGGGAGCCCGCGCTGCGGGCGAGTGACCCGTAGCCCAGGGTGAAGGGCGCTTCGCCCGAGCCCTGGGAGAGGGGCGGAATCCAGCCCCGGAGCCCCGCTCCGCGGGGCGATTCGTGCGCCCGAGAGCCGGATGCGGGAAATCTGCACGTCCGGTTCGATGAGGGGGAAGTGAGCCGGAAGGCACGGCAAACAGCTACTGAGGCACAGACCGGGGAAACCCTGAAACATCTTAAGCTGGAGCCTACACTTTCTCGCTCACTCCTCTACTCTACTGTTCCAAATACTTCTCGTTGCGCGGGTCGGGCCGGTCGCGGCCCGGCTGCCCGGTGCGCCGCGACAACCCGTTCCCCGTCTCCGGCGGCGCCGTCAGCCCCATTGTTTCAAAAAGTTCCGACCCGCCCGGGTTGCCTCTTCCCATTCGCCCGCTTTTCCCGTACTCTCTTTCCTGGGCATGCAATTTCTTTCCTTGGGGATCGGGTTTCCTGGCAGACGTCCTGGAGATGCCGGGACCTCTTCTTTCCGCACAGTCTCGGGTTCATGGTATTGTTTGCGTGAATCAAAGCAAGGAGATGCCGATGAATGCCGGGCTTGGGCCAACCGCCGAAGAGATCGACCGCGGGCCGAAGTATCGGGTGATCCGCACTGTCGACGCCGAGGCCGGACGGCAGGTTGTCAAACGCGGGTTGGAGGGCGGCGACCTGGTCGCCGCACGGGCCGCCTTGCACAACGAGCAACAGATTCTCGAACGTTTGCGGGGTTTGCCCGGCTGCCCTCGGCTGGTGCGGTCCGATCTCGCCATCCCGGAACTGGCCGTGGAGGATTTCGGCGGCATTGCGCTGAGCCAGTCCGGGTTCCTGGGCGCCAACGACCTGGAAAGGTTCCTCCGCCTATCCGAAGCGCTGGCGCACATCGTCGCTTCCTTTCACGGCAAAGGAGTCATCCACAAAGACCTGAACCCCGCGAACATCCTGATCCGGTCCGACGATCTGCAATTGCAGGTCATCGATTTCGATCTGGCCACGACTTTTACCGAGGAGCACCTCGAGTTCGGCCATCTCCACCTCCTGGCCGGCACGCCCGCCTATATGTCGCCCGAGCAGACAGGACGGATGAACCGGCCGGTCGATTACCGCACGGATCTCTATTCCCTCGGCGCTACCCTCTATGCCCTGGCGACGGGCGGCCCGCCGTTTCCGGAAACCGATGTCCCCCGCTTGATCCACGCCCACCTGGCCCGTTCCCCGGTTCCGCCAGGGGAGCGGGCCACCTGGTTGCCGCTCCGGGTGTCGGAACTGATTCTGGCCTTGTTGGCGAAGGAGCCGGACGACCGCTATCAGAGTGCGGCGGGCCTGGCCCACGACCTCCAGCAGTTGCGTGCGGCCCAGCGGGAAAATGCCCCGCTGGACCGGGTGACGTTGCGGAAATGCGATCTGCCCCTCTCCCCCCGGCCGCCCCGGCGGCTGTACGGGCGCGACCGGGAGATCTCCACGCTGATGGCGACCTTCGCCGAGGTCACCGGAGGCGGCGCCCAGGGGCTGTTCGTGGCCGGATACTCCGGGGTCGGGAAGACTTCGCTGATTCACGAGATCCACCGGCCGGCCACGTTGAGCCACGGCCTGTTCGTCAGCGGCAAGTTCGAGCAGGTCCAGCGCGACCGGCCGTTTCTGGCCCCGGTGCAGTGCCTGCGCCAGTTGTGCCAGTTGCTGCTGGCGGAGCCCGAGGCGGCAACCGAGCGTTGGCGGAAGCGGGTTCTGGAAGGGGTGGGCCCTGACGCGGGGGCCCTGTTCGAAATTTTGCCGGAACTGGAGGCGTTGCTCGGTCCCCAGCCGCCCGCTCCGGATCTTGGCCCCATCGAAGCGCAGATACGCCTGCGCACGTTGCTGGTGACCCTGGTGCGCCAGGTCGCCTCGCCGGCCAACCCCCTGGTGTTGTTTCTCGACGACCTGCAGTGGGCCGACCAGCCGTCGTTGGACTTCGTCTCCGCCCTGCTGGAGGAAACCGCCCTCAATGGCATGTTGTTTATCGGCGCCTACCGCGACAACGAGATCGACGACACGCACCCCTTGTCGCGGATGCTGCGGCAGCCGGTCGCCAAGGGCAACCCATTCACCGTACTTACGTTGACCAGCCTGGCGGAGGCAGACGTCACCCGGCTGCTGGCCGACATGCTCCACCTTCCGAAACATGAGGTCCAGCCTCTGGCGGCCGCCCTGTTTGCCAAGACCGGCGGCAACCCGTTCTTCACGGTTGAATTTCTCAATGCCCTCTACCGGGAAGGGATCTTGTTGCCCGATCCCGACCGGGGGGTGTGGCGATGGGATACCCAGGCGATCCTGGCTCATCCCGCCAGTGCCAACGTGGTGGACTTCCTGGCCGCCCAGTTGTCCGATTTTCCCGCCCCGACGGCCGAGACGCTGGTGGCGGCCGCCTGCCTGGGCAACGAATGCGAACTGGGGGTTTTGTCCCTCGCCACCGCCATCGCCCCGATGGAGCTCGTCGACCGGCTCACCCCGGCCATGGAAAGGGGGGTCGTCGTCACCCCCAACACGCTGGCGTTTCATCAAGCCGATCCTGAAGCCCAGATCCGGTTCTGTCATGATCGGATGCAGCAGGCTGTCTACCAGCTCCGTGACGATGGCTGGCGCAAGCGGCTGCACCTGGGGATGGCGCGACGGTTCGCCCAGGCGGCGGGGGAGCCGGCCTGTCAGTTCAGTGCCGCCGAACACTATGCGGCCGCCGCCTCGCTCATCGACGACCCGGCCGAGGGGGCGGTCGCCTGCGAACTGTTTCGAAAGGCCGCCCTCCAGGCCCGCCAACCGGGTTCTTTCGCCACCGCGGAACGGTTCCTGCGGCTCGGGATCGAACAGCTGACGGCCCTCAGCCTTGCGGGCGGAGGGGATATCTGGCGGACCCACCCCGACCTGGCCTTCGCCTTCCATGCCGAACTGCACCAGGTCCTGTACTGCCAATCCCGTCACGTCGAAGCGGATGACATCTACGCCCGGCTGGGGGCCCGCACGGAATCTCCCTGGCCCATGGTGGAGCCAACCTGCACCCAGATCATCAGCCTGTCGAGCCGAACGGATTACGCCGGGGCCGTCCGGTTGGGGTGTTCGCTGCTCCGCCGGATAGGCGTCACCGTGCCGTTGGCCGACCTTTCGGCCCATCTCGAGCAGGAACTGGATTTTTTGTACCAACATG
Source organism: uncultured Acidobacteriota bacterium (assembly GCA_964436005.1). Classification (GTDB taxonomy): domain Bacteria; phylum Acidobacteriota; class JAAYUB01; order JAAYUB01; family JAAYUB01; genus JAGNHB01. The sequence goes on from CAYTBK010000030.1 coordinate 20,327, forward strand.
CCGAATCCGGCGCACCCGAATTCCTGACTTCTCAGAAAGCGCTTGACGACCATCGCCTGAGCGGTACGGCCAAGTTGATGAGCCGCATGATCCCGGCCGCCTTTTTCAGCCAGCCCTTGATCTCCTTCTGGTTGGCGCTGCACTGTGGCCGCCTCTGGATACAGTCCGGGTACACGGACCAGCTCATCTACCCTGTATCCACCATCATGCTGGCCACCATCGCGCTGCGCGGCGATTACGCCATCGGTTACCGCGCCGCGCGCAAGGCGCTGGAGATGGGTTTGGCCGGGGAGCGGGGCTTAGAGACCGCCCGCGTCCGGCACTGTTTCGGATTGTTCACGAGTCACTGGTTCCGCCCCTTGCCGGAAGATCTGGAACATGCCCACGCCGCCTTTGACGGCCTTTTCCGAAACGCCGACCTGGAGTTCGGGTGCTACACTTTCTTCACTTCGCAGGCGGCATTGTTCGATACCTGCACGAGCCTGTCCGAGTTGGGCGAGGAGACCGCCCGGGCCCTCAAGTTTGCGTGTAAGACCGGGAACCGGCACGGCGAGCAGTCCTATCTGACGTTTCGGCAACTGGTCCGGGCGCTGGAGGGCCGCACCGCGTCGCCAGGCGGTTTCAACGACGCCGAGTTCGACGAGTCGGCCCACTTGGCCGCCGCCCAGGACAACCCGATGGCCTTGGCCTATTTCCACATTTACCGCGCCCTGGCGGCTCTCCTTTTCGACGACGACGAGACCCTGATCCGCCAGATTGAGTCGGCGATGAGCCTGACGCCTTACATCACGGGGTTTTATCCCGTTGCCCTGGCCAACTGGCTGCGGTCCCTGGCCTTGACCCGGCAACTCCGGGCGGCGGGCGGAGAGGAGCGTCCGGCACTGCTGGGCCAGCTGGCCGACAATCAAGCCTGGCTGGCCGCCCGCGCCGCCGATGCCTCGATGAACTTCAGCCACCTTCATGACCTGGTGGAAGCGGAACGGTCGGATGCGCTCGACCAGCCCTGGGACGCGCTGCTGGCGTTCGAGCAGGCCATGAAGAACGCGCAGGCCCGCCAGCGCCCCTGGCACCACGCCCTGGCCACCGAACGGGCCGGGCTTTTTTTCATGCGGCGCGGGTTTGAAAACCCGGGTCGTGGCCTTCTGACCCAGGCACATCACCTGTATCGGCAGTGGGGGGCCAAAGGCAAGGCGGGGGCCATGCGGTCCCGCCTGCCATTCATCAATGCCGCCTATTCAATCAGCTCATCCAGTATTCAAGACGACGCCATGAACTTCCACACCCTGCTGAGGGCTTCTCAGTCCCTGTCCTCCGAAAAATCGCTGCCCCGGCTGGTGGCCCAGGTGGTGGAACTGGTGGGCCAGTTGACCGGCGCCACCGACGTGCGGCTGCTCCTGCTGGACGAACAGGGGCAGTGGCAGTTGGAAGGCGGGTTGCGGGGCAGCGAGATACTGGAGCGCATGCCCCTGCGGGAGGCCGAAGAAAGGCGGATCGTTTCCGCCCATGGCGTGCGTTTGGCACTCAAGACACTACAGCCGTTGGTTTCCGACGATGCCGTGATCGACAGCCGCTTCGCCGACGATCCCCACTTCAAGGATCTCCCCTTGTGTTCTCTGCTGGCCGTGCCCGTATTCGTGCAGGGGAGGGTGAGCGCGTTCCTGGCGCTGGAGAACCGGATGTTCCGAGCCGCGTTCACTGCCGACCAGGTGGAGACGGTGTCCATGCTGTGCGGACAACTGGCGATTTCCATTGAAAACGTCCGGCTATACCAATCGCTGGAACAAAAAGTCGCCGAACGCACCCGCGAGCTTTCTGTGGCGGTCCAGAGGGCCAACGAGTTGGCGGAGAAGGCAGATCAGGCCAGCCAGGCCAAAGGGGAATTCCTGGCCAACATGAGCCACGAGATCCGCACACCGATGAACGCGGTGATCGGATTCACCCACCTGGCGCTGCAAACCGAGTTGACCCCCAAACAACACGACTACCTGACCAAAATCCAATCGTCGGGCCAAATGCTGATGGGCCTCATCGACGACATTCTGGATTTTTCCAAAATCGATGCTGGCGGGCTGGAACTGGAACAAGCCCCCTTCCTCCTCCACCAGGTTTTCGAGCACATCTCCACCGTCGTGACGATGATGGCGGAAAAAAAAGGGCTGGGGTTCCGTGTCCGGCTTGACTCCGCCCTGCCGCCGGGGGTGATCGGCGACGCGCTGCGGCTGGAGCAAGTCCTGCTCAACCTCATCAACAACGCCATCAAGTTCACGACCCGGGGGGAGGTGGTGTTCAGCGTCGACCTGGTCGCGCGACAGGGCGATCGGGCCCTGGCCCGCTTCGCTGTCCGGGATACCGGCATCGGCATTCCGCGGGAAAAACAGGACCGGCTGTTCAAGCTGTTCAGCCAGATCGACAGTTCCACCACCCGCCGCTTCGGCGGCACCGGGCTGGGGTTGGCCATCAGTCAGAAGTTGGTGGGGTTGATGGGGGGAGACCTCAGCGTCGAGAGCACGCCGGACGTCGGGAGCACATTCACTTTCACCATTCCACTCACCATCGACTCGAGCGTTGACGCCGCCATGCTTCGAACGCCGGCCACCCGGCCCGGCGGCGAAAAGCCCGAGGGCCCTGTCGCTGCGTTCGGGCGCGAGGCCTCGCCCATCGCCGGCGCGCGGATCCTCGTCGCGGAGGACAATGCGATCAACCAGTTGGTGGTGCAGGAGATCCTGCAAGGATTCGGTCTGGTGGTGGACATTGTCCCCAATGGAAAGGAGGCGCTCCAGGCGCTCTCCCGGGAGGAACATGGATACGACGCGGTCATCATGGACGTTGAGATGCCGGAAATGGACGGGTACGAGGCGACTCGTTTGATCCGTGCCCGGTTGGCAAAAACCGGTTTGCCCATCATTGCCATGACCGCCCACGCCTTGGAGTCCGAACGCAAGAAATGCCTTTCCGCCGGGATGAGCGATTACCTGGCCAAGCCGATCGTTCCCCAGGCCTTGCTGGCGGCCCTGAAAAGGTGGATTCCCTGCCGTGACGAGGTTCCGGCCTCAACCCCGACCCCGCTTCCGGCGGCTGCCTCTTCCGGCCCCTGGGTCGACCTGCCGTCGCTTCTCGCCCGCGTCGCCGGCAACAAGGAATTGGTGGTGAAACTTTTCCGCGAGTTCCGGCAGCAGTGGTCAGGCGTGATGGACACACTCCGGGCGGACCTGGTGGAATCCAATTCGCAGAAGATGAGAAAGACAGCACACACGCTGAAGGGGGTGGCGGCCAACCTTTCCCTGACGGGGCTGGCGGCGGCCGCCGGATCGTTGGAACAGGCGCTCCACCAGGGCGACCACGATGTTCTTCCGGCTCGCCTGGAGATTCTGGACGAAGCATTGAAGGCGGTGCTGGAGGGACTCGATTTGCTTCGGAACGGCCATCCGGAGGCCGGCTCCACCACCGGTCGGGATTCGGGCGGCCACGTTCCGGAATCCGACCGAATTGGGTTTGAATGAGCGACAGGTCAGACTGCTTCGGATCCCGTTCCGGGACCGGTGGGTGAGCGTGCGCAGCCAGGACCCCGCAAGGGTGGAGGCAGGATACGAGGCGTTCCTCCGGAGGGTGCGGGAAGCCCTGGGGAGGGGCCGGCCCGTTCTGTTGGGCGTCAAGCGCACGCCGTCGGCTTTGCCTTGGAGGACCTCGGCCCTTCCGACGCTCTTGACAAAAGCTCCTGCTTTCAATAGCTGACGGAAAGGCGAATGCTCACGTTCAGGGGCTCGCGCCGGTGGTCGTAGTACGTGTCCGGATCGTAACTGGGGTTGTAGTACTCCTTGTCGAGGGCGTTCCGGACATTGAACTCCACCGTCGGGTTCAGCTTCCCGCCGCCGCGGTAGGTCACCGACAGATCCAAGACGCGGTAACCGCCCAGGTTGTCCACGGCTTTCCACTCCTCGTAGTCGCTGCCGACGGCCGTGTGGTAGTAGTACCTGACCGTTCCCGAATCCGGGTCGTAGGCCGCGGGCGTGTTCCGCCGCCCGACCAGGTTCAGGGCGGCGTAAACGGTCCAGCGGCCGAACCGCAGGGTCGCCCCCACGTTGGCCATGCGGCGGGCCAGGCTCGAGATGTCCACGTGGCCCGCCGGCGTGTCGTCGCAGGCCCGGAGCAGGAAGGTGGCGTTGGCAAAGGTGGAAAGGGAGAAGGCGGAGGCCCGGTACTCCGCCTGCGCCTCTACTTCGATCCCGTCGATGATCCGCGGGATGGGGCTGTTGTACCAGGGCTTGTTGTTTACGGTCACGATGGAGTCGGTGTAGCGGCTGTGAAAGCAGTCGACCCGGGTGAAAAACAGCGGCCCCCATTTTTGGGTGTATTCCAGTTCCCAGGTGTCGGCGATTTCCGGTTTCAGGTCCGGGCGTCCGGCGATCTGGCCGTCGCTTCGGCAGAGGAACCGCTGCGTGTTGCTGGGGGCTCGGAACGCCTGGCCGTAGAGGGCTTTGACGGTTGTTCCTTTGACCGGGTTGAACACCACCCCGAGGCGGGGGGAAAAATGGTTGCCGAACCCTTCGTAGCGGTCCAGGCGGCCGCCCAGGGTCAGTCCCAGGCGGAGGCGGCGAATGGTGATCTCGTACTGGCCGTAGGCGGCGTACACCATGGTGCGCACCGAGTTCTCCCCGGGCCCCTCGCCGTTCTGACTGAACCAGGAGTTGAAGAAGTATGGGGTTTCGGTGCCGGGGTTCCACTGCTCTTCCCGGTACGTCGCCTTCTGCTTTTCGATGGACAGCCCGCCCGTGACGGTCTGACCCTGGCCGACAGCCCGGGTGAACTGGGATTCCAGGCCGAAGATGCTGCTCCACCATCTTTGCCGCTTGCGCAGCTTGACACTGTCGTCGGTGTTGCGGTCCTCTTCCTCGAAACCGTACCGATCGTTGAAGCAATACAGCCTGTTTTTCCAGGAACCCCGGGAGAAGGCCCAGGTGTGGGTGGCCGAGACGGTGAGGTAGTGGTTGAAGTAGTCCCGGAACCGGTAGCTGTCGAACTCGCCGTGGGAAAAGTCGAAGTCGCTTTGGCGGAAACTGAAGTCCCAGGTCTCGCCCAACGTGAGGCGGCTCTGGAAGCCGAAGCCTTCCCGCGAGTTCTTCTTGTCGCCGGGGCTGCCGTACATGGAACGCTCCGGCCGCCAGCCATCCGTCTGGAACGTGTTGAGGGCGTAGGTCCAGTGAAGGTTTCCCCGGTTGGCGCCGCTCTCCACCGTGCACCGGGCGGTGGCCAGATCTCCTGCCAGCATGGAAAAGCGGCTGGCGCGGGCTTGCTTGACGGTGAAGATGGAGATGACCCCCGCATAGGCGTTGCCGCCGTACAGGGCGGATCCTGGGCCGCGGATGATCTCGATGTGATCGATGTTGAGCAGGCTGAGGGATTCGTCCGGGTGCCAGTCCCCCTGGACCAATTCCCGCATGGGCACGCCGTCCACCAGCAGCAGCACGCGGTCGTTGGTGGTGGACGTGACGCCCCGGATCCAGATCATCCAGGCGCCCGAACGGTAGAGATTGACCTGGAACCCGGGGAGGCGCTTGAGCAGGTCCAGCAGGCTGCGGGCCCCGGAAACCTCGATGTCTTCCCGGCTCAACCGGGTGACGATGCCGGGAGCCTCGTTGAGCTTGTGCACGCTCCTGGTGGTGGAGACGACGGGTACCTCCATGAGTTCCTCGAGGCTCAGGCGCTGGAGCGCTTCGATTTCGTCTCCGCCGGCCGGCCCGGGAGCCGCGGGAGCCCAGGCGAAAGGCAGGAACGCACAAATCGGAACGAGGATCAGAATGCACTTTGTTCCCATGAAACCCACCTCGGAAGCTGAGGCCAAACCGGGGTCATCCGCCTGCCGAAGCGGGAAGAGGCTTCGACATGTGGCCGGCGGCCTAGTACTGGTAGCTGATTCCTGCGAGGTAAACTCCCTTGATCCGGTCGCAGAAGGCGAACTCGCGCGCTTCCGCGTCGACCAGGTTGCGTGCGTTGAAGTAGACGGACAGCCCCCGGGCCAGTTCGAAATTCAACTTGAGGTTGAAGATGAATTTCCCGTCCAGGGAATCGGTGACCGGGGCCTTGCCGGCCAGGTAGCCCTGGTGCTGGAAGACCTGGCTGCCGTAGAAATAGGCGTTGACGTTCAGGTTCAGACGCTTCAGGCCGGAGGGGTTGTAGTTCACGAAGAAGCCCCCGTAGAAGGTGGGCGTGGCCTGGTGGTACATGTCAATGAGCACGTCCTGGCGGGCGGAGTTGGGCGCGTAGTCGACCAGGCGGGTGCGCTGCAGCGTCGCGTAGCATTTCAGGCGGAATTGCATGTCGGGGATGTAGTTGAGGCTGGCGGTGGCGCCGTACTGGCGGGCCTGGATCGGGATGTTCTGATACTGGAATACGTTGGTGACGTGGGTGCCGTCGATGACGACCCCCTGGGGCAGCAGTTCGATGTAATTCTTCGTCCGGCTGTAGAACGCCTCCATGTCCAGCTGGGCCTTCGCAGAGAGCCGGGAGCGGTAGCCGACCTCCACCATGTCCTGGGTCAGGAGTTCCAGGTCCTGGTTGCCGTACGTGGCCAGCGACAGTTTCGAGGACATGACCTGCACGTAGTTCAGGAAGGAGTCGACGCTGAAGGAGGACTTCGAGGCCCGGGCCGCCACGAAGCGGATCAGATTGTCCTCGTTCACGTTGTACACGGCCGCGGCCTGGTAGGACAGGGTGTAGTCGTCCGGCACGGAGTGCTTGTCCAGCCGCACGGCCCCCACCAGCCTGAGCTTGCCCGTCCTGTAGTCGGCCCGCAGGGAAAACGCGTTGGAGTCGATGGACACGCGGGCGCCGCCGAACAGACCCTGTCCATACATCTCCACGGCCTTGGCGTCGTCGACGACGGCTCGCCGGAAACTGTAGCCGGGCCGCAGTTCCAGGCCCCCGAACTTCTTCTCGTATTCGATGTTGACGTCGTACCGCTTCCAGGTCGCCTGGGTGCCGGGGTTCCCGAGCATGTCCACCTCTCCCCCCAGGTAAATGAACTGCCCGGTCAGGCCGTACGCGGACACCTTGGCGTCGACGTACTGGGAACTGCAGTCGCTTGTCGACAGCGGAGTGTATGTGGTTTCGGAAAAGACCCGCTGCGAACGCTCCTCCTGGTACCCCGTGCTCAGGTGGAGGCTCACTTTTTCGGTGGCCTGGTAATCGAGGAAACCGTTGAAGCCGTAACAGTCGAGAGCCAGGTCGGTTTCCGGGTAACGCACCTGCGGGTTGGCCATGAGCTGGCCGGTCTGGGCGTTGTGCAGGGCTGCCGGCTCCACCCACCGGCGGGTCAGGTAGTCGTAGTAATCTTCTTGAAAACGGTTTCTTTTCTGATGGTTGGCCGAGAATAATACGCTCAGGCGGTCTGTCTTGTACCCCCCGGCACCGTTGACGGTCCAGGTGCCGTAGTTTCCGCCGAAGGCGTTGGCCACGGCGTACGGGCCCTGCTTCTCCGGTCGCCGGGTGATGATGTTGATGACGCCGGCAACGGCATTGGGCCCGTAGAGTGCCGAGGACGGGCCGCGGACCACCTCGATGCGCTCCACGTCCTGGAGGTCGATCCCCAGAGTGTCCCACTGCGTGCCGCCGCGCAACTGGTTGTAGACCGGGCGCCCGTCGATCATGGTCAGGGTGACCGTGTTGATGGAATTCAGGAAAGTCCCGAACGGGGGGACGTTGTCCAGGCCGCGGAGGTGGATGTCGTAGTTTCCGTTGGTCTGCTGCCGCACGATGAGCCCCGGGATCAACCGCAGCGCCTCCGGGATGCTTGTGGCGCCGGCTTGCCGGATCTCTTCCCGGGTGACCACCGAAGCCGATAGGGGCGAGTCGAACACCGACTCCGCTTTTTTGGACGCCGTGACGATGGGAGTGTTCATGAGGTCTTCGAGCGAAAGTTCTACCACGTCCTGCACGTTCTTTTCCTGGGCCGGAGCCGTTCCGGCCAGGGGCCCGCAGAACAGGGCGGAGCAGAGGGCTGCTGACAGCAGAACAAGGGACTTGCACTGGCGCATGTGATTCCTCCTTTTCCTATCGTTGGGCCGGACGTCGACGGAAAACCCGGGTGCGTTCGGCTCTACCGCTTTCCTCCCCAAACAAAAAGGAACGGCCAACTCTTTGTCGTCAACCGACACCTGAGTGAACTGTTAAGAAGTGATCGGTCCTATTTTCCTGCTCCGAACTGCAGCCTGTCCAGAAAAAAACAACGAAAATCATAGAAAAGAATGAATTTAGCATATATTTCCCTGTCCAGTGACACTGGATTCCGTTGTAAATGCAAAGCAGGAATGGGAACTTGGCCCGGCAAGGCCACCCCGATGAGCAATGTCCTGCCGATTGGCGTTTACCCACACCGAATCTACAGGAGATCGTAGCCCAGCGCCAGGGCGCGCTTGACGGTGAGGGCATCGTTTTTCGACGGCACGAAGCCGGGAACCTCCCGCCCGAGATTGAAATAATTCATACAGTCGTCCCGTTTGCCGCAAACGTGGCCGCATTTCAGCGGACAATGCGAAAAATCGGCTTCATACAGGCGCGTTACGCCGTTCTGGTCGGTTTTCAGAACAGCCGGCTTGTAATGACTCGTCATAATCCCCTCCTGGCAATGTTCCGAGTTGATCTGAACGACCCTGCTCATGGCGTTGGGCGCGTACCGGGCTGACCGGGCCTGCGGATGATCTTCCACGTGTGCGCCATGCCGTACTGGTTGCCGTTGACGGATACCCCATCCAGCAGCAGGCAGCCGGGGTTGTTGTCCCATTCCTTTCCATTTCCCGCAAACTCGCCGTTCGCAGGTCGTGGTCCGTGCCGTTCTGCTGTTGGCGCTCATCCGGTTATCCTTCCCGAAAACAAGCTCATTGGTTGATCGTGGCGACGAGGGGATGAGCTGGCCGGAAGTGAAGATAATTTTTCGGTGGTGCATCCATTTTTGCTCCTGTCTTCGGGTTGCGCCTGACTTGAGACCGTCTGGAAATGACTGCGAAGACGCCGAATCCTTGCAGGTGGATGCTCCTGCCCTGCTGGATGGAATCCTTCACCACATCCAGTGCCCCCTGAACAGCCGCCAGGGCGGATTTTTTATTGCAACCGCACTTGTCGGCCACGCGAAGGACGATTTCCGCTTTGGTCATTCCTCCACCCTCCTCATTGATAATGATTTTCATCGTTTTCGTTCGCCAACCATTGTTATTTCAACAGTTCCGCGGCCAAGTCCAGTCCCCTGGCCCTCCCAAGGCGACGACACTCGAGAGACGGCATTCCTGCCGCCCGCTCGGCCCGCGCCAGCGCATCGGCGAACCAGCGAGCGAACACCCCTTTTCCCCACAGCGGAGGGGCGTTCCATTCCTGCAGATACACAAGGTGGCCCGGGCAATCCAGATCCAGGTATATGCGACCTGTCGCCGCAGGTATTCCTCGCAGAATCATGGAACGGCTGTGCTCCAGTTCCCGGATGGCGTCCGGGATTTCCTCGACGGGCACTGGAAGGAAAAGAAAGAACTGCTGCCGATCGGTTGAAGCATCCGAAACCGGTCCGAAAGCGGCTGCCGCTCGAAAGTGGTCGGCGGATTGGTGGCCAGAGTCTTCCGGAAAAAACCGGAACTCCAAAACCGGCTGCCTTTCGGCAACTTCGGCAATCGCCATGAGATACTGGAATTGCCTGGACCGGACATGCTTTTCCAAGGCCGCGAAAGAGAAGAAGTCCCGGATGAAAACGATTTCTTCGGGCGAATTGGCTTCCGTGAGCAGAAAGCCTGGCAGCATCGGTGACTCGACCAACTCGCTTCGGCGTATCCAGCGCAGAGCCTGGATCACACCCTGGGCATAGGCCGGAGAAGGCTGGAGGGAAAAAAACAATTGAATCATGGGAAGGCAATCGCAGGCACCATGCCAAAGGGGCAATATCGGCATAGCCTTCACATTTCGTTGCATTACAAGAAGATAATTCCCGCCCAGAAGCGAGGGGGGGGGATTCATGGCTCCGAGATTCGGAGAAACTACGAGTCCTAGCGGGTGGGCCGATGAATACCGAGAGCTTTCATTCGACTTTCCAGAGTCGTTGGTTTCAGGCCCAATGTTTCTGCCGCGCCATGGGGCCCGCGTATCCTCCAGCCGGTATTCTCCAGAACCCGCCGAAGACGGATTCGCTCTTCCTCGGAGGAAGGCGGCGAAACATGGCTCGCCGCATTGGCGACCGGATCCGGCAGAGTGATCCGCAACCTGCTGCCGTTGGCCAGGATCATGGCGCGCTCCACCAGGTTCCGCAATTCCCGGATGTTCCCGGGCCAGGAGTATTGCATCAACGCATCCAGGTCGGATTCGTCGACCGCCTCGATGTTTTTTCCCATGGATTGGTTCAGTTGCCCGATGAATGACCAGACCAGCAGGGGGATGTCGTCCCGGTGGTCCCTCAGCGGGGGAACCCGGATCGGAAAAACGTTCAGGCGGTAGAACAGATCCTGGCGGAACCATCCTTCCTGGATGGCCTGGCCGAGGTCCCGGTGGGTTGCGGCAATGACGCGGACGTCGACGGGAATCGACTTGCAGCCGCCCAGCCGCTCGATCTGCTTTTCGGCTAAAACGCGGAGCAGTTTGACCTGCAGTTCGGGGCTCAGGTCGCCAATTTCGTCCAGGAAGACGGTGGACCCGTTGGCCATCTCGAATCGCCCGATCTGGTGGGACAACGCCCCCGTATAGGCCCCCTTTTCCCGGCCGAACAGCTCGCTTTCGATCAGGGTGGCCGGGAGGGCCGCGCAATTGACGCAGACCATAGGCCGGACACGGCGCAGGCTCATCTTGTGGATGGTTCTGGCCAGCAACTCTTTGCCGGTTCCCGTCTCGCCCAACAGGAGGACCGTGGCGTCGGTCGCCGCCACTTGTTCCGCCAGCATCAACATGTGCTGAAACACCGGGCTCTGGCCGACCATGTCGATGACGGCGGCCTGTTCCGACTGCGTTTTGCGCAGCAGCAGGTTCTCACCCCGCAAACAGTTGCGGAGACGCCTGATCTCGTCCTGGGTTTGGGAAAGCTGATCTTCCAACAGCTTTTGTTCGGTGATGTCCCGGTTGCTTCCCCGGCGGCCCAGGTATTCTCCATCGGCATGGTAGACTCGCCGGCAGAGGTGGTCGATCCAGCGCGTCTTTCCGTCCGGACGGACGATGCGAACAGTGAACGCGCACTCTTGGTCGCCGGCGTCATCCTTGCCATGTTTGAGGGCAGCGAGGGAACGGTCTTCGGGGTGAATGATGGAAAGCAACAGGGACGGGTCTTGCTGGAATTCCTCGGGCGAATGCCCGGTGATGCGCTCACAGGAAGGAGATATGTATTGCAGCTGTCCCGCCGGATCGGTCCAGTATTCCCAATCGAACGTGAAATCGGCCACGGCGTTGTACCTTGTTTCAGACTGCCAGAGCAAGTTCTGTTGCTCCCGACGGTCGCAAGCGAGAACAAAAAGGTCGATCAAGCGACGGACAGCCCCCAGGTCTTCGTCGTCATAGTCGTGGTCGGCGTTGGCCACCGCGATCTGTCCCATCAGCTTGTTTCCCAGCATGGCCGGGACAGACAGAAAATTGTGCAAAGGTTCGTGTCCGGGCGGTGTCCCCGTGGACGCGGGGTGTTTCTTCGGCGCATTCGTATAGAACGCTTGCCTGGTGTTCAGGGCGTGCCCCCACAGGTGGGGGAAAAGTCCATCCGGCCGTTTGGGAAACACAATGGGGGAACCCGGCTCGCTTTCCGTCTTGGCTTCCATCATGCGCGTTCTTTTCAAGCAGTAACTTTGACTGGTGTTAGGGTCGACAAGAGAGACAAGCCCGTGGGCGCTTCCGGTCAATGCCCTGGCGCAGTTCAAAGCCTGGTCGGCGATTTCGTTGAGGCTTAAAACCTGTGAGATCAAAACCTCGGAAAACTCGGCAAGAGACTTGTTTATAAGCAGGGAGCGTTCCAGCTTTTGCTGTACCTGCTTCTGTTCTGTGTTCGCTATTTCTGCAGATGGTTGCTTGTTCCCGTTCGTGGGGCAGGAGGAAGAGGCGATTTCGTGCATATAGCCAAACGCCATTCGGAAGCGGCCTTCCGCATCGCAAACCGATTCGGCGCGTTCCCACAGCGGAAAACGCCTCCCGCTGGCGTCCAAAACATCCAGAATTCCTTCCCACGTACCACCTTTTGCCAGGATCGGAGCGACCTCCCGTTCGAGGATTTCCACCGATTCGGGAGGGTAGTAGTCACGGTAGTTGTGCGCCTGGGCCTCTTGCAGGGAGCAACCAAACAGCGTTTCGTGCGCTGGATTGACAAACAGCAGCTTGCCTTGGCAATCGCTGATGGCGATGGCTTCTGTCGAATTGATCGCTATTCGCTTGAAAAGCAACAATTCGTCCACTTCGCGCTTGTGCTCGGTGACATCCTGGGCGACCCCGACAAAAAGACCTTCGTCATTGATCAGGGGAAAGCCCCTGTCCCAAATGTACCGAATGCTTCCGTCCGGTCGGACAATACGGTAATCGCCCTCGTAGGGTATTCCCGCTTGTCTCTTTCTTCCTATTATGTCCAGTACTTTTTGCCTGTCTTCTTGGTGAATCGTCTCGATGAAATTGGCGGGAGCGGCATACAGACTTTCCCGCGAACGTCCCCACACCCGCTCGTAACTCTGGCTCACGTAAAGGATTTCATTGCAATCCGCATCCGCTATCCAAAATACGTCGAAAATGCCCTTGGTGATGGCGTCCAATCCCGTTTCCCAGGCCGGGGGATCAACCGGAACCGCTGGCTGGTCCCGGCGAGTCGATGCGGGAGGGTCGATCATGGTTGCTCCTACCGATGAATAAAGAACAGGGTTTATGTCGCCCTTGCGCTCTGTTTCCGTAATCCAACTTTACTTATTCTTGACAGCATTATTAACATCTTTTTCTTCTTGCAATTAGGATTATGCCAACAATTGGAAGGGAACACAAGAACTTCTTCTCCTTTCTCTTTGGAGGACGCAATTGCCTGATGACTTCGATCCACCCTGCCTATCTTATGAACATCTCAAAGGCGTTCTACATCCATCAGAAAGAGGAGTGCCGGGCACTACCCGGCTCCAGCATTTCCAACATATATACCAACTTTCACCATAACTGTTTTTCCGTCAAGCAGCCATGACGCAAACTCCCGAGCCCCATTCTCCCAATATTTCTCGCCGCGCGGGTCGGGCCGGTCGCGACCCGTCCGTCCGCCCGAACGCTTCCGGGTTCGTTCGCCCCGGGTTCGCGGCCTGGGCTCATGGATCCGGCGCCGGCGGCGCCGCTTTGATGTGCGTTTGTGGTCAATCGGCAACACGGAGTTCTCCGGAAGGAAGCTCATTGACCGCGGTCCGCGTTTCGTGCTAGGGTGCAGAAAGATCATTCTTCACGAGAAACAGCGGTTTTCAGCATACCGAACATTGACAGGAGGTTACGGACATGGCCGTGCACAACCATCTGCGGCGTCTGGCGGGATTGGTTTTCATTGGGCTGCTGTCGGCGTGCGCCGTCGCGGCCTCTTCCCAGGAGCCCGAGCTCTGCATCGGTTCCGAAGTCGCCTTGACCGAGGGCCGTCTGGTGTACTGGAGCGAGGTGCGGCAAGCCGCCCTGGTCGGAAAAGCGGCCCGCGAACTGTTCCTGTTCGAGGGAGCGGACGATCCCTGCCAGCTCCTGGAGGAAACGAAAGCCGTTTTCCCCCCGGAGGAGGAAGAGATGGCCGAAGACGCTCCCGACGGGCAACGGGAGATCCGGGCCACGGTCCCGCCCCCCGTCCGGAGCTTCGAGGGCCTGAGCTTGCTGGCGAACGGGAGCGGTTGGCCTCCCTGCGCGAACGGCGACGTGGGGATCCGGCATTACGTGCAGGTCGTGAACTCCTCCATCGGCATCTTCGACAAGGCGACGGGGGCCCTGCTGGGTGTGACCACGTTCGACGCGTTCTTCCCGCCTTCGTGCGGCGAACCGTGCGACAACAACAACATGACCGACCCCATCGTCCTGTTCGACCACATCAACCGGCGCTGGTTCCTGCTCAACGTCGCCTGGAGCGGGACGACCAACGGGTGTTCCTTTTCCATCGCGGCATCCCAGACCGAGGACCCCACGGGCGCCTGGTGGACCTACTGCTTCAAGGCGGACGACACCCAGATGGCCGCCAGCCCCCGCTGCGGCGTCTGGAACGACGGGATCTACATCACCGCCAACATGTTCGCGTTCGGAGGCAGCTACCAGCGCACCAAGATCTGGGCGATCCGGACCCCGTACCTGTACCGGGGAACCCTGACCGCCCAGTCCACTTCGACGACCACCCTGCGTTCGTTCGGCATGCTTCCCAGTTGCGCGCGGGGACCGTTCCGGTCCCCCTCCGGCTCCCCCCACTACCTCTTTTCCATCGACGCGAGCGAGTACGGAGGATTGCACACCGACGCCCTGCACGTGTGGAAATACGCGGTCAACTGGTCCAACCCGGCGGCCTCCACCCTCTCGGGCCCCGTCGTCCTGCCCGTCGCGCCGTACGACCTCTCCGCCTCCCGCGTGCCCCAGTTCGGGACCACGTGGACTTTGGACAGCATGTACGGGCGCCTGATGTACGCGGCCATCTACCGCTACAACGGCCTTTTCTCCACGAGCATCCACGAGTCCGTGTACCTGTGCCACCTGGCGGAGAGCATGGGGAGCCGCGCCATGCGGTGGTACGAGGTGCGCATCAACCGGGGAACCCCTTCGGTCTACCAGCAGGGGACCTACGCTCCTGACGCCACGCACCGCTGGACGGGGAGCATTTGCGCGGACGGGGCCGACAACGTCGTCCTCGGCTACAGCGCCTCCTCTACCCAGATGTATCCCGCCATCCGGTTCACCGGGCGAAAGGCCTCCTCCGCGCTCGGCGCCATGGCCGGAGAGCAGACCCTGGTCGCCGGGACCGGTTCGCAATCCCGGATCAGCCGCTGGGGGGATTTCAGCTTCATGACCATCGACCCCGTAGACGACCAGACCTTCTGGTACACCCACGAGTACTACCTCACGACGGCCGTCGCTCCCCAGCTTCCGGACTGGCACACGCGCATCGGGGCCTTCCGCATCGCGGCCGTCCCCGCCGCCGCTGCTCCGGTGGCCGCGGCGGGCATCGGCGCCGCCCTGGACCTGCCGGGCCAGGCTTTCTACAACAGAGGAACGCGCGACTTCGTCGTGACCACGGAATCCCCGTATAGCGGCTCCAGCTGCATCGGCGTGCCCGCGGAACTGACCGACAGCGAGTCCTGCCGGCTGCAGACCGTGACGACGGGCCGGACCGGGGTCCGGTTCTGGTGGAAGGTCTCGTCCGAAAGCGGGTGGGACTACCTGAATTTCTACATCGACGGGGTGCTCCAGGGCCGCATCTCCGGGATGGTGGCCTGGACGCAGTGCGTGTATGCGCTCACGCCCGGCACCCACACCCTGACCTGGGCCTACATCAAGGACAATGCGGATTCCGGGGGAGCCGACAACGCCTGGGTCGACAAGGTCGAACTGTTCTGAGGCGGCGGGGGGGGGCGAACCACGAAAACACGGAGACACAAAAAACGGCGAAATGAGCATGCGGGAATGACCGGAGAACGCGGGCGGCGAGGCGGAAAGCCGGGGAGGCCAGGACACGCGCCGGGAAGGGGCGCTCGACCGCGGATCTGCCCCGTGCGGGCAGGGCCCGCAACCCGAAACCCGAGGGGAGAAACCGCCGAGGGCGCGGAGGGCCGCAGTGGATGACGGCAAGAGCCAATCCTGTCTACCCTGTCCATCCATGTTCCTGATCTTTCCTGCCGGACGGTGGGGTGGTGCCCGATGGTGCGCCTTCCGGCGGAAGGCGCCTCCGGCAGCCTTTTGTAGGCGCCTTGCGCTGCCAGGCGCACCCTCGTTCCGTGGTCAGGCGTCGGGTTGCGGCTTGCGCGGGGGGGCTGCCTTTGGGTGCGCCTTCCGGCGGAAGGCGCCTCCGGCAGTCTTTTGTAGGCGCCTTGCGCTGCCAGGCGCACCCTCGTTCCGTGGTCAGGCGTCGGGTTGCGGCTTGCGCCCGGGGGCCAGCCTTTGGGTGCGCCTTCCGGCGGAAGGCGCCTCCGGCAGTCTTCGTAGGCGCCTTGCGCCCTCGCTGTGCATCCTTGTTCCTCCGCGCTGGGGGGTGTCCCCGTCGTGACCAGTGGTATCATCGGCAGGGTCGCACCCGAGATCATGTAGAATATTGCAACATTACAGGAGGGAGGCCGCATGTTCCGCAACTTGAGATCCATCTCCGTTTTCCTGGCCGTGTTCATGGCGCTGTCGGGGACCGCCGGCGCGCAGTGGGTGCTGCTGGGGAAGAAGGCCGT
>CAYTBK010000031.1:0-36604 GCA_964436005.1 uncultured Acidobacteriota bacterium
CGCCATCACCGAAGAGGGCTGCCCGGAAGGCCAGTACCTGTTCTATGCCGGCGGCATTCTGACCATCACCCTGCAGACCAATGATCTGGCCCCCGCCTACTACACCGGCACCCAGGAAACCGTCATCGGCTGCGAAGAAGAAACCTACGGGCCCGGCGGCGGCCGCGTGTTCCTGCTCTATGGCGACAGCGAAGTGGAAATTCCTTCCACCAGCATGACCCTGACCGGTAGCACCTGGACCATCACGCTGCCTGCCGACATCTACGGCACCGGCGTTACCCACCCCGACGACAGCGTCTGCATCGCGGTTCGCATGCCTGCGATCGGCTATGACTTCTGCCCGCTCATCGAAGAAAGCACCACCTATTGCATCGACTTCCTGGTCGACATCTCCTTCGACAACGAAGTTGCCGGCTGCATGGCCCGCACCGTCGAGTTCGAAGACTGGAAGGTGGCCGAGGCTTGCGGTTGCGTCCCCGTCGTCGTGGACTACGACTACGAGATCCCGCTGTACTTCCCCTTCATCCCGCCGACCAACATCGACGGCGTGCTTTGCTACATCACCGTGACGAACTACGCTGACGACGTTCTGGACGACTACTACATGAACCTGTGGGATTCCAAGGGCAACCAGTTCGAGTACACTCCCGCCGACACCAAGACCCCGATCGCCGGGCACGAGATGATCGTCATGGACATCCAGGGCACCGCTTTTGCCAGCCGCGTCGAGAATATCGGCTCCCACGGCATGGTGTTCGGCTCTGACTACATGAGCGCCATCTTCTACGCGGTGGCCAACACCGCCCGTTACCCCTTCAAGTCCACGAACTTCCCGCAGCACGCCGACTTCACCAACGGCGCTGGTGCTGGCATCGACGCCTTCGTGTACATCATGATGGGCGACACGGCCCAGGGTTACCTGGCCCGTCACCTGGACTTCTTCAACGTCCAGGGGCCCCACACCGTTAAGACCACGAAGAAGTAAGCATTACTTCTATCAACTCCAAGGGCGGCTTCGGCCGCCCTTTTTTATTGCCCGGGGAATTGATGGCCTGGCACAAATCTCGGGAAAACAGTACATTGCCCGCGATCTCGATGACATCGAGGGCCAAGGCTCGTCGGCAAAGCGACGACCCTTTTGGGCTGGTTCGCCAGACAGGATCGCTTGGGGGAGTGGAGAGGGGCAGAGCCGGGAATCTATTCTTCCACGGGAATCGGGCCCGCATAAGGGCGCAGGTTGTGCAGCAGCAGCATGCCGGAACGGGCCAGCGATTCCCGGACCTGTTCGACACCGATGTCGAGCTGCTCGGCAATGCAGGTTTCCTCCTGGCCGCGGTAGTGTTTGCGGACGAAAATCTCCCGGTCCTTTTCCGGGATGGCCCGCAAAGATTTGAGAATGCATGCGATGATCAGGTTATCTTTCCAATGGTCAGTGGCATAGTTTTCCATGTGGTCCTCCAGGGCGTTTGATGCGTCTCGTGCCCGCATGGTTCACGCAACCGGTCAATCGGCTTGGGAGGCAAGGCCCTATATGCCCGGCTGCGACCGATGCCTATAGTACGACACCGGTGCCGAGGAGGTTCGGGCAAAGTGGAAATCATTATAGATGAAGCTATTGTATTGAAAATGTACGATTATGGAGAAGCCGACTCCATCGTGGTCCTCTTGACGAAGAGCCACGGCAAGGTGAGGGCCATGGCGCGAGGCGTCCGCAAACCGGGTTTTCGGGCCGTTTCCCCAGTCACCCCATTTTCCTGCGTGGAAATACAGTTGCGTCAGGCGAAAGACGACCGGCTGTGGACCATCCTCGGTTCACGCTTGATACCTGGCGCGGGGCAAGACCTCAGGGACCTGGACGGATTTCACTTGCGCTCCTACATGGCCGAAGTTCTTCTGAACACCGAAATGGAGCTCGCCGTCGCGCATCGGTTCTTCCGGTTGTTTCGGGCCGTTTCCGGCGCCATGGCGAAGGGCGGGGTGCTGTTGCCCCTCCTCCTGTATTTCCAGCTCTGGTTCCTGAAACTGGAAGGAGTCCTCTCCGATCCGGCTGCCTGCTCGTCCTGTGCGCGCCCTTTTGCCAGCGAGCGGCCGCCCGCCGCGCTACTGCCGCTCCGGGGCGAGCTCGTCTGCCGAAAATGCCTGGAAAGCCCCGCCTCTCGTGGAAAATACGACGATGATCCGGCAAATCCCGGAGTCGCTGCGCCGGGGACAGGGAATCCGACGGTCCCGGACCGCGAGCGAGAAGATGAAGTCGTGCGACTCTTTTCCCTATATGGAGAGATATTTGCAGCACACCCGGAGCACTTGGAGGGGAACTGCCTGACGAAAAGTATGTTACAGGCAGTTACCATGGGACTTGACACGCGGATCCGGGAATTCCTGTTAAAAACGTGCCGGAGTTTCGCCTGCCTGATGGAACATATAGACAGGACGTAAATAAAGCGACTCTCCAACGAATATCCACAAAAGATGTGGAAAACTTCCTCAAAACTTCTTCCTTCCAGTTCGGAACCGGCAATTTCTCAGTAGTTTCTACGAATTGCCTAGAATATGGGCAGCCGGAAAAAACATAGCGTATCTTTAACAATGACAATGAAATGCCGAATTGCAAAAGGGCTTGCGGTTCGTGTGATCAACTAAATCCTAATTTATCAGACGGAACCGTGAATTTTTGCGTGGATGGAAAGCCAGTTTTCCAGGCGGATTTTTTCTGCTCCCGTTAAAAACCCGGGGATGGCGCACTCCAGGTGCAGAAGCGGCAGCCCGAGGCCGGGGACGAAACATTTCCAGAGCGCAGCGTTGTGCGAAAACGGACTGTGGACGGAGATGGCCGCTTCCGCTTTCAACAGAGGCAACAGTATCCGATAACAGGACATTCTAATCTCCAGCGGAAGAAGGCCCAGTGGCAGCGCGAGAGACGACTTCGTTTCCAGAGAATGGAGGTCGAAATCGCCCTGCTGAAACACGGTGGCGCATGGATGGGCATTCAGGAAAGCGAGAAGATCACCGCCCAGCAAGGGGTCTCCGAACAGGGCAACGCGCAAGGGGCCTCCCGTGCGCGCGGAGGGAAACGTGCCGGGAGCGGGGTGCGATTCGGCCCAGGAACGGACGATGGCCGCGGGGCGCATGCCGGTTGTCGTCGAAGCGACGGTGATGATCTGTTGTGGGTGTCCCAAAACCGCCCGAGCGGTCTCGTAAAGGGCCAGGTACTCCCGCGGGTCCGTCTGAGGCGCCCATACGGCGACGCCCGGCCGGTTTTCGATGATCGCATGAGCGAGAACCTTCAAGTGGATCGGGGTGTTTCGGGGAACATGCAGAAGTCGGGCGGCCGCGCGCTCGAGGCGGCGCACTTCTTCGGGGGAAGAGAAATGGCGGAAAGGATGAAGTAACGGGCCGTCGCATGATGGTGGGGCATAGGCTGTGGTGGCCAGGACTGTGGGCAATTTCGCTTCTCCGTTTATGGGATTCCGAAGGGGATACGCACCGTTCTCTCTGCAGGTGCCTAACGCATTCTACAAAAAGCCGTCACCTTTCCCCAAGCCCGTTTTCCGGTTTTTCCTCTGGCGTGTTTCGGGTACAATGCATGTTTCATTCGGCGAGGTGCGTCATGAAAATTCTGCTGGTTTATTCCCATATCCCCCATCACAGCAAGCATTCCGGGTATGACCAACTGGCCAGCTACATCCCCTTTTCCTCCCAGTACCAGCCCGGCAAGATCTTCCGGTGGTTGTCGGCCCGGGACCCGAACCGGTTCAAGCCTTTCAAGGCGATCCATTCGAACTGGTATCATTTCCACCATTTCTCCATGGAAATGGAACTTTCCATGAGAATTAACACGGTGAACAAGACGATCGTCCATTTCCTGTACGGGGAGAACAATTTCCGGTACATGGCCCGTTTCCCCATCCTGCGGGGCAACCGGGTCGTGGCTTCCTTCCACCAGCCGCCGGAGAAGTTCCTCGAAGTCATCCCCAACTACAAGGGCTTGTTCCGCGCGGACGCCATCGTCGCCGTGGGCAGCAGCCAGCTGGAATTTTTCCGGTCGCTGTCCCGAAGGGACAACATTTTCCTGGTGCCGCACGGCATCGACGTGGATTTCTTTTCCCCGCCGGCCCAACGGGAAGAAGGCGGGCCGCTGAAGGTGATTTCGGTGGGCTGGTGGCTGCGGGACTCCGACATGATCAAAGCGATCATCAAGACGATGAACCAGATAAAGAATAGCCACGTCGAGTTCCATATCGTCACCTTCCCCTGGTGCCACGAATTCTACCAGGGGCTGGACAACGTCCACCTCCATTCGGACATTTCGGATGAAAAACTGCGCGATCTGTACCGGGAATGTCATGCCCTGTTGCTTCCCCTGAAGGACTGCACGGCCAACAACGCGGTGCTGGAATCAATGGCCTGCGGCCTCCCCGTGCTGACGACGGACGTGGGGTCGATACGGGACTATGTGGGGCCCGACAATGCGGTGCTCGCCCCTTCCGGCGACGAGGATCCGCTTCTGGATGCATTGCTCGCCTTCCAGAAGGACCCGGCTCTTCTGCGAGCCATGGGCGAAGCTTCCCGGAAACGAGCCCGGCAGTTTTCCTGGGAAAAGGTGGCCACCACCATGATGGGAGTTTACAACCGTATTTCCTGAAAGGCGTTGAAATGATAGCCCTGTGTCCCCAATGCGGCAGGCCGATTACAGTGGACCATCCCGGCTGGAACGTCTGCCGGCTTTGTGAAAACCGGATCTGGATCCCCGATCCCAGGTCGCCCGATGGCGAAGGGGCGGTTTCTCCGCCCGACGAGGTGGTGGAGGAAGCCCCCTCGGCCGGCGGCGAAGACGCGGGCAAGGCGGGGGGGCCGCCCCGCCTTCCCTGGGAAGAGCGCGAACGATATGCGGCCCCGAGGCGTTTTTTTCATACGCTCGGAATCGCCCTCTTCCACCCCAACCGTCTCTTCACCGCACTGAAGGAACTTACGGATTGCCGGTTCGCCGTCTCCTTCGGCACGCTGGCCATGACCATCGGCCTCCTGGCGCACTTCGCTCTGCAGTACGCCTCCATTGCCTTTTTCGAAGCCGCGCTGGCCGGCGGCATGCTGGATGCCAACACGGCCGAAATCGTCAAGGGCATGCTGGACACTTTGAAGAGCCTGCACATCGACGGGGGGTTTTTTCTGGCCACCGGTATCCTGTCGCCTTTTTTCGCCCGTTTTTTCATCTGGTTTTCGGGAAATCTCCTGATCACCTTTTCCTCCTTCCCGGTCCGGGAAAGCGGCGCGCCCTTCGATCAGGTCCGGTCCGTCCGGACCGGCGTGGGGTACGTTTTCTCCCCCTGGATTCTCCTGCCGGTCCTTCCCCTGGCCCTGTTGTGGTGGGCCTTGATGTTCGGGGGATTCGCCCGCCGGGTGCTCGGGTTTTCGCTGGGGCGCTCCCTGTTTGCCGCCTTCCTCAACCTCGTTTTTCTCGGGTTTTTTTACGATTTCTGGGTCAGGGGTCACGTTTGGCTCTCTTCCGTGTTGTGACGCGTTGACAACCTGCGGACCGGGTTCTAGAATCCCTACTGAGTGAAACAGGAACTGTCAGAATCCCTTTCTGGCGAAAGCGATTGGAGGTTTATGCACAACCCCCGGCTTTTCTTTTGGCGTAACTCCAGCCGATGGAGGGCATTTGCCGAGCGTTTCACCGATTCGGCCCGACGGTTGGAGGAAGTCAACAACGGAACCGAAAAGGGGTTTTTGCAGTTGGGCGAAAAGCTCCTGGACTACCATCGCCAGGTGGGAGGCCTGGAAAGCGAGGCCTGTTCCGCGGCCGGCATTCTCTGCGGCGACGGCATGGCGGCCCAGATCGGCGGATTGAGCGCCGTTCTGGACGAGGCCCACCGGGCCTTTTCCGAGACCGACACGAAGATGGACAAGGCCCTGGACCTGTTGCGCGGCTTCGCGGCCCGTCTGGGGGAAGTGTGCCGGGCGCTGGACAGCTTGCGGGACATCACCCGGATGATGGAGATGCTGAGCGTGGCGGTCCGCATCGAGAATGCCCGTTTGATGCGGGAGGACACCGGTTTCGGCACCCTGTCGGAGGAAGTCCGGAAACAGGCCGAGGACATAAAGGCCAAAAGCATAGGCATACAATCCAAGGCGGCCGGCCTGGAGGAACGCATGATCCGCCGGATTGCCCGTTCCGAACAGCTCGCCGTCGAGCATCGAGACGCCTCGAAGACCGTCATGGACGGCATCGTGGAAAACCTGGAGGGCATGAACCGACGCCAAAAAGCCTCCGAGGCGACCTTGCACACCCTGGCGGAAGAAGCGGGGGCCATTCGCCGCCAAATGGGCGACATCGTCGTGGCCGTTCAGTTCCACGACATCACCCGCCAGCAGATCGAGCACGTGGAGGAAGCTCTCCGGGAAATCGCCGGGCGGATGGAGTCTTTCCCCACCGGCCGGCAGCAGGAAAACGGGCGGAACGCCCTGGCCGGGGCTGCCCTGGAAGCCGGGCGGCTGCAGGTGTCGCAGGCCAGCATGTCCCGAACCGAGCTGTCGCAAGCCGTGGCGGCCATCAAAACCAGGCTGGGGGACATCGCCGTCCGGGTGGGGGCCATGCGGGACAGGAGCGACGAGTTGACCGGTGCGGCAGGTTCGGGCGATTCCCTGTCCAGGATGGAAGGGGAGATCCGGAAGATCGGGACGACCCTGGGCAGCGCGGCCACGGTCAACCGGGAACTGCGAGAGGTCATGGACGACATGGTGGAGGCGATGGGGGAAATCGCCGGCTATGTCAAGGAAATCGACTCCATCGGCATCGAGATCCGGATGATCGCTTTGAACGCCATCATCAAGGCGGACCATATCGGGGTAGAGGGGGCCGCCCTGAGCGTTTTGGCCGAATCCATCACCATGCTGTCCAAGCAGGTGAACGACACCACCGCGGAGATTTCCGATTTTCTCAGGGCCATCAACGAAATGGCTTGCCGCACCAAGGAATCCATGGGTTCGGTGATCGGGGACGAATCGTCCACAGAGGACCTGGTGGGAAAACTCTCCACCCTGACGGACTCCCTGCAGGCCAACCGGAAGCGGCTGGAAAACATCCTGGCCGGGGTCCGGGACGTCTCCCTGGATCTGGAGAGGGATTTGACGGAGTTCAGCCGGAAAATCGACGTGCACGACCGCGTGTGCGCCTCCCTGGACGGTTTCGTTGCGGACATGGAGGGGATCCTGAAGGATCTTGGGCATTTCCGGGTCAAGGCGGGCGAAGGGCGGGACATCGAACGGTTCTTCCCCCAGATCGCCATGCGGTACACCATGGAAAAGGAGCGCTATGTGCACTCCCGTGACATGATGGGCGGGCCGGCCCCCGCGGCGGAGTCCGAACGAGGAGTCCCTGCCCCGGACGCCGGCGGCGCGGTGAGTGGAAAGGAGGGAGCCGATCCGGGAAAGCGAGGCGAGCCTGGCGTACCGCCGGCACCGGTGGGCGGGTGCGGTGAAGTGACCGTCGTGGATGCCGAAATCATTCCCGAGGCAGCGGGGCCTGCGCCGGGGAGCGAAGGCGCCGGGGCGCCGGATAAAAGCGCCGGGGCGCCGGGGACGGGAACGCCGGAAGATGATTTCGGGGACAATGTGGAGTTGTTCTGAACCGAGAACAGGGCCGGGGGCCGAAGGAGAGAACGGTGGGCGTGTTCACGCTTGACAGGAAGAACGGGAATTGGACCCTGACCATCCAGGGGGACTTGACCATCCAGACCGCCGCCGAGTTCCGCTCCGCCATGCTCAAGCTGCTGGAAAAGCCGGCGCCCCTGGTTCTCGACGCCACCGGCTGCACCGGCCTGGACCTGGCCGGAATGCAGCTCTTCTGTGCGGCCCACGTCTCCGTTTCCGGAAAAGGCGTCGCGCTCACCGTCGTTCCGCCGCCCGGCCAGCTCTTCCAGCAAAAGGCCTGCGAAGCGGGCTTCCGTCTGGACCTCAAGTGCGCTAAAAAACTAAAATCAAGTTGTTTATGGAGTTTGTCCAATGAGCAAGAGGATACTGATCGTCGATGATTCGGCCAGCATCCGGCAGATGGTCTCCTTCACCCTGCAGGGGGAAGGGTACGAAACCGACGAAGCCCGGGACGGTGCGGATGCGCTGGAGAAAGCCTCCGCTTCTGTTTTCCAGTTGGTGGTGACCGACCTCAACATGCCGAACATGGACGGTATCGAGCTGATCAAGCGGCTGCGGTCCAACCCGGCCTACAAATTCATCCCGATCCTGATGTTGACGACGGAATCACAAGCGGAGAAGAAGATGGAGGGCAAAGCGGCCGGTGCGACGGGCTGGATCGTCAAACCATTCAAGCCGGAGCAGTTGGTCGGGGTCGTGAAAAAGGTGTTGGGCTAGGGGGGAAATGGTGCAAGATCCCCGCGAAGTCTTCAGCGAGGAAGCCAACGAACTGCTGAGCGATTTCGAGTCCGCTCTGCTGGCCCTGGAGGATTCTCCGGGCGACAAGGACCTCATGGGGAGGCTTTTCCGGGCTGTCCACACGCTCAAGGGCGCCGGGTCCATGTTCGGGTTCGACAGCATCTCCAACTTCACCCACGACGTGGAATCGGTGCTGGACTATGCCCGCAAGGGCCGGATTCCGGTGTCCCGCCGTCTCATCGACCTCTGCCTGGCGGCCAAGGACCAGGTCAACGGCATGCTGCGGAGCCCGGACGCCCGAGACCCCGACCCGGAAAGGGCTCGCGGGATCATCGAAGGGTTGCGGGAATGCCTTCCCGACGGGGACAGCGCTCTCCGCTTCCAGCCCGGCCAGACCCTGGAAAAGAAGACGGAAGGCGCCCCGGAAACCGGTCTCCTGCCGCCGGCGGCCTCGACCTACCGGATTCATTTCCAGCCGCAGTTGGAGATCTTCCGCTCTGGCAACAACCCGCTTCTGCTCCTTGACGAGCTGCGCGGAATGGGCGACGCCAGCTTCTTCATCCAGGTCGGCGACATTCCAGCGATCGAGAATATCGACCCGGAAGGCTGCTACCTGGGGTGGGACGTCTTCCTGACGACGACCGCCTCGGAAAACGACATCCGGGGCGTTTTCATCTTCGTGGAGGACCAAGCCTTACTCAGCGTGGACCTCATCGCCGCCAGCGACACCCTCGACGAGGCTGCCTCCAAGCGCCTGGGCGACATCCTCCTGGACCGGGGGGACATCCGCCCGGGTGCTCTCGACGAGATGATGTCCCGCAAGAAGCTGTTGGGCGAAATGCTGGTCGAGTCGGGGCTGACCTCGGAAGAGAAGGTGCAGTCGGCCCTGCTGGAGCAGGAGCACTTGCGCCAGATCAAGGAAAAGGCGGCCCGGACCGACGCCATCGCTTCGGTCCGGGTGCCGGCGGCCCGGCTCGACGTCCTGGTGGACCTGGTGGGAGAGTTGGTGACCCTGCAGGCCCGTTTGAACCAGCTTTCCTCCACCCTGAACGACAACCGGCTGCTCGCACTTTCCGAGGAGGCGGAGCGCCTCACCGTTTCGCTGCGGGACAACACCATGAGCCTCCGCATGCTGCCCATCGGGACGCTCTTCAGCAAGTTCCAGCGGCTGGTGCGGGACCTGAGCGCCTCGCTGGACAAGAATGTGGAGCTCGTCACCGAAGGGGCGGAAACGGAACTGGACAAGACGGTCATCGAGCGCGTCAGCGACCCGTTGGTGCACATGGTGCGCAACTGCGTGGACCATGGCATCGAGACGCCCGAGGCCCGCCGCCGGGCCGGCAAGGAGGGCACGGGGAAGGTCCACCTGACGGCGTACCACTCGGGCGCCAACGTGGTGATCCGGATCTCGGACGACGGGGCCGGCGTCAACCGGGAGGCGGTTCGCGCCAAGGCGGTGGAGCAGGGGCTCATCTCCCCCCACGCCGAACTGGAAGACCAGGAAATCCTCCAGCTTCTCTTCGCCCCGGGCTTCTCCACGGCCCGGAGCGTTTCCAGCGTGTCTGGCCGGGGCGTGGGGATGGACGTCGTCAAGAAGAACATCGAGGAGCTGGGGGGGGGCATCGAGGTCTGGAGCCAGGCCGGCCGGGGCACGTCCGTCACCCTGAAGATCCCCCTCACCCTGGCCATCATCGAGGGCTTCCTCGTGCGCATCGCCGATGGTTTCTTCGTGTTCCCGCTCTCCGCCGTCGAGGAGTGCGTGGAGCTCGGGGCCGCGGAATTCGACCGCTCGCGCCGGCGCAACCTGATCCACGTCCGGGGCGAGATCGTGCCCTACATCTACCTGCGGGACTACCTCGGCATCTTCGGGGAACCACCCCCCGTCCAGCAGGTGGTCGTCACCGACGCGGACGGTGGGCGCATCGGCCTGGTGGTGGACCACGTCATCGGGTCCTACCAGACGGTCATCAAGAGCCTGGGGCGGTACTGCCGCGGGGTGGAGGACGTCTCGGGGGCCACCATCCTGGGAGACGGCACCGTGGCACTGATCCTGGACATCCCGCGCATCCTGCGCAACGCCGAGCGGGCCCATACCAATCTGGACCCGCGAGGGGCCTGGCCGGCGTCCGCGCATTGAAAAGCGCCGGACCCGGCACTTTTCGCCCCGGGTTCATTCAACATCTTCACAAGAAGTGAAAACCAGCCGCGGCGGTCGGCCGGCCTTGCGGGGAGCAATGCGGCTTGACACGGGTGGATTCGACTGCTATCGTGGCACGGAATTGAAAAATGTGTTACGGAGGCGATGATGTGGTGTCGGTTTGTCCTGGCTTTGGCGTTCGTTCTGGCTTGCTCCTCCCTGGCGATGGCGGGGGAAAGCGAGAATAGCGCGGCCGGCGTGGGGGAAGCGGACGTCCAGGCGAAAAAGAACGTTCCCCCGATCCGGACCGAGATCGAAGTGAACGCCGATGCGCCGCTGGTGGAAGTGAACTTCTTGGGCGAAGACCTGGTGGAAACCACCCGGGTCTCCCGTTTTCAGATGGAGGACCTGCAGGCGGTGGACCTGCTGACCGGGTTGCGGATGACGCCGGGCGTGCTGGTTTCCCGCTACAACCCGGTGGGCAGCTACGGTGGGGGCGACGGGGGGACGATCTTCATCCGCGGCATGGGGTCCGGGCGCCCGGGCGGGGAGGTCCAGTTCTTGGTGGACGGCGTGCCCAAATTCAGCGGGGTCTGGACGCACCCGCTCATGGACGTGCTTTCCATCGACTCCCTGGACCACGTCGACGTCGTCAAGGGCGCTTCTCCGGTCCTGTACGGGAACATGGCCTTCGGCGTCGTGGACATCCGCTCGCGCCGGATGGAGCGCGATGGCTGGGAGGCGGCCGCCTCGGTGAGCGGCGGGTCTTTCCGCACCCTGCTGACGCACCTGGACGGCGGCTACCGGGAAGGCCGGTTCGACGCCAACTTCGCCGGGGGGTACCGGATGTCCGACGGGGCGCGCCCGCAGTCGGGCGGGAAGCTGGCCGACTTCTTCGGCCGGGTGGGCTACGCCCTGAGCCCCGGGTGGCGGCTCGACGCCACGGTTTCGCACACCGACAACTACACCCTGGACCCGGGGCCGGACACCGCGCCGCCGCCGCCGGCGGGGCGCTTCGCCATCCGGGACTTCACGACCGTGATCACCCTGGAGAACAGCACCGACACCCTCTCCGGGTACTTCCGCTGGTACCGGGACGCCGGCGCCATCCGCTGGGAGACCTGGAACGCGGCCCGCTCGCTGGTGGACCACTCCGACACCGACTACGCCAACTGGGGCTTCCGGGCCCGCCAGACGGCGGTCCTGCCCCGGCGCTTCGAGGTGACGGCCGGCTTCGACTTCGACGACTACGGCGGCTCTTTCCGCAACACCCTGGGGAGCGCGGTGAAGGAAAAGGGGGAAGTGCGCCTGTGGAACGCCGCGCCCTACGTCCTGGCCGGCGTGACCTGGGGCGACCGGGTGCGGGTGAACCCGGTGGCGGGCGTCCGGTACAACGCGAGCCGGTACTTCGGCGATTTTCTGGCCCCCCAGGCTGGGCTGGAGGTCGTTTGCGGCGGCACGCGGCTGCACGCCTCGGCCGGGCGGGGCTTCAATCTGCCCGGGGTGTACGCCGTGTTTTCGTACCAGGACTGGAACCAGGGCGACAAGTGGAAAGACCTGAAGCCGGAGAAGATCGTCCATCTCGAGGGCGGCGTTTCGCAGGAATTCGGCCGGAAGGCCAGGCTCGACTTCACGCTTTTCCGCGACCACGGGAAGGACGCCCTCCGCTTCACGGCGCCCCCTCCCCACTACGACAACATCGGCGACTACCGGACCTGGGGCGTGGAGACGGCCCTGGGCTTCGAACCGCGGGAGAACATCCACGCCTTCGCCGCGTACACCTGGCTGGACGCGCAGCCGGCCAACCTGCCCTACGCGCCGGAGCACACGGCCCAGCTCGGGGTCAACTGGGACGTGGCGAAGCGCTGGCGGGTCTCGGCCGACGCCCAGTACGTCGGCGAGCGGTGGAGCGGCAACCCCCGCTACCCCGGCGGCAAACGGGTCCTGCTGGAGGGCTTTTTCCTGCTCAACGCCCGGATGCAGGTGCGAATTTCCCCGGACAAGTGGAAGGAGAAGCTGGTCCTGTTCGCGGGCATCGAGAACCTGACAGGCACGGAGTACGAATACCAGCCGGGCTACGACATGCCGGGGATCAACTTCCTGGGCGGCGTCCGGATGACCCTGGGAGGGGAGTGAGATGGAAGCCGCACCAGCAGTCGGAACCAGGAAGGGCGGCCGGCCGGCCCTCGCGCCGCGGGCCCTGGCCTATTGCGCCGTGTTCGGGGCGGCGGCCCTGCTCCTGCCGCCCCTGTTCCACGTGCTCCGGCTGGGGAGTCTGTTCATGCCGATGTACATCCCCCTGATGGCCCTGGCTTTCTTCGCCCCGCCCCGGCCCGCGGCCCTGACGGCCTTCCTCGTGCCGCTGCTCTCGGCGGCGGCGAGTGGCATGCCGCCCTGGTATCCCCCCATCGCCCTCTGGATGGCGGTGGAGCTGGCGGCGATGGTCTCCCTGGTGTCCTGGATCCGGCGGATCTGGCCCCGGGGCAACGAGTGGACCGTCCTGGCGCCGGTGCTGCTGTTCGGCCGGCTGCTGTTCGGCCTGCAGGTGTACGGCTGGGCCTGGGCGGCGGGCCTGCCGGCAGGTTTCCTGGCCGGTTTTTCCTTCCTGGGCGGCTGGCCCGGCCTTCTGCTCATCCTGGCCGTGGTGCCCGGCGCCGTGCGGGCGCGGCGTTGCCGGTTCGCCGGGGAGGCCCTGGTGGTGGAACCCCGTCTGATCGCTGAAAATCAGCAAGGAGAATGAAAATGGTGGAAAACGGGACGGTCGCGTTCTTCGACGGGATCGCGGAGAAATGGGACGGATGGGAGGACCTGGACGCCTTGCGCGGGCGCCTCCTGTTCGGGCTGGACGAGTTCGGGGTGGGGGAGGGTGAAACCGTGCTGGACATCGGCTGCGGGACCGGCAACCTCACCCTCGCCCTGCTGGACCATCTGTCGGACCGGGGGCGCGTCCTGGCCGTGGACCTTTCCCCGGCCATGCTGGCCGTGGCCCGCGGCAAGGTCCGGGATCCCCGCACGGAGTGGTTCTGCGGCGACGCCCTTTCTCTCCCCTGGGAGAGCGGGACGGTGGACCGGGTGATCTGCTTTTCGGTATGGCCGCATTTTGCCGACCCGCTGAACGCCGCCCGGGAATTCCGGCGGCTGCTGCGCGACGGCGGCGCCCTCCACGTGTGGCATCTCCTTTCTCGCGAAAAAGTGAACGCCATCCATGCCGCGGCCGGCGAGGCGGTGCGCGGCCACGTTCTGGCCCCCGCCCGGGAGACGGCGGCCCTGCTGGCGGGGTTGGGGTTCCGGGTCGCGACCGTGCGGGACGACGACGGGGGGTACCTGGTGACCGCCGTCAAGCGGGAGGGCGGGGGAGATGAACCCGTTTCCCGTTGAGGGCGCCGGCGCGGGCCTGGTGCTGACCCTGGCGCCGCCCGCCCGGATCCTTGTTTTCGCCAGCCTGCTGGTCGCCTGTCTGGCCGCCCCGGCCGACGACCCGGCCGGCCTGGCTTTCGCCGGCCTTTCCCTCGGCCTCTGGCTGGCCGCCTGCCGGTTGCCCGCCCGCACCGCCCGGCTGGCCTGGTGGGCGGGGGCCCTGTTTTTCCTCCCTCTTCTCGCCCTCGTTTTCCTGGCGATCGCTTGGCCGCTCGGGGATGTTCCGGGCGGGCACGATTTGATTTCATCTACTTGGAATATATTCGTTAAAAGTGTAAGTGCCTGGGTTCTTTCCGTTGGCCTGACCGCGGCCCTGCCGGGTGGGGACTTCCACCAGGGACTCTGCCGCCTGCCCTTGCCCCCGGCCGTGTCGGCCCTCCTCGGGCAGATGGTCCACCAGACCGGGGCGCTGGCCGGGGAAACGCGGGGCATCCTGTCTGCCCTGGCGGTGCGCGGCGCTTCGGGGAAGGGGGCAGCCCTCCGGCGTTTGCTGTTTTCGCTGCCCCGGGTCTGGCTGCCGAGGCTGTTCGACCGGGCGGACCGCCTCGCCGACACCATGGAGCTGCGGGGTTTCGACGGGACGGTCCCCGGCCTGCCGGGCCGCCGCTGGGGTTTGGTGGACACCCTGGCCGCGGCGGCCGCCCTGGGCTGGGTGGGGCTGGCGGTGTGGGTCCGCCGGCAGTGGGGGGGCTGATGGAAGACGCCTTGCGACTGGAAGGCCTGACGGTCCGCTACGGCGGGGACAAGCGGCCGCCGGTTCTGCAGGGCCTGTCCCTGCGGGTGGCGCCCGGGGAGAAGGTGGCCCTGGCCGGCCTGAACGGGTCGGGGAAGACCACCCTGCTCAAGGCGGTGGCCGGGCTGGTGCCGCACGAGGGAGGGATCGCCGTCGACGGGCTTGTCCTGTCGAAGCGTACCGTCACCGGCATCCGGGAGCGCATCGGCTTCCTGTTCAACGTGCCGGAGGACCAGCTGCTCTTCCCCCGGGTGCTCGACGATGTGGCCTTCGGCCTGCTGCGCCGCGGCCTGCCGGCCCATCGGGCCGCCGTGGCAGCCCGGGAGGCCCTGGAAGCGGTGGGGGCCGGGGCGGTCGCCCACGAACCGGTCCCTTCGCTTTCCCACGGCCAGAAGCAGCGGGTCGCCCTGGCGGGCGCCCTGGTCGCCGACCCGCCGCTGCTGCTCCTGGACGAGCCGTCCGCCGGCCTGGACCCACCGGGCAAGCGCCGCCTGGCCCGCCTGCTCCGCTCGCTGCCGGCCGCGATCCTCTTCGCCACCCACGACCTGGACTTCGCCGCGGACCTGGCGGGGCGTTTCGTCCTCATCGAGGAGGGGCGCATCGCCCGGGAGGGAAGCGATTTTTCCCGGCTCGCGCGTCACTGGGACTCGTGACCGGCCTGCCCGGACTTCTTCGGCTCAATCGTGCTCCCGGTGGACGGCCGTGACGCTCAGCAGGCACTGCGCGATTCCCTTGACGGCCTTGAGCCGGTCGGCCAGCTGCTGGACCTTCCGGGCTTTCCCCCGGACGGCCACGATCTCCAGACAGTGGTCGTGGTCGAGGTGGATGTGCTGGGTGGAGAGGATGAGCTCCTGGTGGTCGTGCTGGAGGTCGGTGATGCGGTTGAGCAGCGTGCGCCGGTGGTGGTCGAACAGGTAGGTGACGGCGCCGGCCACTTCCGCGTCCTCGTCCATGGCCTGGAGGGAGAGTTCCTGGCGGATCATGTCCCGGAGCGCCTCCGACCGCGTGGCGTAGTGCTTGCGCTGGAGATGGCGGTCGAAGAGGTCCAGCAGCGGCTTGTCCACGGAAACCCCGAACCTGACCAGTTCTGTCATCGGTGCTCCTTCCTGTCGGTTTTCCGGCATTCTACCACGGGCCTGGCCCGGGGGGAATGGGCGGGCGGGCCGAAAAGGCCTTGCGCCGGGCGGGAAAGGGAGGAGAATGGGCCGAGGACGACAGTTCGGGGGGGGGAGGACATGAAGGCCGGGGAAACGGGGGGCGCGTCGTGAGACCGGGCGTCTGCCTGGCGCACAAGGAGAGGGGGGAAACCAGTTTCTCGCTGGTGCGCCGCTTCCAGGAGGAGGCCGCCCGGGCGGGGGGGCGAAGGCTCGCCGTCTGCCACGGGGGCACCCTGGACCCTTTCGCCGAGGGTCTGCTGCTCATCCTGGCGGGGCCGGCCACCCGCCTCTTCGAACTGCACCACGCCGTCCCCAAGCGCTACGAGGCCGTGGTGGCCTGGGGGGCGGAGACCGACAACGGGGATCCCGGCGGGCGAACCGTTTTCCGCGGCGATGCCGCGGGCCTTTCGCCGGAGCGGCTGGACGAGGCCCTGGCGTCCTTCCTCGGCTGGCGCGACCAGGTCCCGCCGGCCACTTCCGCCAAGAAGATCGGGGGCGAGCCGGCGTACCGCAAGGTCCACCGCGGGGAGACGGTGGTGCTGCCACCCTGCCGCGTCTACCTGCACGAGGCGCGCTGGCTCGGCCACGAACTGCCCGGCCGCAGCACGCTCGCGCTGGCCTGCCGCGGGGGCTACTACGTCCGCGCCCTGGCCCGCGACCTGGGGCGCCTGCTCGGCTGCGGCGCGCACCTGGCCGGCCTCCGGCGGACGTCCATCGGCCCGTACGCCGACCCCGGCCCCGGCCGGACCCCCTGGGCGCACGGGGAGGATCTCGTACCCTGGCTCGCTTCCCGGGCGCTGACCGATGCCGAACTGGGCTCGCTGCGGGCGGGGCGGCCGGTTCCGCGGGGTCCCCTCGGCCCGCCCGGCTGGCTGCCGCCGCCCGGGTTCCCCGACCCGGCGGGCCCGGTGCGGGCCTTCCACCGGGGGTTCCTGGTTGCCCTCCTGCGCACGGAGGCGGACCTCCTCCTCCCCCTGACCCTCTTCCCGGGCGGGCTGTAGGCGGCAGCGTGCGGCGCGATGCCTGTGATCGCGTCACGGACACCCACTCATTTCCTCTTGTGGACACCCAACAATTTTTCGGGCGAGCGCAAGGGCCTCTCCCCGTTTGCCGGGTGGGCTGTTTCCTTCTGGCGGAGAGATCGGGTGTCCACATTTAGAGAGATTGGGTGTCTCCAGGTTTCGTGCTGGACTGTCCGTCCGGTTTCAGCCGAAGGCATGGGCTCCCCTCTTTTTCTTTTCCCTAGAAAGTTGGGTGTCCAGGAATCTCTTCCCCCCAGAAAAGGTGGGTGTCCACATCTTCATGGACACCCACTCACGTTTGCTTGTGGACACTCGCTCATTTCCCTCAATGGACACCCAACAATTTTTCGAGCGAGCGCAAGGGCCTCTCCCCGTTGCCGGGGGGGCGTTTCCTCCTGGCGGAAGTATTGGGTGTCCACAAGTAGAGAGGTTGGGTGTCTACAGGTTTCGTGCCGGACTGTCCGTCCGGTTTTCGCCGAAGAAGTGGGTGTCCATTTTTCCTCCCCCGGAAAATTGGATGTCCGGGCATATCAACGATCCACCTTCCGGTTGTATTGCGGCCACCGGTGTCACTGGCCAACTTGTCGGAGTTTTGCGTGTTCACGGCGCCGGGCCGGTGGTTTCCCGACCATGGGCCTTGTCATTGCGGGGACCCTCGTGTATAGGGTTTTTCTTTCTTGTTCGGTAGCGGGAGGTGCCTGGTGAAATGCCGTTTCTCCGAAGTGATCCCAGGAATTGTCGCCCTGGTCGGCCTCCTTTGTCCTTCCACGGGACGAGCCGCGGCGGGCGTCTTCACCCCGTCGACGACCCAGGAGACCCGGGAGGCCCATCCGACGCCAGCCCCGCCGGCCAAGCGGGAAACGACGGCTGCGGCGCCGGCACCCGCTCGGCCCGCAGAAATCGAGGGGGAAGACGTGGTGCCGGCTTCCGTTCCGCCGGACGGGCCGACGGGGAGGGCCACCGGGTCGGCGTCTGCCCGGACGGGAAAAACGCCGTGGCCGGGCGTGGCCGGGATGTCCTTCGTCCTCATCGCCCCCGGGAGCTTCCTCATGGGGTCGAACTCGCCCGAGGCCGGCCGCGACGAACGGCCGCCCCACCGGGTGGTCCTCCGCCGGGCCTTTTCCCTGGCCACCACCGAGGTGACCCAGGCCCAGTGGAAGGCGGTGATGGGAAGCAACCCCTCCCGGTTCGAAGGCGACGACCTGCCGGTGGAGAACGTGTCCTGGAACGATTGCCAGGAGTTTCTCCGAAAATTGAACGAGCGGGACCCGGGGAAGGGGTATCGCCTGCCCACCGAAGCGGAATGGGAGTACGCCTGCCGGGCGGGTTTGCCGGAGGACAATTGCGGCGAACTGGCTTCCGTGGCCTGGTACGACCATTCCCCGAAAACTACGGGCCATTGCGAGGAGTCGGTGGTGGACGGGCGGACGCACCCGGTGGGCCGGAAACAGGCCAACGCCTGGGGCCTGTTCGACATGCTGGGGAACGTGTACGAGTGGTGTGCGGACTGGAAGGGGAATTACCCCGACAGGCCCGTCACCGACCCCCGGGGACCTTCCCGCGGCCTGTGCCGGGTGGTGCGGGGCGGGTCTTGGTACGTGCACGCCAACCGCACGAAGGCTTGGTTCCGCGACGCCTTCACGCCGGAGTGCCGCCGCTTCGACATCGGTTTCCGCCTCGCCGCCGATGCGGCGGCCGCCCCACCCCGATGAACGGGAACTTTTTTTGCGGCGTCTTGATGGACACCCACTCATTTCCTTCTATGGACACCCGACATTTTTTCAGGTGAGAGCAAGGGCATCTACCTGTTTGCCGGGCGGTCCATTCCCTCCTGGTGGAAGTATTGGGTGTCCACAAGCAGAGATGTTGGGTGTCCACAGGTTTCGTGCCGGACTGCCCGTCGGGTTCCCGCCGAAGGAGTGGGTGTCCTTCTTTTTCACCGATGTCACCGGGGGCGATATGGAAGGGTCCGGGTGTGAGGCTCGGGATTTTGCCGCGCAGGCTGAAGCCTGCGCCACAAATCGGCAGGTTGCGCAGGTGTGTGCACGTCAACCGCATGAAAGTAAGCTAGAAGAAAATATTATTCTTTACATTCTATGAATAAATGATAATGTTGGCGTCAGGCGACCGGCGGATGTGCCAACTGCCGGAGGCGTGCCGGGCCGCATCCAATACGAGAATGCGCAACTCATGCCGAAACAAGAGGATGGCTTTTGGTGTGGACAAATTTGAAAACAGAATCCGGAAAGACTGGTAAATAACCGCCGCTTATATTATGATTGCGGATTCGGCCCAGGTTTCGCCAGGAGACCGGCAGGCGGAAATACCAGGGCGTGACGGCGCCAGACCATCAGGAGCGGAACATGCAGGAAGACTTTTTCACCGAAGCCGTAACCACTTTGAGCGATCAGTTTCCCGGTCTCGACTCCTCGACCATCGGGCTGGTGGCCAGCCTTTTCGATTCCTACCACATCCTCGTGGCCATCGTCGAGCGCGCCTACGCCGAATACGGCGTCACGCCCCAGTCCACCGACGTCCTGACCACCCTCTACATCCGGCGGGAAACGGGGTGCACCCTGGGCGAGATCGGCGAGATCATGTACGTCAGCCCGGCCAACGTCACCGGCCTGGTGGACGGTCTCGTGCGCAAGGGCCTGGTGACCCGGACGGAGCACCCGGTCGACCGCCGCAAGCGCGTGGCGAAACTCACCGAGAAAGGGGTGGCTCTCGTGGAGTGCTTCATTCCCGAGGGTGTCAGCTTCCTGCAGGAAGTCTTCTCGGAGATGGGCGCCCGGGAGAGGGCCGATTTGCAGGAAAGGCTGGTCGCCCTGTCCCGGCTCCTGCTGCCCTACTGGGAGCGGCGGGCCTGGCCGAAAACCGAAATGGGAAAGAACCTGCCGAAAACGAAATAATAGTGAGCGGGATGCTGGAGATGAAGCGATTCACCTTTTTCGCCCTGGCTTCCATCGTCATCCTGGGGTTCGCCGTCAGGCTCCCCGAACTGCACGAGAGCGGCCTGTCCGAAGACGAGGTCAACAAGATCGACGCCGTTCGAAGCTACCAGAACGGTTCCTTCGAGGTCAACGTCGAGCACCCCCTGCTGATGAAGACCCTCATGCTGGCCTCCGTCTCCCTCGCCGATGCCGTCAACCGGGCTTTTGCCGCCGACACGGCGCACCCGGTC
The DNA here is from genome assembly GCA_964436005.1 of uncultured Acidobacteriota bacterium. Lineage (GTDB taxonomy): Bacteria > Acidobacteriota > JAAYUB01 > JAAYUB01 > JAAYUB01 > JAGNHB01. Next base: position 20,039 of record CAYTBK010000031.1, read on the forward strand.
ATCCCCGAGGAGACGGCCGTCCGCCTGCCCAACGTTCTGGTCGGCGCCTTCACCGCCATTCCCATCTTTCTGATCGGGGCCGCCCTGTTCTCGGCGCCGACGGGCTTTCTGGCCTCGCTGCTATGGGCCGTGGGCGTCAACGCCGCGGCCATCAACCGGATCGCCAAGGAAGACACGCTGTTGACCTTCTTCTTCCTCTGGGGCTTCTTTTTCCACCTGCTGATGAAGTCCACTCCCGAGACCGACGCGCGGCGCAAGCGTTTGTTCTACTACCTTTCCGGGGCCATGTTCGGGCTCATGCTGTCCTCGAAGTATTTCCCGCACTTCTGGGGTCTGACGCTGCTGTTCTTCTGGACCCTGCGGAAGGTTAACCCCGAACAGTGCCCGCCGGACAGCTACACCTGGCGGGACCAGGTCCGCTACCTCGCCATCATGGCGGCGGCTTTCCTCGTTTCCAACCCGCTGGTCCTGGACCCGACGGTCATCTCCAAGCTCGTTTCCTACGCTGGCCACAACACGGTCACCCATCACGGCTACATGATGTCGGGTCTGCTGTTCCCCAACAGCGTCACCGTGACCCCTCTCGGCGGCACGCCCTGGTATTTCTACTTCCTCTTCGTCCTGACGAAGATGCCGCTGCCCGTCCTGCTGGCCTTCCTGGCCGGCCTGGTTTTCGGCGTCCGCTCCTGGCGGACCCGGGGGCCGTTTTTCGTGGTTTTCTGGACCTTCTTCTGGTTCTTCTCCTACTCGTTCGTCGGCGTCAAGTTCCTGCGCTATTCCCTGACCCTGATGCCCATCGCCTGCCTGGCGGCGGCGTTCGGCGCCATGGCGGCGGCGGAGGCCCTGGCGGCGTGGCTCTCCAGGCTGAGGTTTCCGGTCCGGGCCGGCCGGCTGCGGATGGCCGTCGCCGCGGTGGTCTTCGTTGGGGCGGTCGTCCCGCTCCTGACCTGCTTCCCCTTCTACTCGCTCTACGTCAACCCGTTGGGCGGGGGGATGGAGCAGTCGGGGACCCGTTTCCCGCATGACGAATACTACGACATCCGGCTCCGGGAGGCCATCGACGCCATCGCCCGGGAGGCGCCCGTCGGCAGCGTGATGGCGGGCGAGACGCCGGCCGTCTTCCGGTACTACCTGCAGAAGGTCGGCCGCCCCGACATCCAGGTGGTCAACCTTTCGGACCATCATTTCCGCTTCGATCCGGCCCACCCCGTTTTCGTCGTTCTGCAGCCGGGTCGGATCTATTTCGAAAACCTGGAGTTTTTTCACGATCTGTGGGGGAAGCGGCGGCCGCTCGAAGACCTGGGGCTATGGGGGCGGAGCGCGGTGCGCATCTACCGCCTCGACGGGCAGGAGTTCGTCCGCAAGGCGGAAGAGCGGACGCATCTCGTGCCGGCCACTTTCCGCAAAATGTCCTTAAACTTCCTGTGAAAGGCGACTGTTTTTTTGTTTTGAGGTAGAATTTCTGGGATAATGCCGGTTGGAACACTTGTCCGGAGGAAAGACCATGAAAGAACAAGACCCGAGCCGTGAGCAGGATCGCAAGGAGATCCTCTCCCATATCGACGCAACGTTCCGCGCCTACATCGACCGTGACGAAAAGGCCATCGAGGCCACGCACCTGGAGAGTTGGAAGGGCTTCACGGTCCGTTCCCGCACCACGGTCCACTCCCGGGACCAGTACCTGCAGGAAGTCCGCGTCCTCTTGAAAAACCAGTATTGGAAATTTTATGAAATCAGCGATTTCGACATTTCTTTCCACGGGGATGCCGCCATCGCCACCTACATCGCCTGCGTTTCGGGCAAGGACGCCATGGAGAAATACTTCGAGACGAAGATCCGGGTGATGGACATCTACGTGAAGAACGGCCACGGGTGGAACCTGGCCGCTTCCAGCGTCAGCCTGCACCCGGACATCATCGACCGCCAGCTCAACGCCGCCATCTCCGCGCTGACCATGCAATAGGGGCACGCCCATGGAAGAAAAATCGAAGCTGCAGCAATTCCAGGACGGCCAGGCCCGGATCAAGGCCGGCGGCGGGGCCTCCCGCATCGAAAAGCAGCACCGCCAGGGCAAGCTCACCGCCCGCGAGCGGCTCGAGGCCTTTTTCGACCCCGCCAGCTTCCTGGAAACGAAATCCTTCGTTCGGCACCGCTGCACCCAGTTCGGCATGGACGGGCAGGACATCCCGGCGGACGGCGTGGTGATCGGCGCCGGAACCGTCAACGGCCGGCAGGTTTTCTCCTTTTCCCAGGACTTCACCTGCTCGGGGGGCTCTGTCGGCGAGATGCACGCCGCCAAGATCGTTTCGGTGATGCAGGACGCCCTCAAGTGCGGCGTGCCGGTGGTCGGCTTCAAGGATAGCGGCGGGGCCAGGATCCAGGAAGGGGTGGACGCCCTCAGCGGCTACGGCAACATCTTCTACCACAACACCCTCCTGTCTGGCGTGGTGCCCCAGATATCCATCATCGCCGGCCCCTGCGCGGGCGGAGCGGCCTACAGCCCCGCCATCACCGATTTCGTCATCATGGTGCGCGGATCCGGGCAGATGTTCATCGCCGGGCCGGGCGTCATCAAGGCGGCCACCGGGGAGGACATCACACCGGAAGCCCTCGGCGGCGCCGACGCCCACGCGACCATCAGCGGCAACGTGCACTTCGTGGCCGCTGACGATCAGGACGCCATCCGGATCGCCCAGCGATTGCTGAGCTTCCTCCCCTCGAACAACGTGTCCGACCCGCCCCACCATTTCCCCGCTTCACTCACCCTCGAGGCGGACCCGGAGATGGCGGGGCTCGTGCCCGAAGACCCCCGCACGCCCTACGACATGCGCCGGGTCATCGTCCGGGTCGTGGACGAAGGCGACTTCCTCGAAGTGCAGCAGAACTTCGCGCCCAACCTGATCATCGGCTTCGGCCGCCTGGGCGGCATGGTCACGGGCATCGTGGCCAACCAACCCATGCACCTGGCCGGCGTCCTCGACATCGACGCCAGCGACAAGGGCGCCCGCTTCATCCGTTTCTGCAACACGTTCAACATCCCGCTGGTCAACCTGGTGGACGTGCCCGGCTTCCTGCCCGGCGTGTCCCAGGAGCACCGGGGCATCATCCGCCACGGCGCCAAGATGCTCTTCTCCTACGCCAGTTGCACGTCGCCCAAGTTGACGTTGATCCTGCGGAAAGCCTACGGCGGCGCCTACCTGGCCATGTGCAGCAAGGACATGGGGGCGGACCGGGTCTTCGCCTGGCCCACTGCCGAGATCGCCGTGATGGGCGCCGACGGCGCGGCCAACATCGTGTTCAAGAAGGAGATCGAGAACTCCGAGGACCCGAAGCAGACCCAGCGGGAGAAGGTGGAGGAGTACCGGCGCGAGTTCGCCAACCCCTACATCGCCGCCGGTCGCGGGTTCATCGACGAGATCGTCGACCCCGCCGAAACCCGCCTGTACCTGGTGCAGGCCCTGCACGCCCTGAAGGCGAAGCGGGAGTCCCGGCCGCCCAAGAAGCACGGGAACATCCCGCTGTAAGGGAAAATGCAGATGGGAAGCAATTTTATCACTGGTCTATACTTGGCGGCCATCGGCATGGGGGTGGTGTTCACCGCCCTCTTCCTGCTGCAGCTGTTCGTCAATGCCATATCCATGCTCGACCGGTTGGTGACCCGCTCGGCCAAGGCCGTTCCCGCGGCCGGGGCCGCCCCGCGGGCCGCGCTGCCGGGAGACGCCACCGAGGAAGAAGCCGCCGTCATTGCCGCGGCGGTCTACGCGATGCTGCAGGGGCGGGCGGAGATCCACCGGATCACCCTCGTCACCGAAGAGGCCCAGGATGCCTGGTCGCGGGTCGGGAGGCTCGATCACATGCGCTCCCACCTGGTCCGGGGACGTTAGAACACCGAGGAGAACGAAATGAAAAAGTTGCGCGTCACGCTGAACGACAAGGTTTTCGAGGTCCTGGTGGAGGTTCTCGAGGACGATGAATCCAGGTACCCCGGGGCCACCGGGAATCTTCCGTCCGTTGCCGGACCCGAGGCGGCGCCTGTCGTGCGCCAGGCCGCTCCCGCCGTCCCGGTGCGCAAGGACAGCCCCGCCAACGGGGGGGGCGCGGTGTTCGCTCCCATCGTGGGGACGGTCAACCGGATCCTGGTGGAATCCGGTGCCTCGGTCAAGGAGAACGAGCCCCTGATCGTCCTGGACGCCATGAAGATGGACACCTTCATCAACGCGCCCCGCGCCGGGGTCGTGGATCAGCTGTTCTGCCGGATCGGTGATGCGGTCCAGGTGGGCCAGAAGCTCCTCTCCCTGAAGTAGGCCGCCATGGAGCAGCTCCTTTCGCAGCTGACGGAATTCTTCCGGTCCACCGGATTCGCCCACGTCACGATCCAGAACCTGGTGATGATCGGCGTCGCCTTCGTGCTGCTCTACCTGGCCATCGTCAAGGAGTTCGAGCCCCTGTTGCTGGTGCCCATCGCCTTCGGCGCCCTGGCCGTCAACATCCCCATGGCCAACCTGACCGCCGCGCCGGTCGGGAACGAGATCGGGGGGCTGTTCTACTACATTTCCTACGGCGTCAAGCTGGAGATCTTCCCCCCGCTCATCTTCATCGGCGTGGGGGCGATGACCGACTTCGGGCCCCTGATCGCCGCGCCCCGCACGCTCCTTCTCGGTGCGGCCGCCCAGTTCGGCATCTTCGCCACCCTGCTGGGCGCCACCCTGCTGGGATTCAATTGCCAGGAGGCCGCCTCCATCGGCATCATCGGCGGCGCCGACGGCCCCACCGCCATCTTCACCACCATCAAGCTGGCGCCTCACCTGCTCGGGCCCATCGCCGTGGCGGCCTATTCCTACATGGCGCTGGTGCCGCTCATCCAGCCGCCCATCATGAAACTCTGCACCACCAGGGCCGAGCGCGTGATCGTCATGAAGGAACTGCGGCCCGTGTCCAAGCGGGAGAAGATCCTCTTCCCGATCCTGGTGACGGTGGTCTGCTCCATGATGGTGCCCCCGGCCGCCTCCCTGATCGCCATGCTCATGTTCGGCAACCTGATCCGGGAGATCGGCATCGTCGACCGTCTCTCCAAGACGGCCCAGAACGAGCTCATCAACATCGTGACCATCTTCCTCGGCCTGAGCGTCGGCATGACCATGGACTCGACTTTTCTCAACCTCAAGACCCTGGGCATCGTCGTGCTGGGCGCCTCGGCCTTCGCGGTGGCCACGGCCACGGGCGTGATGCTGGCGCGGTTCATGAACCTGTTCACCCGGGACAAGATCAACCCGCTCATCGGTTCGGCCGGCGTTTCGGCCGTGCCCATGGCCGCCCGCGTCTCGCACATCGTGGGCCAGGAGGCCAACCCGCAGAACTACCTGCTCATGCACGCCATGGGGCCCAACGTGTCGGGCGTCATCGGCACGGCCATCGCCGCCGGCGTGCTCATCTCCATCCTCAAGTAGCCGGCGGGCCTTCACCGGAATCGGTTTACCGTCGGAACCGGGGGAACGGGTGAATCGCGCGGCATGGACAGCCTGGTCGCTGCGTGCCCTCCTGCTGGGAGGGCTTTCGATCTGGTTGGTCACTTTCTGGACCCGGGAATCGCTTCCCCCGCCGGAGGACATCCGGGCCGAACTGCAGGCCGAACCGCTGCAGGAACCCCTGGACGAGAATTCCTTCTCCGTCGCCAAAGGCCGGCTGAAGGCCGATTTTGTGTCCCGCTACCGTTACGCCATCGCCGGCCTGGTCGTCGGCTACTACGACAGCGACGTCTGGCACGACTACACCCACCGCGACGACCCCTTCAACACCAAGGACCTTTGCCTCGTCTGGGGCCGCAACGTCCGTTCCGACGTCTACCGGCGCGTGGAGTTCTCCCACGGGGAATTCACCTGTTTCTGCCGCCTCTCGCAGGAGACGATGCCCCTGTTCGACCTGCAACGGATTTCCAACAATCACATCGTCCCCGCGACGCCTGCGATCGCCGAACGGTTGCGGGACGTCCGCTCCGGCGACCAGGTGGCGGTCTCCGGGTTGCTCGTCGACTACCGCGTCCGGACGCCGAAGGGCGTGTACACGAGAAACACGAGCACGGTCCGGGACGACCGCGGGTGCGAGATCATCTATGCCGACTCGGTGATCGTGCTCCGGCGGGGCAACCCGCTGTCCGCCTCCTTGCACGAACTCGGGTTCTGGCTGACCCTGGCCGGCCTGGCGGCCATCGTCGCCCGGTTCCTGGCCCCTTTCTGGCGGCGGGCCCGGGGGACGCGGGGAACAACGACCTGACCGCGGCGGAACAAGCCCGGCCGACCAGGGGGCCGGTCCGTGTCGCCGCCGGTTGGACCGGCCGGAAAATCAAACATGGATGAACAGGATGGGAGGGCTTGTGGACACCCACCCGCTTATCGTGGGGTTGTGGACACCCAACCTTTTTCCGCCTGTCCCCGCGGCCTGGCGGCCGGTGGCCCCGGATGAACCGGATTCGAACGCGGAGGACCGATCGGAACGGGCGGGGAGAGGTTGTTCTTCATCCCGATGATCCTGTACATTCATGTAAAACAATTGGATATCTTGGTTCCGGCCTCCTGGCCGCCCTGGCGGCCGGGGTGGGTGTCCATGATCGCAACGGGCGGGTGTCCAGGATCGTGTTCTGGATCGCCGCTGGTTGAACCTACCGGAAAATCAAACATGGATAAACATGATGAACTGGATGGGATGGCTTGTGGACACCCAACTGTTTTGCGTGAGCCTGTGGCCACCCACCTTCTTTCCGCCGGTTCCTGTGAAACCGGCCGCCGGTTGTCCCGGATGAACTGGATTCGAACGCGGAGGAACGATCGGAACGGGCGGGAGGAGTTTCTCTTCGGCCGGAAGATCGGCTGCAACAAAGCGGGGGCGGGCGGGTTCAAGGGTAGGATTCCGGGGCGGTCGGCCCCGTTCGACAGCAAGGGGAAAGAAGATGCCGAAAAAAAGGGAATGGTTCCGTGCCCGCACCGGTTGCGCCTTCTGCCTCGTTCTGGCCATGCTGGCCGCGGCCCCGGCGTTGGCCGCCACCTGGCGGTTCGCCGTGGTGGGCGACACCCACGTCAGCGCCGACTCCTCGTCGCTGCCGGCGGAGATCGTGGCGGCCCTGCTGCAGGAGGACGTCCGCCTCGTGCTGTTTCCCGGCGACATCGCCGAGGGCGGGTCCGGCTCCACGGAAGGCCGGCTTCTCCGGCAGCTCGAAACCTGGCAGGCGATCACGGCGCCCCTGGTCGCCGCGGGCGTCGAGGTTTTCCCCGTGCGGGGCAACCACGAGGCCGACGTCCCGCAGGGCGCGTCCGCCTGGACGGAGGCCTTTTCCGGCGCCTGGGCGCTGCCGGCCGACGGGCCGGAAGGAGAGAGGGGGTTCACCTATTCCCTGGTCCGGGAAAACGCCCTCTTCGTGGCTTGCGACAACTACGCCGACCTGCACAGGGTGAACCAGGACTGGCTGGACACGGTCCTGGACGCCCACCGGGACGTCCCGCTCCGCTTCGTCTTCGGCCACGAGCCCGCGTTCCGGGTTTTCCACACCGATTGCCTGGGCACGGAGGCGCCCGCGCGGAACGACTTCTGGGCCTCGTTGCGCTCGCACGGGGTGCGGGCCTACTTCTGCGGCCACGACCACTTCTTCGACGCGGCCCGGGTGGACGACGGCGACGGGGACCCCTCCGACGACGTCTGGCAATGCCTGGTGGGCGCCGGCGGCGGCCCCCTTTTCGACACCTACTTCTACGGCGGCGACAACGCCCCCTACGCGCCGGTGGGCTGGGACCACCGGGGCGAGTACGGCTACCTGCTGGTCGAGGTTTCCGGCAGCGAACCCGGTCCGCCGCACGTCCTCTGCACCTGGAAGCGGCGCATGACGGACGATGGGGGCGCCTGCCGCTACGAGGCGGCGGGGATCCCCTTCGCCCTGCCCGAGGCCGCCCGCGACCGCCGGGGGGCGTACCGGGCGGTGGACACGTGCGTGAGCGCCTGCTTCGACGAGACAAAGGAAATTCCTTCCCCCGGGTCGGGCGAACCGTTCTTCGGGCAGGACGCCCAGCACGCCGGGAACCTCCCCTCCTACACCGACAACGGGGACGGCACCGTCAGTGACAACGTCACGGGCCTTCTGTGGGTGAAGGCGCGTGGGGCCAAGGTCTCCTGGGAAGCGGCCCGGGCCGGCGCCGACAGTTGCACCGCGGGTGGGTACACGGACTGGCGCATGCCCACCGTCAAGGAGCTCTACTCGCTCATCCGTTTTTCGGGCTCCTGCGGGACCAGCATGACCTCCACCGCCGGGTACATCCCCTTCCTGGACACGTCGGTCTTCGATTTCACTTACGGGGCCGGCACCGGGACGGAACGTGTCATCGACTGCCAGGACTGGACGGCCACCCGCTACGTCTCCACCACCATGAAGGGCAACGAGACCGCCTTTGGCGTCAACTTCGCCGATGGCCGCATCAAGGGCTACCCCGTGGTGAAAACCGACGCGACGGGCCAGAGCGACAACCTGCTCTATGTCCGCTACGTGCGCGGAAACCCCGACTACGGACGGAACCAGTTTGTAAGCAATGGGGACGGGACGGTCACGGACGAGGCCGCGGGGCTCATGTGGGCCTGCTCCGACAGCGGCACCGGCATGGACTGGCGGGCCGCCCTGGCCTGGGTGCAGGAAAAGAACGCCCAGCGGTTCCTGGGCTACGGCGACTGGCGCCTGCCGGACGCCAAGGAACTGCACACCCTCGTCGACTACGCCCGCTCCCCCGACACCACCGCCTCCCCGGCGCTCGACTCCGCCCTCCTGTGCACTCCCATCGTCAACGAGGGCGGACAGGTCGATTATCCCTATTTCTGGACCTCCACCAGTTTCCGGGATGGCTCCCAGGGCACGGTGCCCGCCGCCTACATCGCCTTCGGGCGGGCGTCGGGCTACATGCAGTCTCCCCCCGGGTCGGGGACGTACCTGCTCGAGGACGTCCACGGCGCCGGGGCGCAGCGCAGCGACCCCAAGAGCGGCAGCGAGTCGGACTACCCCCACGGCCGGGGCCCCCAGGGCGACGTCGTCCGCATCGCCAACTTCGTCCGGCTGGTGCGCAGTTTTTCCCTGGAAACCGTGGCGGGCGACCTGGACGGCGACGGGGACCTCACCCCGGCCGACGCCGAGCGCCTCTCCCGGCACCTGGCGGGGAGCTTCCGCCTACCGGCCTGGAGCCTGGAACGGGCCGACCTGGACGGCGACGGCGCCGTCGGGGTGGGCGACCTCGTCCGGTTGCGGCGCCTGGCGGCAGCATTTGTGGACACCCACCTGTCTTCGGGCGAAACTGGCGGCTTCCGCACCCGGCCTTGACCGCCCGCCGAAGGCGCGTCGAGGATCGGACCCGGGGGTGGAGGAGAGAACTTGGATGGACAGGATGAACAGGATGGGAAACGTCTTCCATCATCATTTGCATTGAATCAATCAATGCGAGCAATAAGATATCGGTGACCTGCCGGCCGTAACCGGCGGGCGATCACGGACCGGGGCGATTCCCTCCGACCTGGGAAATCAGCCGTGCATCGTCGTGATGCTTCGAGGTGCCCGTTGGCTCCGCCCGTTTTTCCGTGCGGTTCGGGGGGGATGCGGCTACAATCCACCTTTTGTCTGCGAGGGGGCGGAGCATGGACGACTTGGCGGGAAAAATAGGCCCGGCGTCTCCGGACGAGCGGGGAACGGTTCGGCGGGAGGACCGCGAGCCGGTCCTGCTCTCCTGGAGCGGAGGCAAGGACTGCGCCCTGGCCCTGCGCGAACTGCTGGCCGAGGGGCGCTGTCGCGTGGCCGCCCTGCTCACCACCGTCACCGAGGAGTACGAGCGGGTCAGCATGCACGGCGTGCGACGGGCGCTGCTGCACCGCCAGGCCGGCCTGCTGGGGCTGCCCCTGGCAGAGGTCTTCATACCGCCCTCCGCCTCCAACGAGGTCTACGCCGAACGGATGGCGGCCGCCCTGGCCCGTTTCCGGGCCGAAGGCGTTAGCCGGGTGGCTTTCGGCGATCTCTTCCTGGCCGACATCCGGCGCTACCGGGAGGAAAACCTCGCCCGGGCCGGCCTGGGCGCCCTCTTCCCGCTCTGGGGCAAGGACACCGCCGCATTGGCCCGGGCTTTCCTGGCGGCCGGGTTCCGGGCCCGGGTCACCTGCGTGGACACGGCCCAGCTGGACGGCCGCTTCGCCGGTCGGGAGTACGACGCCGCCTTCCTGGGGGAACTGCCGGACACAGCGGACCCCTGCGGGGAAAACGGCGAGTTCCACACCTTCGTCTACGACGGCCCGCTCTTTCGGCAGGCCGTGGATTTCCGGCCGGGGGAGACGGTCCTGCGGGAAGGGCGGTTCCGCTTCCACGATCTCTTGCCCGGGGAAGAGTGAAAACGCGTTTGTCTTGATGGGATTGGTGTCAGGCGGTGGCTTGCGCTTCGTAGCCCGCCCCTCGCCGAGGGGCGGGCGTGGGCGCTGACCGTGGGCAAGAGGGTTCACTCACGGCGATGGGTCTGGATGCCCTACGGGCAAGAATACGGGGAGGGATGCGCGGGCTATGGACATCCATGCCTTACGGGTAACAACCGGTCCATGATTTTTGGGCAACATCTGGTCCAGGCCCTGCGGGCCAAGTGGGCGGTGAGGGAAGCGATTTTTTTCTTCGGGCAGGGAGATTCGCCGGGATGCCGCAATGCACCCGGCAACTTCTTCGATTTTTTAGGCTTATCGATCAATCTGCCGGCGGGAGGGGTCAGAAGACGATGTCCAGCATCTCCCGGATGCGGGCTACCGGGACGCATTCGATGGCCCCGCCGGCCGGGGCGTTGCCCGCCGGGACGATGAGCCGCCGGAAGCCCATGGCCGCCGTCTCCTTGACCCGCAGGGCCATCTGCGGCACGGAGCGGACCTCGCCGGCCAGGCCCACCTCGCCGATGAAGGCGGTGTCGCGGGGCAGGGGGCGGTTGCGGAAGGAGCTCACCACCGCCGCCACCGTGGCCATGTCGGCGGCCGGCTCGTCCAGTTCGATGCCGCCCACGGTGTTGAGGTAAACGTCGGCGCCCAGGATGTTGATGCCGGCGGAACGCTCGAGCATGGCCAGGATCAGCGACAGCCGGTTGCGGTCGAAGCCCTGGGTCATCCGCCGGCCGGCGGTGAACTGGGACAGGCTGACCAGGGCCTGCACCTCCACCATCAGGGGCCGGGAGCCTTCCAGGGAGCAGGACACGGCGACGCCGGGCGCCTCCTCGGGCCGCTCGGCGAGCAGCACGGCGGACGGGTTGGCCACCTCCCGCAGCCCCTCGCCGGTCATCTCGAAGAGGGCCACTTCGCCCGAGGCGCCGAAGCGGTTCTTCACCGCCCGGACGATCCGGTGGTTGCAGTGCCGTTCGCCCTCGAAGTAGAGCACGGTGTCGACGATGTGCTCCAGCGCCTTGGGGCCGGCGATGGCGCCTTCCTTGGTGATGTGGCCGATGATGAAGACGGTGATGCCGGAGGATTTCCCGAGCTGGAGCAACCGGGCGGCGCACTCCCGCACCTGGCCGATGGAGCCGGGGGCTGATTCGAGGTCGGGGGCCAGGACGGTCTGGATGGAGTCCACGACCAGCACGGCCGGCTTCAGGGCGTGGGCGTGCCGGACCACGGCGTCCAGGCGGTTCTCCGCGAAGAGGTACAGCTGGGCGGGGGCCAGCGCCATCCGTTCGCCCCTCATCTTGACCTGGTGGGCCGATTCCTCGCCGGAGACGTAGAGCACCGGCGCGGTGGCGGCCAGGTGACCGGCCACCTGCAGCAGCAGGGTCGACTTGCCGACGCCGGGTTCGCCCCCCAGCAGGACCAGGGAGCCCGGCACCAGCCCGCCGCCGAGGACGCGGTCGAATTCCCGGCTGCCTGAAGAGGCGCGGGGCATGTCGCGGATGTCGATGTTCTGGAAGAGCAGGGGGCCTTCGTCGCCCGGGGTGGAGATCGAACGGCCGGAATGCCTGGAAGCGGTGGCGGGGGCCCGGTGTTCCTCGGCGAAGGTTTCCCACTCGCCGCAACCCGGGCACCGCCCCAACCACTTGGTGGAGCGGTGCCCGCAGCGCTGGCAACGGAATTCGCTTTCCGGTTTGGCCATGGCCGGCCCGGTCCCCTCGTCGCCTACTTGGCGGGGGCGGGCTTGTTTTCCGGGGCGGGTGTGGCCGCGGGTTCGGCCTTGATCATGTCGGTGGGCTGGCCCTTCTTGATCTCGAGCAGGCTGACTTCGAACACGAGGGTGGCGGCGGGCCCGATCACGCCGCCGGCGCCCTGGTCGCCATAGGCCTGGGACGGGGGAATGACGATCTCCCACTTGGCGCCCGGGCGCATCAGCTTGAGGGCGGCGCCCCAGCCGGTGATCACGCCGCCGACGGGGAACTCGGCCGGTTCGTTGCGTTCCACGGAGCTGTCGAAGACCTGCCCGTCCACGGTTTTGCCCGTGTAGTGGACCTTGACCGTGTCGGCGTCGGTGGGGCACTCGCCCGCACCCGGTTCGATGACCCGGTACAGGATTCCCTCGGGGGTTTCCACAACGCCCGACTTCTTCTTGAATTCGGCCCGGAAGGCCTCGCCGTCCTTGGTGTTCTTTTCCCGGATCTGCTTCATCTTGTTTTCGGCGTAAGCGTTCATGAGCTTGGCCAGCTCTTCTTCGGAAACCAGCGGGGCGCTCCCTTTCAAACCGTCGGCCATGCCCTTGGAAATGCCGTCGATATCCAGTTCCAGGTTGCGCTGGCGCCAGTTCTTGCCCAGGTTGTAGCCGACGCCGTAGCTCACTTTTTCCATGTCGTTTTTGAAGGAAGAGGCGGCCGGCTGAGACTCCGGCGCCTTGGCGGCCGGGGCTGTGGCTGGTTGTTGCGTGGCCTGGGCGGCGGCGAAGCCGAGCAGGCAGACTGCGGTCAGACAGAAGATCAAAGTGCGCATATCAACTCCTTGTGATGGTTGGATTATCGGTGGATTTCCAAAGGGTTCCGCAGCCGCGGAGGCGCCTTGGTCCGGCGGGAGGCGGAAACGGTGCGGTCTTTCTGGTTCGCGGCCGCGTGCCGCCTCCCTGCCTGCATCGGGTCATAATACGACAGTCCCGGCGAAAAGATCAACCGGGCACCCGATTGATTCCCGCCGGCAGACCGATTTTTGCGAACCCGGCCCCGTGGCAAGTAGTATACAATGTCCCTTTCAATCGAATGGGAAGAACGCGTTCGCAGTATTCTTGCGGGAGGTCAACATGAAAATCACGTGTCTGCTGGGAAGTCCCCGGCCCAACGGGAACAGTTCCTACCTGGCCAGCCGGTTCTGCGCCGGCGCCGAAAAGCGCGGGGCGACCGTCTCGGTCTTTCCCCTGAACAAGCTCGCCTACAAGGGGTGCCAGGGCTGTATGGCCTGCAAGACCAAGCTGGAGAAGTGCGTGCTGCAGGACGGCCTGACAGACGTCCTCGCCGCCGCCGCGGAAACCGACGTCCTGGTGCTCGCCACGCCGGTGTACTTCGGTGAAATCACTGCCCAGTTGAAGGCCTTCGTGGACCGCACGTTCTCCTGGTTCACGCCGGATTTCCTGACCAGCGACCGCCCGAGCCGGCTGGCCCCGGGCAAGAAGCTGGTGCTCATCCAGGTGCAGGGGCAGCCGGACCCCGCCTTCTACGCCGACATCTGGCCCCGCTACGAGACCTTCCTGAAGATGTACGGGTTCGGGGAGCGGCGCCTGTTCCGGGCCTGCGGTCTGCACGAGCGGGGCGACGCCGAGAAGGACGCCGCCCTGCTGGCCCGTCTCGACGCCCTGGTGGACGAGGTGGTGAAGTGAGCAGAGGGAGCAGTCTGCCCGCGGCCGGCCGGCCTGGCGCCGGGCGGCGGATCGAAGCGGGACGGGGCCGGAAAGCCTTTTCCATTTTCATTGCGATTATTGCATCCATGATGTTTACGGCGTTCGGCCCGGCGCAGGAGGCGGCGCCCGCCGAACCCGTCGCCACGAAGCCCGGCGTCTGCCTGGTCCTCGGCGGTGGCGGCGCCCGCGGGCTGGCCCACGTGGGCGTGCTCAAGGTCCTCGACGAGATGGGGCTCAAGCCCGCCTGCGTGGTGGGGACGAGCGCCGGGGCCCTGGTGGGGTCGCTCTACTGCTCCGGCGTCGACGCCAAGGCCATGGAAAAGCTGCTGCACGAAACCGACTTCAACGAGGTCATCCGCGACACGCCCAACCGGCGGCTGCTGAACTACTCGTCGAAGATGGACCAGCGCCCGCCCTCCCTGTCCCTGGAGATCCGGGACAAGGCGCTGCGCATTCCCCAGGGCGTGATGGAGGGCGAGCGGGTCATCGGGTTGCTCAACGACACCTTCTTCCGCATGGGCACCGTGGACATCCGCGACTTCGACCGCTTGCCGGTGCCGTTCCGCGCCATCGCCGCGGACGTGCGCTCGGGCAAGCTGGTGGTCTTCGACAAGGGGCGCCTGACCCAGGCCGTGCGGGCCAGCATCGCCGTGCCGCTGGTCTTCACCCCCGTGCACATGGACGACATGGTCCTGGTGGACGGCGGCGTCCTCAACAACGTCGCCGTGGACGTGGCGAAATCCCTGGGCTACCGGAAGGTGCTGGCCATCAACGTGGCCCGTCCCCCGGCGCCGGAAAAGAAGCGCCTGGACAACCTGTTCGACATCATGGACGAGGCCTACACGCTGGCCCGCCGGGAAAAGGACGCCGTGCTGCTGGCCATGGCCGACGTGGTCGTCGAGCCGGACATGGAGGGTGTGTCGGTGGCCGACTTCGAGAAGGTGGACGAACTGGTGGGCCGCGGCTACGCCTCGGCCTCCCAGGCCCGCGACAAGCTGGCCGCCCTGTTCCGGGGCGAGCCGGCCGGCCCGGAACCCCGGCCCGTGGGGACAGGCAAGTACGACGTCCCGGTCCGGCAGGTGGGGGTGGAAGGGGCCAAGAACGTCTCCGCCGGGCTGGTGCTGCACAACTCCGACATCCGGAGCGGGGACAAGGCGACCGCCGACGAGATCGGCGAATCCGTGGAGAACATCTACGCCATGGACCGGTTCCGGAAGGTGGACTACGACCTGTCCTTCCACCAGGGCATGCTGTCCCTGAACTACCTGGTGGAGGAGCGGCCGCGCCAGCAGATCGACCTGACCCTCCACTTCGACACCGACTACAAGTTCCTGGGCTACGCCAGCTTCGTCGGGCGGCGGCTGCTGGGGACCCGCTCGGACCTGGAGCTCCGCTTCGTCGGCGGCCTGGTGCAGGACATCCGGGCCATCCTCTCCGTGCCCTTCACCTTCGGCAGCCAGACCTTCAGCATGAACGTGGGCGGCTACTACACTTCGATCCCCCGGGAACTCTTCCTCAACAAGCAGAACTTCGACGATTTCACCGAGAAGAAGGCCGGCCTGCAGGCGGGCACCAGCTTCTCCTTCGGGCGGTACTTCGGTCTCAACGCCCATTTCAACGTGGAGCGGGTGAACATCCGGAGCAAGGGGTACTTCGACGAGGAGGACACCAGCCTGGACTCCTTCTTCACCCTCGGGGCGGGGGTCGACACGCTGGACGACTGGCACTTCCCCCGCAAGGGGTTCCGGTTCGACGCCAACGTGGAAAAGCACGTCCGGATGTTCAACGAGGGCGAAAACTACGCGCGCGCCTGGGCCACCACGGACATCTATTTCCCCGTCCCCGGCAAGATGGTGGTCAACCTGTCGGGCACCTTCGCCCAAGGCTGGGACATCCCCATCTACCGGGTGTTCTACGCCGGCGGCATGAACCAGATGGAGTGGGCCTCGGCCCGCATGCCGGGCTACCGCCTGGACGAGCTGTTCGGCAAGGACGTCTGGACGGCCTCCCTGGAACTGCGCCGGCAGTTGAACTTCCACTCCGCCGGGGTGGTGGACGCCTCCTACTTCTACGTGCGGGCCGGGGTGGCCGGTGTGCGCGTGCCCATGTTCACGGAGACCGACTACAGCCTCGACACGCCCCTGCGCTCGTACAACGGTCTGGGGGTGGGCGTGGCCCTGGCCACCCGGATCGGGCCGGTGCGGCTGTTCGTCGGGGTCGGGGAGGACCACCGGGTGAACTGGATCTTCACGGTGGGCCCGGAGTTCTGACCTTTCACCACGAATTCACAGAGAACGCAGCGGATAAAGAGGCGCCGGCTCCGGCCGGCGCCCGTTTTTTACCGCCAAGGCACATCAGAATCCACTAATCTCACTAAAAATGAATGATTAGGCCGGAGAGTGCGTCTTCGCGTTCGGCGCTCCGGCGGCCTGCGCGCCTGGCGAAAGCGGCGCTGCGGCGGCCTCCGCGCCGCACTCCCGAGGCGGGCGCCGGCCGCTTGGGTTTACCGTCGCGGCGCCGGAGGAACCGGGCGAAGGGGGGCGCGGCCCATCTTCCTCATTCTGCCCATCCGTGTTTTCAGACGGCGGACGATAGATCCGGGTGTCCGCCCAGGCGCCGGCAACCTTTTTTCCCGGAGGGAATTTATGTCCATAGCCCGTTCGAACGGCAGGCCCGCCCGTTTCCCGTAGGGAATCAACCGGCCGACCGGTGCGTTGCCGATTGGCCACGGACGC
>CAYTBK010000032.1:0-24140 GCA_964436005.1 uncultured Acidobacteriota bacterium
CCTTCTTTCGCTTTTTCTATTTCGGCAAGTCTCTTTTCAAGTCTTTGTTTGCTTTGTTCAAATGCGTCATCGTCAATCTGTATTTCGACAATTTCTTCAACGTTCTTTCCGGTCTTAATTTCAATCGCCCGCCTATGCCAATAAAACACGGTTTCCCATTCAAGCCCCATAATGAAATCGAGGCTGAACGAGGGAAACGCGTTGAGAATTAAGGCTATATATCGACCTAAGACCTGCGCTTTTTCGGGTTCTTCTTTGGCGTCCCCGCTTCCGTCACTTTTGGGAAAAATATCTGATTTGCTAATTTCATTAATTCAGAAAGCAATTCATCAGATGTAATATTTTGCTTTACCCATTCAAGAGTTATTTCCGGGTAATAGTTTCTTATCCATGCAGTCAGACATAGATATGATAATTCAATACTGTCGGTTGACTTGTAATCTCCCGGTTCTCTCTTTTTGTTAAAGTCATCCATGTACTGTTGCAAAAGTAAAGATGCGCCAACTGACTTCTTGACAGGGATTGTGTATTCCTCCCCGTCTAAGTCTCCGATGAATTTAACAACATCATATTCTTTTTGAACTAAGTGCCGAAGGTCGATTGTCGCCATTTAGTTATCCTACAACTTCTTTTTTCATGAGCTGTTTACCGGCTGTCAATGTAGAATCCTGCCTAATCTGAATTTTAATAGGAATCTTGACACGCGGATCGTCTGCGTTATATTTCTGAAACATATATTCATCACCGGAAATCAGGTTGCATTTTCCGAGTGATGTCAGTTTGAATATTTTCCCGTTTTCGTCTGTGCTTGTCAGCCTGATATAGAAATAAGGGATTGTAGATTTTCCGCCGACTTCATAAGAAACAGACGCGGCTGGAGTGTAGTTCATAGTTACTGTTATTGAAAGTGCCGGGTTTGTTGTTGCATTATCTACAAAATAAATACCCCAGTTTCCGTTATCATCCTGGATTACAAAATAATCCGTGTTTACCGTTAGTGATGTTGCCGGAGACTGAACAACGCCTGTAATTGTTGGAACTGCCCCGGATGAATTTTTGTAACTGAACGGATAAAACAGTTTTTCTGTCCATGTTGCGGCTATTACCTGAGTTGCACCCGTTACAAGCGATCCGGCTGTGTTTGTAATTGTTTCAATTGACCCACGCATAATAACTCGCGCGGCTTCGTTTAATACTTGGAGTTGGTCAAACTCGACAAGCCCTTTCATTTCTGAAATAATGTCCCTGTCGACTGCGTTGTCATTCTCAAGTGTTGCAATTTTTATTTCTTCGGTGTATTTAACGCCGTTACATGCGCCGAGGTCAACAGCCCCCGCCATGTTAGAAGAACTTGATACTTCAACCTTTACAGCACCAAGAAGAAGCTGTGTGGTTGTTTCTGTGGTTTGCGGATTTGCCATTTTATACCTCTAATGTTCTCATTTTTAATTTATAATCTTGAATCACTATGTAGCTATTTGATGCCGTGTCGAAAAACGGATCTTGATTGCTCACGTTTTCGGCGTATAATATATTTACATCTCCGAATGTGCCGGAGATATTATGCAGATTGTTAAGCAGAATATTTGCTGTTGTTAATGCCGTATTTTTTGCCGCTGTGCCTGTCTGCGGAAAGCATATCCAAAACCGCCACAATTGATCTCTGAATTGGCTACCCTGCAATCGGTTATCATTCAGCATTGAATAAACAATCTGCGTTTTAGTCACGGCAGTATCCGGCATTTGTCCCCATCCGATTTGAGCAACTGAGTTTTTAACCGCAGCAACGCCGTTTAAATATTTATATATATTGTCTTTTAACGATGTATTAACCAAAGATTTCTTCCTCAAATTTTGCCATGTATGGGATCAACTGATGCTCTGTTTTTGCTAAAATTCCATATCTGCGCTCTAAGTATAAATCATAGTCTAAAGGCGCTTGAATTTGTATTTTATCCTTGCCGGTAAATTTAAACTGTTTAGCCGATTGACTCGCTCCCGTGTCAACCCGTGAATTGACAGCCGATAAGACAACGCCCTGAAATCCCGTCTTTGTCAGAAACTTTTGACGTTTGCCTTCAAATAGTTTCATCACTTCGCCGTGATTAAATTCAACAGTCATTTTTTAAACTTCCGATTGAAAAAAATATATCAAACCATAAAAACATTATTTCTATCTCGACCATGTATTTATAAAACATTATTTCCCCGCCGAATCTCAAAAAGAAATCTTCAAAATAAACAGTAAAGACAAACATTTTTAAAACCTTTGGTGTTCTATATGCTTTCATTCTCCCACCTTTTCGAGTAGCAATTCTAAATGTCTATTCATCATATTCGGATTTTTATTGCTGTAAATATTATACTCTTTCCCGTCTGCCTTTCTGCCCGTTCCCGTTATTGTTGATGCCTGATAGAATATGCATGGTTCTCCGATAGCAGCTGAAGCGGTCAAAGTCCACGCTCCGCCGAGCTTCTTATGATATCCGGAAACGTCTGCAAGTGTAATTATATGGTCATCTATTACTTTTAATCTGTCTTTCTCTGTAATTGTCGTTGCTGAATCACAATAAAATATTGAATCAATATGTATAACCGAGCCTCTATCTGTCCATTGACGTGATGAGTTTGATTTGTCTAATAGTCCATAAAATTCATCCTGAAGAGCAAAAGACGGCTCATAATCCGGCGCTGTTCCTTCGCTGAACTTGTTTACCGAAAACAGTGTGTTAAAATAATCTTCAATCATTTAATTTTACCTATTAAGATATAAAGATCGAGCCATAATATTCTAATATTAAATTCAATTGCAAATGTATAAAAATATATACCAAATAAAGCTCCCACATATATATCTTTTTCTACAAATAATGTAATGCCATAATTTCTATATAGTTTCATGTTCTTGCGCTCGTTTTTATTTTTAGCAATTTACCGTCTTTAATCCATGGGAAAGGATTCCGATTTAAATCTTCAAATTCAATTTGATTTCCACAAGATTTACAACAATTATTATTTCCGTTTAATGCCGGTAATGCACAATTACATATTTTCATATATTTACATACCGTTTAATTGATTTATAAATATCAGTTGGTACGCCAAACGGGTTTCCCTCACTTCCAGCACTCCATGAATAAGAGCCGACACTTTCAGATTGTAAACCGTTCATTGCGTTTGATTGTGATAAGTAAGAAATGAGCTTGGCCGCCGTATATTTAGCACCCTGCGGATAAATTGTGAATATTACATTCGAAGCTGTCCCCGTTGATGCCGTGTCTATCTCTACGGAATTGTTATTGATATCCACATCAGTAATATAATTATCAATACTGTTTGCGGAGTTATAAAGGTATTCAAATCTGTCCAGGAAGGCCGCTGTTGTTTTCTGATTCCCGATAGAGCCGGACAAATAAGAATAAGGATAAAGCCGTATATTAGAAACTGTCTTATCGCCCGCATTTAACTCCCCCTGTATCTGTGTAAATGGTATATTTCTTATCTGTAAATACTTCGCCTCCGCCTCCGGGATAAGCGCAGTCATTAATGTGTCTTTTGAAGTTCCGGTTATATTTAAAAGTGCTTTGGCCTGCGCTAACGTGATTATCATTCATAACCCTCTATTAAAATTTCATCAAGGTCAATCGGCTTTCCGTCATAATCTTTCAAGTCGTCAAATCTTTCAGGAATATCGAAATTGTCGGATGGATCGGCATATCTGAAATCAGAATCTTTCCTGACTAAGACATCGGCCTGATCCTCTCCGACTTCGACAACACATTCACCGTGTTTTGATGAATGAATAAGTTTCATTTAATAGGTCTCTTCTATAAGTAAAAGATTGACCGTTCCAATTGATGCAGTTGTTGCGCCGTTTAAAACTGAAATTACATAACTTGTGCCCGGTTCCAGAATCCATTCATCATCTGCGCCCTGTGCGCCTATTCCCCTGTTTTGGCTGTTTCCGCCCGCGCCGACCGTGATTGAATCCAATAAAACCTCAGGTCTTGAAAAAGTGACGTTTACAGTTGAAGCTACCGCTCCATTTAAAAGTTTAGTTACCGTTCTGAATACGTCTGAATTAAGACTGACTGCTGTTGCGCCATTAAGAGCGATAACAGAAGAAACGGCCGCGCCTGTCGGATCTGTTCCTATTGCGCCCACCGGAGTTGTTGCCGCGCCTGATCCGATAGCTTTTAAAATCTGATCTCTTCCGCGTGAATCTGTAATTGTCACTATGCCCGCGGTTAAGTTCCCTGCGGCAATAGTTGTGACAGTTGCATTTCCGCTTGCTTCTCTTATTGTTACAGTTCCGGCACATACGGCTGACAATTCCGCGCCGAGTATATTCTGCCATGTCTGAAGAACGGTTGCCGCCTGTGTCACGCCATTCATTGTTATTGTTTCGCTTGTTACTGTTGCTGTTGCGCCTGTTTTTGTGCCGTATATTGTCAATGTCATTCCGACATCTGCGGCATTATCGGAAACAGCTTCAACGCCATCTCCGGCCGGCTGATTTCCAAAATTTCCGCCCGCTGTGGCTGCTGTTATATTCTTTCCGGTCAATGCTGCTGTAACTCCGGTTTTTAAAGTAGTTGAAGCTACCGCCGGATTTTCTCCGCGTTTATGATTATACAAAACAACAGAAGTCCCACTTGTAAAAGTTGAATCTTCATAAATTGAAAGCGTCATTGTATTCGCTGTAGCTGAAAAACGCGCCGGACGTAAATGAACTATTTTTCCAGTACTCGCGGCGGGCGTAGTTATAGCGGCTTTATATAAAGCGTCACCCACAAGAGATCCAGTTGCGTAAATCTGACCAAAAGCGCGTTGATTTAATATTGACGACCTGTCCGCACTTACCGTTATTTCTGCGCTTGAGATATTATCCTGTTTTGGCATATTACAGCCTTCTTACAAGTATAGTAACAAGTCCTCTGTCTGCTGCTCCGTTTGCGTCAACTGAAACCGCATCTCCCTCTGCAAGTGTGGATTGCGCGTCGTCAATAGTTCCCGCTCTGACAATCGCTTTATCTGTTGCCATTGCAATAGCATCGGTGATAGCTGTTGATCCTTTTTTAAGTGTCGCAGTTCCGCCGCCGTTGTTTGCCCGACATTGAACAATGACGTCTATAACTTCACAAGCAAAAGGGATCGGGACGGTTTTTTCTCCGGTCGCGTCTGCTTCTATACTGCAATACAGTGCATAAATCCCCGCTAATTTTTCGTATTTCCTATCTAGTGCCATTTTTATTCTCCGTTTATTGTAAGTTTAAGCCGGCTGTTACACCGGCGTTATTATTATCCAAGAAGGTTTACAACAAACTCAGAGTTGATAACTTTAAAACCATGCGCAAGGTGAAGCGACCATGTTCTCATTCCGAAACCGACAGTATCACAAAGCAAATAAGAAAGCCCTTTATCATCAGTGATAAGCATTTTGCTGATTATAGGAGAATCAGGAATTATCGGAGGTCTCATAACTCCCACGATTGCGGATCTTTCAAATGCAAGGTTTGCTGTATATGAATCACCTATTGTCATTTCTGTCGCGTCTACTATAGCGGATCTAAGTCCGGGGCGACCGATTATTATATTTCCTGCTGCATTTCCTGAAAGTGTTGAACCATCATTTACAACATATTTAACAGTTGAATGGTTGGAAAATGTTACAACATCACCGGCGAGAACTGTTCCTGAGTTTGAACCTTCCATTGAAAGAATGGTTTGTCCTGCGAGTTCTCCTGCGGCGATAGTGTCAGCTCCTGTGTTAGTTCCTTTGGTATGTGAAACGATACCGGCAGATTCTTTAAGCTGAAATCCGAATTGACGTAGAAAGTTTCCGCTTCTTCTCTCTGCATCTGATCCGGCAATATCTGCCTGCTGAATTATGCCAAGTTTACGGGCATTGAGTCCGGCAGATGTGTTTATAATCATCTGCAAATCAGCCATTGGTGCGCCGTTATCTTTGAGTATCTTGTAAATATTAGGTATCTCATCAATAGTTGTCGCAAATGGAGTTGTCCCTGCTGAACCATATGCTCTTGATGCGCCCTGATATATAACACCGCAAAGTTCAGCTTCGGCAGCGTTTCTGAGTGATCTCATGCCCTGTTTAATAAGCTGAGATACCCAGTCCTGATAATTCTGTCCGTTTTCAAGTGATCTCTGTTGCTCTCCGGTCAAGTGCCATGTTACTTCGTTGTTAGTTGTAATGCTGACAGAAATTGATTCCGCAATTTTGTCTGCGCCTGCAGATTTAGTCATTGCCGGTGTAAACGATCCGACTGTTGCGGCGGGTGCTACGGGTACGGTTATAGAATCGCCTATTGCAACGCCTTTTGAGTCAAAACTCATGCTAATTGAATCAAGCGCGCCGACCGCTTCGGCTGCGACTTCTTTTGCTGCACTAAATAATGTTGGTGCGAGTGCGGTGAGGGTATTTGGCAAAATGTCTCCTTGTTATCTAACATCGCCCCATCTTTTTCCGTTTCTTATATCATTCATGTGTCTTCTTGATATTCCAAACATTAAAGATAGTTGATTGTCAGTATAACTATTTATTAAATTTTTAATTTGTTTAACTTTTTCAAAAGTTAATATAGAATTGTGAAGATTTTCTCTGTTGTTCAAAACAGTCTGTCTTTGCTTCTCTATTGATTGAGCAGAATTTTTTCTACCAATATTAGATTCTGAAATTTTTTTTCTCGTTTCCAAGCTTTGTCTTTTTCCAGCTCTAAATGTTTTCAATATATTTTTTTGTTCTTCAGATATTTTTTTTCCTTTATGCTTAGAGCCTATTTTTAATTTTGTTTCTTCGGAATGAAATCTGTTGTCACCGCCGAATTTAATGTTATAACCGGAATTTATAGTGTCATATTTTTTAATTAATGCTTCTTCTAAAAAATTTAACTCTCCGATTGTATTACACACCGCCAAAGGCTTCATTTCAAAATTTTCAAAACCATATTTATTCATGGCCCTGTGTAATTTTGAGCATTTTCCCGGTCTGGTTCTTGCATCAGCTTTATGATTATTCCACCTGACATTTAAACTTTTAACCGTCTGTCCGATATAGATTTTATTGTTTATGATATTCTCTATTTTATAAATAATCATTTAACTAATATTATCCTAATATTTTTCCGCCGGAGGTCATGAATGCACTTTGATCTCGTGGCGTCATCGTGTTCCATATTGCTTCAGTAACCACTTTCGCCCCGCTTTGAGTTCCTGCCGGTGGCGGGTTTCCTGATGCTTTATAAATTTTTAACTCATCTTCGAGTTTTTTGATTGTCTTGTCTTTCTCTGACATTTTAGCTTTGAGCAACTTGTCAAACTCTTCAATATTCTGTTTAATTTCTTCGCGGTTGCTGCCTTTGATAAATTTAAGTTCGTCTTTTGTAAGCCCGACTTTTTCCCCGGCTACTTCCGCGTAATCATTTAAAAATGACTTTCGCTCTTCTTCTGCTTCGAGTTTAATTCGCTCTTCGTCTGTCAGTTTGTTCTTTAATTCTTTTTGATATTCAGACAATTTCCGGTCTCTTGTGGATATCTCAGTTTTATACTGTGATTCGAGTTCAGCCCTTATCTGTGCTTTTAGTTCATCTGGTGTTATTTCTGCTGGCGTTTCTTTTGGAGTTTCCTGACTGGCGTCAAGCCCCTCTTTTTTTTCTTCTGCCATTGTTTAATATACCTCTTTAGTTATTTAGTATTTTAATAAACCCTTAACTATAATTTATTACACTATTTCAGAATTTTAGTATTTTGTCAAGTACTATTTTTAAATCATCTTTAAATATTCATTATAATCCGGCAATCCGTCAACAATCGGGAAATCTTTTGAAGTATCAACCTTAAACGGTATGTTCTGCCGTCTGCATCTGCAATTTATATTTTGTCCGGCTTGGTCATTACCGACCATTAAACGAGGAGCAGGCCCTTTGCTCGCTCCGGCGTGAAATATCGGCTGTCCGTCTTTTGTAAACTCTTTAGCAAATGTATTATTAAGCGCAACATGTGACGCTCTTTCTCTGCCATCCGGCCTGCCTAACCACTGGAAAGAAAATTCAATCCCCATATCTTGCGCTTGTTTAACTGATTCTATTTGAGCGAGGGAATAAGCCTTGAGCATCTCAGTTCTTGCCGTTGCAACAGTCCGCATTAACCCTGAGTCAAACGCCTCTTTTAGCTTCTTGGCAAGTTTCAACGGGCTTTCCCCTTTGGCAATAGATACGGCGACCGCTTCCCGTAAATCCTGTCTAAGTGTAACCTGCTTATCATACATTGATTTTAAAAAGCTGTATTCACCTATTTTTTCATTCAGTCCGGCCATAATTACAGATTCATCAACCATTGAAAAGGGCAATATTGCAAAGCCTTTCACATATTGAGAATAATAAGCCGATAAATCATAAGCATAACGATTGAATATATTCTGATACTGCCCTAAATATGCTTTCTCGATTATATCAGTAGACAGCCCGGTCATTGTGCCGAGTTTCTGATTTACTGACTTGAATATTTCGCTTAATCGCTGCGCTTGATATTGCGCCGACCACGACGGATCGATAAGAGTGTAAAAAGTCTTTAATTGGTCAGCTATTTCTTTCTGAGTGACAAGATATACACGGGCAAGGGCTTTATTTGTCTTTTCGACATTAGCCAGTGCCATTTCGTATATCTGTTTTTCGGTTTCTGACCAACTCATGCAGTAAACAGCTTTTCAGATATATTATTTTGGGCTTCTTGAATACGTTTTTCTGCAATCTGGAAATAATTCTCTTCTTTCTCTATACCGATGAAATTTCTGTTAGTATTTATACAAGCGACTCCGGTTGAACCTGAACCCATACAATTATCAAGAACATTTTCATTTTCAAGAGTGTATGTTTTTATCAGGTATTCTAATAAAGCTACTGGTTTTTGTGTTGGGTGCATATTCTTAAAACGAGGATTAGAAAATTTCTGTATGGATTTTGGGTATTTATTTTCGCTTTGTTGTGATTGTATAGCCTTAATATGTAATTGGCTATCACTTTTAATTATTCCACCATTTAATATTTTACCCATAGAATGATTTGGTTTTCCAGTTGTCATTTGAGGATTATATATAGTAGTTTTTTTTGAAAAAATTATAACACTTTCGTGATATTTTAATGGATTATATTTTGACGAAGCAAATCCTGTTGGGTGAGATTTTTCCCAAATCCACTCATACTTAAACCATTTGACATTACTCATAACCAAAGCACTTGTAAAAGGTTGTGAGGCAGTTAAAGCTATTGCACCATTATCCTTAATAATCCGTTTATACTGTTCCCACAATGGTTCAAAAGGTATAACTACATCCCACTTGCAAGCGGTTGTACCATATGGCAAGTCGCAGAGAATCATATCAATAGATTTATCCGGTATAGTCGGCATAATATCAAGACAGTCGCCGCGATATAATTTTACTTTATTCAATCTAAATCCTTCAGCAGTTTATTTCTTATAAGCATATCGGTTATGCCGAGTGCAAGACTATCGACGAATTTTTCATTATGCTCATTATCATATAAATCCATTTCAAAAGCGACCGCGTGAATAGACTCATGAATTAAGGTCTGAAACATGTTTACCTTTTCTATTTTTGTCAGACGTATAACTTTATTATTTTGGTCGCATTCGCCACGCAGAAGGCTTCCGTCACTGCTTTCAAAATACCCCTTTTCGATTATGATATTATAAACGACTGAGAATATATTAAGCGATTTCGGTATTTTCATAATCCTCTAGTAAGCGAATGATGTCGCCCCGGCTGTCCCGGTGCTTAAAGCTGTTTCTGTCGCTGCTATCGTTAAGCCCCATACGGATTGATCTGCTAAAAATGGAATCGGCATAAAATCAATATTCTGACCGGGATAAAGTTCTATTCCCCACAAAGGAATATTTAAAGCACCCGTTCCGATTCCCATGTATGAGTCATAGTCAAACATGGTTGATGTTGATTCACCCATGCCAAGATATGGAGAGACAAAAACCTGTCTGCCGTCAATGTCAATACGCCCCTGACCGCTTAACTGCCCGCCCGCTTCAGCATCAACATACACCGCTAAAATAGTAATGTCTGCCGCCGGAGTATATTGTAATATTATCTGATCCGCTGTCGTTGTAGCCGTAAGTTTAATGTTCTCCGCAAATACCGCTGCACCCGCCGCAGTTTTAGCAAACATCGAACATTCCCAAATTATATTACTATTCTGCGCCGGTGTTGCCTTAATATAAAATGTAGTGCCCGATGGACATGTAATCCCGTGTCCTAACCCGGGAGACTGAAACACATTATTGAAAGGTGCTGTCAATTCATCTGCTCCGGCAAGATTAGGAATCATATATTCCTGAATCCGCTGTTCT
Organism: uncultured Acidobacteriota bacterium; assembly: GCA_964436005.1. Lineage (GTDB taxonomy): Bacteria > Acidobacteriota > JAAYUB01 > JAAYUB01 > JAAYUB01 > JAGNHB01. Next base: position 10,399 of record CAYTBK010000032.1, read on the forward strand.
GTCATTTTATCTGTTCCGATATAAGAAGAAATTACACCGCAGTTGACAATTCCCGCAAGTTCTGCACTTCTTGACGCTTCGCCGACAAGTCCCGTTCTGACTGATAAAGTCATACATTTCATTGTTGCTTTAGTATTTGCCGGAACTACATAACGCCCTGCGGATGTTGCGTTTAAATATGGCATCTCTCCGCCGACAACTTTATCTGTCGGCGGATGCTGAGTGCCTATAAACCGACTGTCAGTTATTTCTCTTGATATTCTTGTAATCATCAGCCTTGACCGAAGAAAGCACCCCACCAACGAGTCGAAGTTGACGCCGCCGGTGTAACCTGCCACGAAATAACCTGAGAACCGTTAAAGAGGATTCCGTCCCCCCACGGGATAACAATAACACCCGCCAATGATGCAAGGTCAGTGTTCTGCACTCGCGCCTCAAATACATTTGTCCCTGCAATGTCAATAAAAACGACTCCGAGAGCCGCTTCTGTCGCTGAATATGTAGTAAGATAACCGGAAACTGTCGCACATTTAAAACTTGTAGTATTTGCCGGTGTATTTGTGACTATGGTTTGTTCTGCTGTTGTTCCTGTACTCGTGAGTCCTCCTGAAACTATTGTAGCCATTATATAACCTCTTTATAAAATTCTGTTTCTTTAATTCCTGATCTTGTTAAATTCGTGTTGTCGTCTGCCACTATTACACATTCGGGAAGTTCTCCCTCTGTCGAGTCTATTGGAATATTGTTAAATATAACCGGTCGAAACGGCATAAAAGGACAATCTTTTACCGCCTTTTCTATAGCTTGCGCAAATTCCATAACCGGAACACGCACAAGCCTTAATTGACGGTTATCCGGTTTAAACTGTAACGAGTGCTTTAAATCTAAAAGAGTTTTCGGGCTTAAATATTTTTCCATGTTTACATTCATATTTCCGCCCTTAAAATGACTGTAATGTCAGACCCCGCAACGGTTGAGCCTATCTGATCTATGTCTATTGTTAATAAGTCATTCTCTGCGATTGATGTAGTATTAAAAATTGTCTGTGTGCCTGAGTTTGCGCCATCTGCTATAGCAAGCCTGTTCGCCTGTGTTGACCATATTGTCGAGCCGTTTACGTTTATATCAAATAATAAAGCCGCGCCCGTTGGTGCTGTTGTTGCATATGCGTAAGCCTTAGTTATATTATATGCTTTATCGACAACTAATTTATTTGTTTTATTTGTTCCCGTTGTCGCATTTTCGCCACGGTGTAAAACGAATGTGAATAGTCGGAATGTTGAACCCGCAGGACCTTGAATCCCCTGTATCCCCTGTATGCCTTGATTTCCTTGCGGGCCTTGTTCTCCCTGAGGCCCCTGGCTTCCCGTGTCCCCTTTAAGCCCCTGACTTCCGGTGTCTCCCTTCGGGCCGGTTAATCCTATATCGCCCGTGTTTCCTTTTAATCCCTGCTCGCCTTGTGGCCCTTGCAGACCTGTTTCACCCTTTGCGCCCTGTGCCCCTTGTGGGCCGGTTAATCCGATGTCTCCCTTTTCGCCCTTCTCCCCGTCAAAATAATCAACGCCTTTTACGGGCGTGTAACCGTCATTGCCAGGTAATCCTTGAGGCCCTTGTGAACCCGTTCCGGCAGGGCCGGTCGCTCCGGCAGGGCCTTTGAGCGAGTCAATGAAATCCTGTTCATCTCCGGTATTTCCTAAATCAATCCATTCAAGATATGCGGATTTACCCGGCACGCCTTGTGCCTGTGATATTGTAATCGGTATTTCCGCAGGCTGTGCAAGTGTGACAACAATGTCGCCCGATTCTGTTAATTCAACGTTTATTTCATCCGGCTGCGTTAAAGTTAATAGAATATCGCTCATTGTATTACTCTGAATTTACCGTTAATAAATGTCCTTGATTCAGTGCCGTAAACCCATTTAACAAACAGCTCGTTTTCAAGCGTGTTTATAAGTGCTGAATTTGTGGCCGATAGCAATAAACTAAATTGCCCGCCTGCAAGGTCTGTTTCCGTGACTGTTAAAGGGATTGTATTTGAGCCATATTTAATCCATGCTGTAATCGTGTAGCCTGATAAATTCTTTCCAACCGTTACATTTGTTGTCCATGAATCGCCTTTATTTATTTCAACTTCAAGCGATCCGCCCTGCTGTGTAATATATTCTGTCATGATTTACCTATGCTATTTTTTCTTTGGCTTCTTCTTCGTTCTCCGGCGGTGGTGTTTCTTTTAATCCATTTACAAGTCTGTTTGTTTCTGCTTCTGCTTCATCCTCGCTCGCGTCTGATTCCTGATCAGGATTAGTAACAAGTTCAGGGAATAAGCCATATAAAGTCTTTTTGGAAACGATTCCCTTGAGTAATCCTGCAATTTGTGCATTCTCATAAAGGTTGCGCGGGAGATGTCTTTTCGGTATTATATCAAGTTCATTCATGCTTGCTTTTACAGGTCCGTTCCCGGCGAGCAAATCAGCATAAGCGTTGATTAAATCTATTTCAGCCCGCAGGCCTTCGCTAAATGTGCGGAATACGCTATCGGCAAGGAATATAAATCCGAGCAATCTATAACCGGCTGACACTCCTGAAATTGTATTGCCCCATGATTCGCCGTCGCTAAAATTAGGAATGTCACACAGTTCAAATATATCTTTTTTAAGCCTATCATAAACGCCAAATATAAAGGAATCCTGAATCTGCTTAGTAACCCACTCGACTATATCTTCTTTGTAGCTATTCTCAATTATATTTGTTTCCTGGAATCGGTCATATGCGGTTTTGCCCTGCTCATCTTTATATTGTTTGTCAAGCGATGCAGACAGCTTCAGGATTGCACCTTTAACGCCGGCCAACTCTTCCGCCATGTTTTTTGAAATTACCCTGTCAGCTTCGTCTATCATGCCATATGCAAAAGCCACAAGGGGTGATTTGTCGCGGAAGATGTTATATTCAACAATGTGTATTTTCTTGATTTCCTGCGGCGTTCCCTGTTCTTCGGAAAGCATCATATCGGAATAATCGTCTTTCTCGCCCTGATACTTTTCTATTCCATCGGCAGAATATATGTCAATATGATAAATACACTTTTCTTTGCCGTCCTCGCCGACTTTCTTTTCTTCGTAGAATCTCATTGCCTTATCAAGTGCAGGGTTAAGCGTATCTGTATATATCGGGAGTATCTGATTTGAGGGTATAACGTCAAAATAAAGCATTTTATCGGCAAAGTAATATATCTTGTACGCTCTGCCGTGATTACATGCGCTGATTGCAGTTTCAAGGGTTAATATGTCGTTGTCGTTGCGCTTGAATATTGTTTCGACATATTTCATATAATAGGTCTTTTCTTCAGTCTTGATTTCTTTCTGAACTTCTGTCATCAGATTGGTAAAATCAATTATATTATTTAAACTCTTGCCGGTTTCTTTATATTCAATGTCTGCAAATGTGAAACCGCACAATGTGTTAATTAGTTTTCTTGCCATTGGAAGAGGGATGCGCCTATCTTGTGCTTTTAATCTGCTGTATTCGTCAAGATTCTTATTATTCATTATTGACGGATTCGCACCCATGTAATAAGCGAGATTCCGTTCATAATCTTTGTTTTTTATATCAAGTTGTTGTTTGTAATATTTGGCTTGCGCTGTATTCATGTCACCTCTTTAAACCCAGTTTACAGATGCGCTCATTTTTGCGGCTTTCTGACCTTTACACTGGGAGGTAATTATATCACTATGGATTTAATTTACAGAGTTTCAGAATTTAATTAAATTGTCAAATACTTTTTTGCATCATTATATTTATATTAGGTCTTGCGAACTCTCCAAAATATTTTAATGCAGCAATATTATAAGCCATAGCTGCTTGATCTTCAGTTTTAAATCTTCCAAGAAATATATGTTTTCTATTTACCATTATTTGAGCCGTATATTTTTTTCTACCCTCTTCATAATGAACGCCTTTATATAAAGATGTCCCCTTTACTCGCTTGATGCAATTTAAAGAGTTTTCTCTCTTTGTGCATAGTCTTAAATTTGACTTTCTATTATCAAGAGAGTTATTATTTATATGGTCTATTACCATATTTTCTGGAAAATTCATTATCAATCTATGCATTTTTAATACAGTCGGCTTTCCGGATTTATTTATCATTGTTTTTGCATATAACGCATGCCCTTTGTAAGATGGTGCAACATGCCATATATGGTCTTTTACTTTGTAATAGTCATCATCGTCTATTAAAATTATATGCTCACCATGCACTCTGCTATTGACTTTTATTTCCATTCTATCACCTCTTAAAGTTGTTTCTATACCAAATCGAAGCGTCACGCTCTAAAGCGTATATTGTAGCGTCGACAGTATGATCGTCGCCGTCGGCAACTATATCCAATATCTTCTCATTCTTGTCAACTTGCCATGACCACCGCTGAAATTCCCTTGCTGAGTTCGGGCAGTTTGTTTCATGTATGTGGATCTTTCGAAACTGCTTCAAATATAGCGCCATTGAATACTTATAAGCACCTTCTCGGACCGGCTGGCCTATGCTTTTTCTTGCCGGTGATATTATAAATCTGCCTGTTGAATTAAGCATTTTTATAATTTCAGGTCTTGCGCTATCTGCTATTATATTTTGCCTTAATAACCAATCAATATTGCACAATTCAAGTTTTAACTCTTCAGGGTCAAGGCCTGCTTTGTAATATTCCCGGCAGATGTATAATTCATTATCGTAAATATAGGATTGTGTTATTGCATTTGGGTCATTAAATCCGTGATCCTGACCGAAATGAGGCTGTCTGCTAACGTCTATGTCAAAATCGTGAATAACTATATTGTGCAGGATACGGGCTTCTGTTGTAGTTCTACACTCGCCCAAATAAATCCATTTATAATCATCCGGTTTCGCTTCTCGCATGTAATCTATTTCTTTCCGGGATGTTTCAGAAAGAAAAGGATTTTCATTATAGTTAATCTGAATTACAAGTGCTTCAGGGTGCTGATGAATAACGAACATGTCATGGACTGGATCGTCTATGTTATCCGGGTTATAGGTAATATAAAATTGACTGCCTTCTGTTCGTAATGTCGGTATTAAAACCCGCCATGAGTCAAAAGAAACGCTTTTGGCCTCTTCAACCCAGCAATACTTTACACCCTCTTTTGACTTTATATTGTCAATATTCCGGTAAAGCCCTTCAAATTGAAATTCCGCCCCGGTTTTAATACATATTATTTTATCTTCTAATATCCTAAATAAAGAGCGTAAATCATAATCATCTATTATCTTGACAAGCAGCGCATAAGAGGAAGTTTTGATCGACTTCTGAATTTCACGGGCGCAAAGTATAAGGCATTTTTCAGATAAGGCTTTTATTATCAGTAATCGGGCGATGGTGTGACTTTTGGAGCTGTCTCTCCCGCCATGTATAACATTAAAACGCTTTTTGCTTGTTATAAGCGGGATAAGTTTATCGGGTATATCAAAATCAAGGTTCAAGTTGTTTCTTCAGTTAATATTTTTAAAAACTTTTCTGCTTCCGATCTGTCACTTTCTTTTTCTTCTTCGCTTAAATCTGGGTATTTAGTTTTCATTTGTCGTTTCCACCTGTCAACCGCCCACTTCGGAATTATAACTGTTCCATTGGGCTCTATAGGGTTTACGGATTTAGAAAACAAATATTCCATCCATCCAGACCATTGGTTATGACAAAGTTCAGCAAGTTTTTCTTTAAAATATTTTATATCTGAAAAACAAGCGTGTTCCTCAGAGCCTCTCATAAAATTATTACAAGTTTTGTATTGTACACAATTATAACATTTTCCGCGCATCTTATCCTTCCGTTTTTACGCCGTTTATATTGATTACTGTATTTGTATCGACTGAGCCGGAAAGATTAACCTTGCTTCCCTCTGTCGATTCTGCAATAACTTTCAGCATTGATACGGATGAACTGTCAGCTTTCTTGATTATCTTTTTAACCGTGTCCTTAAGCCCTGTGCCGTGTTCTTCATCTTCAAGGTATAATTCGTTCAAGACCTCGGCTAAAGCGTCTGACAGTAGCCTTTTCTCTTTTCTGGCGACACCTGAAGCAATGCCTCCGCGCCTACCAAGTTCTCTTGCTTCTTCCACGGTTCGCACTGGTTTTAAATTTTCAGTATTCATATCAATATCTATTTCAGTGTTTTATTAAATTGTCAAGTATTATTTTATACTCTTTTATTCCAAATATCAGCAAGTTTTGACATTAAATCTTCAATTGTTTTTCCATCATAATCATATATTTTATTTACAGTTTTTATCCCGCATTTACATTGTATTTCGAATCCTTTTATACTTTCGGGTGCTAAATAAACGGATATCTCTTTAAATTCAGGATGGCCACCGCAAAACGGACAAGATTTTAATTCTATTTTTCTTTTTGTCATATCATAGGTCTGTTTTGAGATTTAAAGCCCGTATAGAGCTTAAAAAGGGGGTCTGTGAGTCTTTAATAATAGCCGTTTAGCTTAGTATTTATTAGCATTTTTGTTCGGTTCGCCCGTTGTTCATACTATTTTTAACTCGCCTTTTTTTGTATTGATAAGGCTTTCCAGTTTATCGAGTCTTTTGTTAACTCTTTCCGCTTCAAGGTCTCTTTGTCTGTCTTTGTTTTCCAGTCTTATTATACGAGCTAATATATTTTCTTTTTGAAATAATTCTAATTGCATATCTCTCACAGCCTCACCCCCTTTTATTGAAACACTCATCATTAACTCCTTATAATATTATATAATTCCCTACCCGCAGATTGACCGCTGCGGACGGCTAAGACATACTATTAGCAACTGAAGCCCTTCACCTCCTTATTTTATTTTTCTTTCTGTGGTTTGACGTTTCGCATTTCTTCTAACCATTTTACTTTATCAATCAGCTCTTTATTCTGCTGTTTTAATTCCTGTATATGTTCATACATTAAAATTTTTTGTCTCTGGCTTTGGCTTTTTTCTAAATCAGATATTTTTTGTTCAAGTTCATTCACATAATCTGTAATTTCATCCCTGAAGCCGTCTTTGTGGATAATTATCATGTCGGCTAAATATTTGCAATATGCTTCTTTTGCTGCGCTCATATATCACCCTTGTAAATTAAATCCCTTAAATCCTGTTCTATCTTCATCGGTTCTGTCTTTATCTGCGTTGTCGTATATCTCAATACTTTATATCCGTTGATCTGTGCGAGGTTGTATTTCTCGCAGTCTTTACTGTAACCCGTTCCGGTCGTATGCCTTGACTTCGTGAATACTGCGCCTTCTATTTCAATCCCTGCTGACAGCTCCGGTATAAAATAATCAAATCTGAACTTGCGCTTTACATCGAATCTGAACTCTTTTTCATATTGCAGATTGAGACTGTTTAATATTACTTCAACTATTGTTTCGGGCGTCATTTAATTATAAATGCTCCCCCATTTCTATTTCCATTATATCATTTTTAAGACGTTTAATTTCTTCTTTGAGTTCTTTTATTTTATTTTCGTATTTTATACATTCTGTATATAATAAATCTATAGTGTTTCCTCTTGACTTTATTTCGTCTATTGCTGTTAATCTATAAGCTCTTTCAATGTGTGTGTTATATATTTTATCGGCTTGGTTCATATATCCTCCGGTAATCTCTTAATCACAATAGATCTGCTGACGCCTTCCGTGTGCTCCAAGTACCCTTTGCGCTTCAATGCCATAACGTAATCATAAGCGCATCCGGTAGTTATATTCATTTCGTCGGCTATCTCGCGGAATGTGGGGCTGTAGCCTTTGTTTTGCTTCATGCTGATTATTGTGCTTAATACTTCCGATTGCTTATCTGTTGCTGTTATCATTTAATTAAATCCTGCTTTTCAAATATAATCTAAAACAATAAAAAAAAGAAGTGCGGATAAAGTATCAGGTATTGCCACTACTGAGTTAAATTCAGCATTATGCATAATAATTGAAAGAGTGACACTCGAAAAAAATAATAAAAAACTAAATTTTTTTGTCGTCATTGCTCGCCTAGTTATATGACCACCATATATAAATATCTGTATTTTTCAACTCTAATATATTTCACCATCAATTATTTTTAACATTCTGCCTCTGAAATTTCCGTTGTTTGAATAGTCCACTCTGACAAAGCCTTGATTCCATTTATTCAGCGGTGCATAATCCATTTTACCGGCAAGATAAGGAACTGAACACGCCCAGAATGTATCGCCTGATATATTCTTGAATACTTTTTCCTGTCCCCTGTGGAAGTGACCGACACAAAAATGATCGTGGACATACTGCCAAATAACGTTTGTAATGTATTCCGGGTTATACGCTCCGCCCGGCTTTTCGTGTCCATGCAGTATCCACAATTTACCGAATGAAAACGGGTCAATCTTATATTCAATATTTAAATCATGCAATCCGAGTTTAACCGGCAGAAGGTCGTCAATCAAATCTGAAATCGCTTTAGCTGATTGAAATATATACTTATCGAGTCTGTCTTCATGGTTGCCGCTTTTATATATTATTTTTGATCCCGGGAACATCTGCCTTAAATCGGTTAAAAACTTCCGTGTTTCCTCCATTTCTTTTTTGGCTGATTTCATAGCCGGATTTTTAACAAATGTGCTGATCTGATAAAAGTCTAATAAGTCCCCGTCTATTATTATCGTTGTCGGGTCGTATTCAAGCATATATTCAAGCATGGCAGACACGGCTAAATTATCCTGATAAGGGATATGTATATCAGCGCAAATAATACAGCGTTCACCGTCTGCGCTGAATATGTCGGGATTACATTTAATAATGTCTTTATTTTCAAGCGACCAAACTATATGCTGCGCTTCGGCCTGTGTGACTTGTAATGAATCCTGTATAACCGTTCTTGTCACCTCCTCGCCCCTGCGTGACATTTCTGCGTCTAATTGCAGCGCCCTTGTCCATGTGGTTTTATTCATGCGTTCTCCCCGATTTAGATTTTATTTCAATGTTCAACTTTTCGCAAAATTCTTTCTCTGTCATGTGCGGAATTGATTTGTTTAAGTGACAGTCATTGCATAGATAAATTATATTTGCCGGGTCATCAATCAACTTTCCATATAATGCCCTGTTCTGCTTGGTCTGCGGTAGTAAATGGTGTCTATCCGTTGCCCTGCCTCCGCACAGTTTACAAATTCGTCTGCTCTGCATTCGGGATTTGGCAACCTCGATCAATTCATCTTCTGTTAAATCCATTGATTCCGCAATTTTAGGAATTGCCATGTCAAAATAAGCATTTACTTTTTTCTGATTCGATTTATCAAATGCGATGGAGTCAAGTTCAAAATACAGCCTTGATGTTCCGTCCGGCATCATTAAATGCACAGCTGAATCACGATTGATATATTGGCACATCCATCTAATCTGTTTATGCGCTTTTTCTTTGGTGTTCCATATCGGGTCGTCAATTTCCATGCTTTCAACTTTTAATTCTACGCATTTCCAATATAAGCCGAGCTGCTCAAGACTTCGCCTGTCAATACCTGGATTTAACTTAATTGCTATCGGTTCGCCGTATTCTGATGTTTTATATGCTTCATAATCAGTTAATATATAGCAATCCTGATTTAACATATCCGGCGTGATGCGTGCTTTAATTGCGACTGCTTCCATTAGTCCTCCTAAATAAACATTCTTTTTTGTTCTTTATTTTCTTCTATTCTCTCTTTTGCTAAAGTGAAATATTCTTTTTTTATTTCAAAACCATAACAGCTGCGCCCAGTCTCATATGCCGCTATCAATGTACTTCCACTTCCGGCAACAGGGTCGATAACTACATCGCCGTAATCTGTAAATATATCAATCAGGTTTGCAATTACATTTATAGGTTTTTGTGTCGGATGTATTTTTTTAGATAAAGTATCTTTTGACCAATCCATGCAGTTAAAAATCATTTTGCCGTTATTGTTGAATTTTGGCAACTTATTCCGATAAAGCAAAACTGCATATTCACAATTACCGACAACTTTCATGTTGGCCTTTAAGACCTGCGCTGAAAAGTTTTTTCTAAATACTAAATTGATATAATTATTCAATCCATATTCTTTTGCTTTTTGTATCAATTCAAACTGCTGTTCAAATTCACAAAATACAATCATGCATGGTGCTTGTCCTTTTTCCTTTGGCTCAGGTTTTAAAAGTTTAGAACAGAAAGCCAAAAACTCCGATATTCTAAAATCTTTGTCAGTGTCAAAAAATTCTTTTCCGGCAAGCTTGCTTTCTCCGTTTTTATTATCTCCGTCTTGATACCATGAAGGGTTTGAAGCATAAGCATTTATTCCGATATTATAAGGAATGTCTGCAATAATCAATTGCGCTCTCGGAATGTTGTACTGTTTAAAATTTTGAAAATGATCGTGATATAATACTTGTTCTATTTTTTTAACTCTTACCGATTCCATAATACCCCGCTTTGATTCTTTTTTCTGTTCTGCTGATTTTATCATTTACAACTTTCATTATTTCAGGATTATTTAAAACTAATTGAGCGGAGACTATAAACACGTCTGCAATCTCTGAAATTTCCTCTTCGTCAAGTTTTAACGATTTCCAACAGTAGAGAAGTTCAGCGCACTCTTCCTGTAATTTCTTCCGCTGTTTTGATTGCCCGAAATAATTGTATATTGCATTTAGGCGGTTAATAAGCTCTGTCATTTTGTAACCTCGATTGGAATATATTTACATTCAAGCCCGTCTACATGTGAGTAATAATATTGACCATCAATTTTAATTCTGTCAGACGGCATCATTTCTGGATCATCGTAACCATTGCAGCTGACATTAAAAAGGATTATCATTAAGCAGAGCATTAACTTTGTCATATCTCCCCCGTGTTTTATAGTAATATACTTTTTGATGAAGCTTGTGTTTGGCTGTCTTTGAATACTTAAGCGCTGCCGCATCCCGTGAAAGCTGATTGACTATCTGCCGACAGTCCTCACAATATGTTTTATATTTTTCTAACGGTTCAGTTTTACATTGAGGACATATTCTGCTTTTCATCGTGCATCTCCTCCAGTTTATTTAATACCTGTTGCCATGATTTAATTAATGCGTAATCGTTCAATTCTCTGTTCTGCCATTTCTCAAACTCTGACTTTGCATGTGTAAATAGTTCTTTCATTTCATCCTCCCTTTCCAAATTTCGTTATATACATTATTCTTTGCTCGCTCTTTGAATCCGATAATCAGGATAAAAATAAAAGCGATAACGCCCGCTATAATTTCTGCCATTCGATTTCTCCTTTGACCGTGTTCTGTATCTGTTTAAACTCTTCATACATCAGGCGACATATTTCTTTATCGCCAAACATTAACGGCTGACGGGTTTCGCGTTTTGACGATCTGCCGAATAACATTCCGCATTCATGGTCGGACGGCTTATTAAACGCTTCGACAAATTTTTTCCGGTGCAGTTCTTCATATATCGGATTTCTCATACAGAACGCCACCCATCCGCCGAGGCTGACAATCGCGTTTCTTGCCCGCAGGTCCGATATAATGACATTGTCAAGACTGCATCCTGTGGCCGAAAGTAATTCATACCATTTAAGCGCCTCTGCTTCAGAATTACCGCGCGGAAATATATCTTCAAAATCCGCAGGGGAGGGCGGTGTTTTATATTTAGGATTGACTTTTATCATAACGGATTTAAATACATTTTCAAGTTCTGATTCCCGAAAATGTTCTTTAAGATAAATTGCAGTCATTTTTTTAAGCAATGGCGATTTATACTCGCCATATATTTCTTCTATTGCTGTCATAAATTCTGAATGTTTCATTTTATTAACTCCATACAGTTATGATGATGGAATGGAATTTTATTTCCACACATTTCACATCGATTTATTTTATTTTTTCTTGTTCTTATCGCGCTTCTAATTTGATATAATGTATATCTTAAATCAGAAAATGGAAACGCTGTTTCATCCCATAAAATATGTTCCGCAACTTCATGTGTTATAGAATTATCATAATATTGCATAAAATCAATCCATCTCATTTAAATAACTCCTCGTTTTCTTTTATACGTTGCTCTAATGATTTACGCTCTGGTTCTTTATTTTTCTTTTCAGAATCCCATTTAATCTTATTTCTTTCACATGTTCTAACTGCGGCTTGCCAGTCTCTCATTTTATATTTTCCAACCATCCAACCTCTAGCAGAATAATAATCAATAAACCATTGAGCGTCAAGATTTAATAAATTAGAAGTGATATATTCTTCTACTTCCTGAATTGTAGGCGGTATAGAAAGTTGTTTTTCCCTCTTATTATTCTTATCTATTCTATTCTTATCTTCTCTTATCTTATCTGTTGCGTTACAATTTGTTACATCTGCGTTACAGAGTAATTTATTCTTAATTCTGTGTTTTTGCACACGTTCCCGCGTCTGTTCTTTTATCAATTCAAGTTTTTGTAGGTTTTGATGTTTTTCCCAATTGATAATTGATATAAAGTCGTTGAATATTTCTATCATCCGCAGATTTTGAAATTCTGTTAATGCAAGACGTATTGTGTTAATTGGTCGGTTCATTATCGTTGACAGCATTTCGGGATTATATGGAACATCACGCGCAATATATATCATTCCGCCCGCGTTACACTTTCCCGCCAATGTCAGCAGCTTAAACCATATTACAAGAAGCATATCAGAGTCAGGAAGCGATTCAATCAGCTTAATCTTTTCATCGTCAAATATGTTTGTTGTAATCTTAATCCATTGAACGTTACTCATATTAACTCCTTAAAGTTTACCGGGCGCAATGCCCGGATTATGTCGTATTAGACTATATTAAAATGGTATATCGTCATCTGAAAAAGGATTTTCCGACGCAGGCAGGTTGACTTCATTTCCGAGTCCTTCGTTGCTCTCTTCCGCTTTCTTTCCGCCAAGAAATTGAAAAGTATCAACTATTATTTCAACTTTTGATCGTTTCTTTCCATCCTGGTCGTCCCATCGTGATTGCTGTAGATGTCCTTCAATTGCAAGCATCTGACCTTTTTTACAATGCTCTGTTATTATCTCGCCAAGTTTTGACCATGCTATGCAGTCGAAATAATTAACCTGTTCTTTTTTCTCTCCGCCTTGTTGAAATGAGCGACCATTAGCAATTGAAAAACTTGCAACCGCTGTTCCCGATGGTGTGTATCTGATTTCAGGGTCACGAGTTAATCTGCCTATTATTATTACTTTGTTAAGATCGTTTGACATTATTTTTTCTCCTTTTTTATTTCTTCAGATATTTTTTTAAACTCGCAAAGCATTTCCATTATTACATCTATGCGTTTCATTTTTAACGCTCCTTTATTAGTTCAGCAATCATCGTAATGTATTTTCCGTATTCCAAAATTTGTTCTTCTGTGTAATTGTTATCAGAACCAATTGTCTTATAGTTTTCAATCCATTCGGAAACAGAATGTTCCTCACATCCGATTTTAATTACACCATTAATATAAAATAGTGCATGAGCTGAACCGTTTAATAATATTATTGGTAATTGTATATCTTTAGCCCCGCGCAGATTAGCCCCGCGCAGATCAGCCCCGCACAGATCAGCCCCGCACAGATTAGCCTCGCGCAGATCAGCCCCGTACAGATCAGCCCCGCGCAGATTAGCCCCGTACAGATTAGCCCCGCGCAGATCAGCCCCGTACAGATCAGCCCCGCGCAGATTAGCCCCGTACAGATTAGCCCCGC
>CAYTBK010000032.1:24240-31043 GCA_964436005.1 uncultured Acidobacteriota bacterium
GCGCAGATTAGCCCCACACAGATTAGCCCCGCGCAGATCAGCCCCGCGCAGATTAGCCCCGCGATTTTTTTCTAACGCATTTTTTATGTTTTCGTATTCACCAATAATAATAATGCTGCCATTAAATCTGTTTTTAATCTCAATTTTCATTTAATCCCTCCTGCATTGTATTTCCGATTTAACCGGGTCTATTTTAATAAACCGTCTGCACTTTTCGCACTTGTGGACATTAATCCGACAATCAAAATAATGACAGTTTACAACTTTGTTTTCGTCTATGGTTTCTATTTTACAGTGTTTCATGCCTGATCCCTCCATACGCTAATTATATACCCGCACTTTTCATTCATGCAGATATTTTCTATCCGCATAAACTCAACGTGCTTTGACATTTGACTTTTACATTTCGGACATATCATATTAATCCACCATTATTCCCGAGATTTCAAAAAATAGTTTCTTGTCGAATCCGGGGATTTTCTTTATTTTAATACGATCTTTGGAGTCTGATTTATCCCATGATAGTTTAAACGCTTCTTTATAACTGAGAGTTTTAAGAAATCCTCCGCACGTTTCGATTTCTTTTTTATACTTTTCTTTTTCTTCCGGTGTTGCAGTATCGTGAGATACCCATGTGGTTAAATTAAAATATAGAAAATTTGGGAAATATATCTTTTCATATTTATCTTTTGATATAAAAGTGTTAAATACTCTTACTTTATCAGGTAAATTTGTATTAAAAATTCCGCTGTTCCAGTTTCCGCTGTTCCAGTTTCCGCTGTTCCAGTTTCCGCTGTTCTGGTTTCCGCTGTTCTGGTTTCCGCTGTTCCGGTGTCCGCTGTTACAGTCTCCGCTGTTCCAGTTTCCGCTGTTCTGGTTTCCGCTGTTCCGGTGTCCGCTGTTACAGTCTCCGCTGTTCCAGTTTCCGCTGTTCTGGTTTCCGCTGTTCCGGTGTCCGCTGTTCTGGTTTCCGCTGTTCCAGTTTCCGCTGTTCCAGTTTCCGCTGTTCCGGTGTCCGCTGTTCTGGTTTCCGCTGTTCTGGTTTCCGCTGTTCTGGTTTCCGCTGTTCCGGTGTCCGCTGTTTGCTAATTTTAAAACTTCTTCCCATGTAAGTTCTTTAATTATTTTTATAGTACTGCAAACGAGTTTACTGTTATCTTCTTGATGTATAACCTTGCCGGAAACTTTAACCTCAGCTACTCTTGTACTTGTTTCAAAAGGATAATAATTAAAACAATCAGCCAGTTTTTCGCAGGCATGAAATCCGCTTGAACATAGTTCTATTTCTCCGTCGTGCTTATAGGTCTTGCCAATTTCAAACTGGAATCCTCTACACTTTAAGTTTTTATCAAACGCTTTGTATGCTTTCAATTTAACTCCTCCAATTTTTTGACAGTCTCTTCAAGTTCATCAAGGAATTTAACAACTTCTGATTTGATTTCCTCGATCAGTTTGTCATCGCGTTCAACACGCTTAATGAATAGCCTTAAATGTTCCGGCATGCGATTGTCGTATGAAACAAAATCATTCCATTGTCTGCCGGTACAATACATTTGCCATTGCATCTGAAGAATATAACGGTTATCTATATTTCCGGATAATAGTGTTTCAATATGATTTGCAGTATTCATGCACTTTATTTCGATAAGGCCGTCATCGTTAACTAATCCATCCGGACTGCTTCCGCTTTCAGGTATATCTTCAGCAATATAAAAACCGCACTCAATGACCGCCTGGAACGTTTCAAGTTCATATGCCTGTCTTGCTTCGGCCTCAGTGTCAATTCCGTGTTGCATTGCAGCGTTGATATAGCTTTCTTCTTTCTGTCCGGTCATGCGTTCGCATATCAGCTGAGCCATGTAATTTTTACGGCTTGCGGATGCGCCTGTCTTAGTCTTTGCCATTAAATCCGCTATGCGTGAAGCTGTCACACGTCCGATTCTGCACGCTTCCCACTCCGGCGTCCTCTGTTTAATTTCTGCGTAATTTATGTTATTCATTTTCCGCCCCCATCATGCCTTTTTTCTTGCTGTCGATAAGGTCAAACAACAATTGATCTTCTTCCTCTGTCCATTCTGATGCAGAGGTAAAGCCAATATACTTTTCAAGTTCTTCTTTTGATTTTGCGCTTAAAATCGCAGTTTTTGCTTTTTCGTAGTTTCCTTTCGGCTTTTTCTTTTCTGTGACCTGTTTAGCTTCAGGAGTTACATTTTTAGCATTGAATCCGGTTGTCATTTCGTCCGGCAGTTCATCGCTTGTATATGGCAGACCACCCATTTCATCAGGAAAGCAAAGCCTGAAAGCCTGAGCCGTTGCAACTTTTTTCAACATAAAATTTCCCATTTTATCCCACATTGAATTTAGCTTAAATATTTTCTTTTCCCTGTCATAAGTCATCTGCTTGCACTCTTTCCAGTATACTTTATGAATAAAAGGGTGGTTCCAATCCTTGCGGTATATTGTAACCTTTGCACACCGTTCTTCACCTTCGCCTTCGATGTCAGCCTCCCAACCGTCCATTTTTCCGGTTCTCTCGGCACGTTTCAAATATACTTCATATCCGGTTATTATCTGAAGTTTTCTTTTTTCATTTTCGCCAAAAGCAACACAGTATATTTCACGCTTAAAAGGGTTTAGTTGATACGCTATTGCAATTTCAACAAACTGCATTTTTTCATTTTCTTTTAGTCCCGATGCAATCCCGAAAGCGTTCATATAATTGACAAGTAAATCTTTTGTGACTTCGTTTGTTTTTTCTATCGCGTTCATAATCTGTCCTCCATTTTTTCAAGGAGTCTTTCTTCGTAGCGGTCAATCATTGCATTTTCATAATCATCAATCATTGTCGCCTCTGCGATATTCTGAAGCTTGCGGGTAAGTCTGATTTCTACAGCGTCATAAATGGCATCCGCTGACTCGCCGGTTATCTCAATTTCTTTCCCGTTGATAGTCAATATGACTTTTGAAACATCATATTCAACCGGGTCGCCGTCATCTGAAAATCTTGGTGAATCGTGATCACTGCACGCCGGCGCTTGTCTTTCCGGCTTAAAATTTATGACTTCTATTCTACCGTCAATGACCACGTCAAGGTCATCGTATAGCTCAATTGTAAAATCTTGTTGACGTTTATTCCCGTTTTTCATATAAATACTCCTGTTTGTTTATTTGTCTTGAAGATTGCTGTCGGACTCCACTCCGGCAGTTTTCTTTTCCAGTTTAAGAACAATTATTTTGTTGCCGTTCTTGACTCTGATTGTTTCTGTTTTTGATGTTATCAGCCCTCCTATTTTCATTATAAATGCCTCAATAAAAATTCTGCGTCTTTGTTACCCCGTGAAACTTGAATCTGTAATGTCGCCCTGATATTGTTCAAGGCGTTTAAAATCTCTGTTTTGGTTACATCCTTGAGCGGCTTATTCATTGCGCATCTCCTATGCTGTTTTGATTTGTTTCTTTTCGCGTCTTGCTTTTTCTTTTAGTACAAATTCGCTTGCAAAACTTCCGCGTCCGCGTTTGGCTTTTGCGTTTGATGGGTGCTTGTAAAGTTCATCAAGAAATTCTAAAGCCTCATCAGACATATAAAGATTTTTAACCTTGCCGAGTGCCATTATTGTTCACCTCCTTAAGCTGTTTTAATTCTATATTTTTCTGGTAATAAATGCCAGATGTTATGCTTTTCGATTAAATCATAATCAAGGGTGTCACCCTTTGACAAATTTTCGCTTGCCGGAATAATCCTTAAATTTTCGGGTTGCCAACATTTCTTTATTTCTTCGGGATTGTTAAAGTCATAAACTGCACATGGGATTATATGGTCAATGTGATATTTGCCTTTTTCCGTGATCTGTGAAAATTCAACAGGGAAATTATTTTCAAAATATGAGATGTAATCAGCGTATGAAATATTGGTGTATTCAAAAAATGGTTTTATTTTTTTAATTGCATTTAAATTTAAACCATGACTGAATCTTCTTCTTGCTCTTGCTTTTAAAGCAAACGCCGGATTATTTTTTAATTTTTGCTTGTCATGTTTTGATCTATATTCCTTTGACCATTCCCGTCTTTCTGCAATAAGCCAACGCTGTCTGTCTTTTTCTCGATAATTTTCTATATTATTTAATCTTCGCTCTTTTCTCTTTTGTATAAGATTATCCCTATCATTCCTGTAGCGCTCCCTTGATAGAAAATTTCTTCTTTCTTTGTTTTGAGAATGACGATCCCTATCTTTTAATCTGTATTCATCAATATTCTGTTTTCTTCTGTTTTTTTTATTCTCACTTAATTTTTTTTTATTTTTAGAATAATAATCGAGCCGTTTTATTTTTAAAGTTTCTTTATTGTCTTCTCTATATTGTTTCGCACATGATTTACACCAAACATTTAAACCATCTTTTCTTGGTTTATTTTTCCCAAACTCGCTTTCGTCTTTTTCAATTCCGCATTTAGTACAAACTTTCATGTTATAACCTCTTTTATGCTCTTGTTTATGTATACAATATAGACAAGAACTATATACAAATCAAGTCTATTTAATATATTATCGTATTTTTTTAGTTTTTTTGTAGTTTTTTTTATTTTTTAAGAAATTTTTAAAAGTTCAATTTTGATAAAATTGCTTACAGTTATGAATAAGTGTAGGTGTTTTTAACAAAAAAAATCCCGTTTTTTACGCGGGATTAAAAATTGGAGGAGTGTATGAAAGTTTGATAGATATCATTTCAAGAGAAAGACAAGCCCGCTGACTGCTGCCGCGCCTAAGCCGATGCCAAGATAAAGTTTGAAATTGCCGGCCTGTGCCACCGGCACGTTTATTTCCTGTTCTCCTTTGCGGTCGTATAATTGCCACCTGATATTTAAGTCTGTCAATTCCGGGGAATTATTTTTAATATCATACTGCATAATCATTTTATCGTTATCGTAATGCTTTAGCATATTAAGGGCTTCGCTACAGCTGACAGCGGAATAATCACGATAAACGGGTTTTTCAATTGTCTTAATTACTTCAATGGTTTTAATTTCCGGTTCAGGCTTATGCATTATAAATGCACAAATTAAAGCCGATATTATACATATATAAAAAACGTGTATAAAATACCGCATTATTTAGACACGTCCTCTGTTTTTGTAAAATTAACCTTTAACGCTCCGCAGTAAAACCCGTATGCCGTTAAAGATGCGATTATCATAATTATATACATTAAACGCCTGAATCTCTGCGCTTTATTGTTGCCAAGCGCTTCATAAAATTTTAGAAATGTTTTCATTCGGTTGCTCCAAGTATTTCTTATAATTCATATTTACACGGTCGTAATACTCTTCAGTTTTTCCGGCATTCCATAAGCCTTTTTTATTCCCAAATGCTACTGCTGAAAAATAACCACAACATCTACTATACACTGTTGCCGGGATTTGTTTCATTTGCTATCTCCTTAAACCAGTCCGGTTTATCGTGTTTTTTAGCAAACGCCCGCCCTATTTCAACGCCGAGTCCTCTGTCATTCGTATCGAATATATAAACATTCAAATCATCGCCCACAATTCCACAAATAAAATGATGATTTCCGTTAATGCTGATCTGATATATGTCGTTGACTTTCCGGTTTTTCGGTGCTGATGAATATTTAACGATGTTTGCTGTAATATCCATAGACCTTAAAATATCGGTTTTGTCAATACTTATATATCCGTTTTGTTTACAAAATTTCTTTTCAAGGCAATATTTAAAAAAATCAGCATACGACATTTTAACCCATCCGAGCGCAAACAACTGCGCCCAAAATGAAAGCAGATTACAATGTGTCTTTCCGAGTTCAAAAGCCTTTTCCTCGTCGCATCCGATGACTGACATTATATCATCTGTCAGCATTGACTTTTTGAACTGATTGCGTGCTCCGAGTTCATTACCTAATACTTGACATCTACTCATTTTATTTTTTCCTGTGATTCATTTCATGCTGAGTCTTGACGACTTTTAACTCTTCTATAATTTCCTCAACTATCTTTAAACGCTCATGAGTATTCTTTTGCCGATAGTGTAATAAAATTATTAGCTTAACTACATAATAAAAGTAAAAAAGAGCAGTGAATAAAAGGCCACCGTACTTAATAATAAATATAATTTCACTTTGCAAATTTTCCATTTCATTTCTTTATCCTTAACTATAAGATCCAACATATAAATATTTATAATCAGTACTTGATTTTGCTTGTGTTTCTGATCCGACAACGGGAGTGCCGTTTGTTCCGTCAGTAGTAGCAGAACCAATTACTACCGCATCAGTATTAAGTGCTCTACTATTGTTTGATCCAGAAACACTTTGTATTCTAAACGAAGCTGATCCACCCGCGCCATCCCACGCACCTAAGGAAGTTATAGCGTGAAGATGACCTTGCATCTTTGCTCTACGCCTTAATCCGTTTATTTTTCCTATTCCGGATTGATAACTTGCAAGACCTGCTTCAGAAAAATGTTTACATGACGTTGTTGAACCTTTAATTTTATTAAGATAAATTTCAATACTTGTCCCTGAAGGAGAACCGGACACGGTTATAATTCTTGATGCAACTGTAAATCCCGTTATATCATATTCAGAACCGCCCGAAACAAGTATGCGCCACCCTGTCGCCGGAGATCCTGCAAAAACCCAGTCTTCATATAGTTCCGCTATCATTGCCAGGTTTGCGGCGTTGTTATCAAGCGTAAAATTTGACCCTGACCATGATCCAGTAAAAGCCGAAACTGCTGTATTTGTTTCATCATATATAACTTTTCTTGCCCGCATGACATCAATAAAGGCCTG
>CAYTBK010000032.1:31143-34110 GCA_964436005.1 uncultured Acidobacteriota bacterium
TCGGTATCCGGTTCGCCAATCCATTCATCTTCATAAATCTGCTTTACGGGAACACGGTCATAGTCGTAAACCCTGACAGTTAATGTCCCGTCATCGTGTGCAAAAAATAAGGCGTCAATGTCAACGCATATCTGCTCAATGGTTTTGTTAAGTTTCTCCTGTGACTTCACATAAACACAAGTGTCACGGGCTATCAATTGCGCTGCGGCTGTTTCCGTTAAATCATAATTAACAGATAAATAATCAACATTAGCGTAATTTTTCATTAAGTCTTTGATTATATCCACGCCGTTTTTAATGTTTGCTCCGGTAAAGTCTGCAACCACTGAGCCGAAATTAGTTCCGACATTTGCGCTTGATAAAACAAATGTCCCTGCGGCAAGGTCAACTGAAACTGTGGCTTTTGCTACTCCATCAACTCTGACTTCTGAAATTGACGTTGCATTATTAAATTCAGTATCCATAAACAGAAATGTATGATTTCCGCCGGATGGTGTCTCGTTCAAGCAATAACAGTTTCCGCTTCTGATGTCTCCGTATGCAATCGGCTTAAAAAATCCGTCATCTGTCATTGTGGGGAACGATGATTTAAACACCTGATTGACCGGAAGCGGATTTGTCAACCCTGCCCGTATATCGTCAACTTTTACAGATAGACTTTGCCATGTCCTTGAATTGTTCTTGATTATTCCTGAGAATACTTTTTCATAAGTGGAATATGCAGAACCGTTTTCACCTATTAAAATACGGCACGCCTGCCGGTATAAATTTCTACTTCGCCAATCGTCTAATGCTGCATCATTGTTTATTATTTTGACATTACCGGAGTTAAATTTAAGCATACCATAAAACAGCGGATCTTTACTTTTCTTAATTCCGAATATCGAGTCAAGACGAGGATCATAATAGATATTATTGTAATACGGGTTTTCTGCATTCTTGCTGAATCCGGCAACTACCCCGATAAATATTTTCTGTGTCAGCGGATAAGCAGAGTCAAGGAATTTAATATATAATTTTGTCGAACCGCCGTCATAATAAAACGCTTCATCTGTTGTTAATAAATCCGCAAGAGCAGAAACGGCAGTAAATGATGTCCCGTCAACTTGAACAGAAGCGACCTGATAAACGGCTGTATTCTGATTATCATAATATCCCGTGTTTCCGTTGTCATCGGTTACAGTAATAACTCCGGGCGTCAAAGTCCAAAACCATATTCCACCGGAATAATTCAGAAAATCCGAATGTTTTAATGGCTTGTCATATTCAAAAAGAATCGCTGTATTGCTTATAGAGTCAGACATTAAAATTCATACCTTGCAGAAATTTTTGTCATTTGCCCACCTAATGGAATATCATTATATCTGTGGTTTTGTTCTCTTTCTGATACAACCTGATGACTGCAAAAATGTTGAATGTTGAATATTATATTTTCAAATTTAAAATCAAATCCGATCGTGTATATATCCCTAAATGGCTGACCGGAATTATTGTTAAATTCAAACCATGTTATTTGATTTCCGTATAAATAAAACCATTTGTAATTATAACCAATTTGCATTTCGGAGTAAAAAACATTGTCTGAAATATCTTTTCCCGATTCAATAAAGCCCTTAATTTCAGAAAAACATATTGACGGGATTATTAAAAATAAAAATATATATTTTACCATGATAAACCACATACGCCGGTTGTCGCGTCTGGCGTGTTTATGGTTAAAGTATTTAACGCTGTCGCATCCACTCCTAATATTGCGATTCTGGTTGATAGTTGCCGTGTGGCTGCATGATGTATTCTTAAAACTCCACCGTAATATGTAGCCCCTGAAACATGAATATAATCTCCTGTATTAGGAATATAAGGCGATAAATAATTAAATAAGCCTGTAAGCGAAAGAGTCGAAAGTGAAACAGAAAAGTGTCTTAATCCGGTTGCGTTTATTCCGCCTGCCGGAATAATAATTCCAGTATTAGCATTTATTGTGTTTGCGGTTAATATGTCAAAGCTCTGATTGTCATCATAAAATATTTTTGTTTTATTACTCCATACCGCCGTTGCTTTAGTCATTTTAAATTCTAAATATCTATAACCCGCCGTTCCGCCCGTGCCATAAAATCCTTGATAGCTGTCATTCCATGTCGGCGCAGTATTTGTGTAAACTGCTGTGCAAGTCGTCAATCCCGGAACAATTATAATATAAACAGTTCCGTCCGAGGGTGAACCCGTGATAGTTTCATTGCTGTCAAATTTATATAAAGCCCCACCACACTCGACAACAGAACCGGCGGCGATTTGCGATTCCGATGTTGTATCGTAATTTGTAAGACTGACTTTATGAAATCCTTTAAATATTTTATCTGCTGTCAGCATCAAGGCTTCAATATTGCTATCCCCGATTCCGTAGTCGTTTACTTTTACGCCCATAAATCCCCCTTAAAATATTTGTTTAAATGAAAAAGAAAGCGACCACATGCGCCCTGCGATGCTTTCAACCCGTTGCCAATCAAGATCACTTGTTAACTTGCAATATAAAGGCGGTTGATAGCTTGTGTCATTTTCCCATATCAGCATAATAAACGGCTTGAATTTATCTAATGATATAAACGCCGTGTCAATTGCCGTTTTCTCCGTGTCAGTGACATAGGGAAAATTAACATTGCCGTAAATGTAAATCAATCCCGTGTCCATGTATGATTGACCGCTTACCGTGTCTGTTGAACTGCTCAGGCTTGCTGTCGGTAACTTTTGGCTTTTATTCATGTAAGGCAATTGTAAATAAGAGCCGAGATAAATATTTCCGAACTCTAAATAATCATCCGTGTTTGACGCGTCAGATACTGACAGTCTCCAATATCTGAAGTTTTGCGTTGAAAAGTATTGATTAAATCCCGTCAGGCTTACGGAAAAAGACGGTGCGCCCCATGAATCAGAAGCGTTTCCCTCAAGCGTCATAGTTGCGCCGGCTGT
>CAYTBK010000033.1:0-9964 GCA_964436005.1 uncultured Acidobacteriota bacterium
ACCACGGCCTCGGCCCGGCTGGCGGACAGCCTGACGTTGGCCTCGAAGGTCCCCGTGTTGTCCGTGTGCCCGACCACGTAGAGCTTGAGCGCCCCGTCCTCGCCGAGCAGCCGGGCGATTTCCCGCAGGGCGGGCTCCGACTCCGCCTTGATTTCGGCCTTGCCCGTGTCGAAGAGAATGCCGTAGACGGCGGCCCGGCCCGATTCCCGGAGACTGCCAGCCAGGCGGGCGGCGTCGGCCGTCACGTCCTGCTTCATGAGCTCCCGTTCCACCCGGTGGACGGAGTACTGGCCGTTCCCGGCCGCCGCCACGTGGACCCAGGTTTCGGCGTTGCCGCGGACGATCTTCAGGGTGAGGTACTCGGTCCCGCCGTCCTCGAACGCGGCGACGGTCTTCCCGCCCAGCGCCGCCGCCGCGTCGGCGTAATTGCGCACCACCTGGATCCCGCCCGGCAACGCGACTCCCTCGTTGACTTCGTAAACCACCCACAGGAAGCGACCTTCCACCGCCTGCGACCGAAAGTCGGCGGCGACCGGAAACTCGAAGCGGTCGAACGCCCGCTCCTCGCAGCGGACGATGTGGAAACCGGGCATCCGGCTGAACGGGGCAGGGTCTTTGGCCCCTTCCACGTCGCGCGGATCGGTGGCGGCCGACAGGCACCCCCACTGCAACATTGCGATCAAGACATAAAGAAAACCGGTCAGACTGCGTTTGGACATTCCCCACCCCTTCGCCGCAAATGTGCCCGCTTCCCCCGCCGTGTCCGGCGGAACGGGGAGCGGGGCGCGAGTATACCACGGCGGGGGAGTGCATTTCCCCGCATGAGCGGAAGGGAAACTGTTGTACAATGCGGGAAGAACATAGAACGATCGCCGCCAGGGGAAAAGCCGACATGAAACAGGAAGACGCCTCTCCCTCGCCCGCCAAGCCACCGTCCCCGTTCCACCCGCTGGAGCCGGCAACCCGCCCGCCGCTGGTGGCCGACGAGTTCCCCCGCCCCATGACCCTCCTGCCGGTGTTGGCGGAAACTCTCTTCAGCTCTACCCGGGAGCCCGTCGACTTTTCCGGCCTGCTGGAGGGCGTGGTTTCCGCGGCCGGGCTGGAAGGCGCCGCCCTGGTGATGCCGGCGGGCGATTCTTCCGGCACCGGCCCCCTCCTGCAGCGCGCCAAGCAGCTGGACATCATCGCCACCGCCGGCAGCCTGCGGAAGGGCTCTTTCCGCCTGGACTGCTCGCAAAGCGTCGTTCACACGAATTTCCAGCCGGAACTGTCCTGGACCACCGCCGCCGACGCCCGGATCCAGGTGCTGACCGCCGGCGGCACCCCCTGGCAGGAGAGCCGGCTGGTCTTCCTCTTCCTGTCGCGGGACAACTTCATCCAGGCCGGTTTCCTCATCCATACCAACCAGATGCTCGCCGAACAGCGGAAAGACTTCCTCGAGGCCTCCCTGACCGTGGCCTGCCTCCGGACCTGGCTGGCCAGGAACCCGTCGCCGCCCCTGGCGGAGCCGGCCGCCGCCCCGGCCGAAGGCGCCGGCGACACCCCCCAGAACACCACCTTCATGCGCTCCCATTTCGAGTTCATGGCCAAGATGAGCCACGAGATCCGGACGCCCATGAACGGCATCCTGGGCATGTCGGAACTGCTGCAGCGCTCCGACCTCTCGCCCACGCAGCAGGACTATGTCGCCGCCATCCAGGGGTGCTGCGAAAACCTCCTGCACATCATCAACGACGTTTCAGACTTTTCGGGCATCCAGTCGGGCTCCCTGGAAATGCGGTACATGCCCTTCAACCTCCGGGAGAGCCTGAAGAACATCGCCTGGAACATGGAGGGGAAGAGCGCGCGGAAGCAGCTGTCGTTCCGCTTCCTCACCGCCGATGACGTCCCCCGCGGGCTGGTCTTCGGCGAGCCCACCCGGGTCCGGCAGATCCTGGACAACCTGCTGGAAAACGCCCTCCGCTTCACCGACCAGGGGGGCATCACCCTCGAGGTCTCCCGGGCCCCCGCCCTCCAGGAGCCGTCGGTCGAGGGCGGCGACCTGATCAACCTGCAGTTCACCATCCGGGACACGGGCATCGGCATCTCCCGCGAGAAGCAGCAGGCCATCTTCTCCGCCTACGCCTTCCTGGAGTACTTCACGGCCTCGCGCTTCGGCGGCACGGGCCTGGGCCTGGCTATCTCGCTGAACCTGGCGCGCCTCATGGGCGGGCGCCTCTGGGTGGAAAGCCAGGAAGGCGAGGGCAGCAGCTTCCACATCGTCCTCCCCTTCGGTCTGATCACCGAGAAGGACGTCTCCCGCCTCGCCAAGACGTCGTTCCCGGGACCGAACGTCCCGGCCGGGCCCGACGAAGAACCGGCGCAGATCGCGGCGGCCCCTCGCCTGCGGGAGGCGCCCGAGCTGGAACCCGAGGCCGAAGAGCCGGGCACCGCCCCGCTGGACATCGAACAGGCCAGGCACCTCGTCGGCACGTTGAGCGTGTACGACCGTTTCGTCCACCTTTTCCTCCAGGAGTGCCCCAGCCGGATCGACGACCTCACCCAGGCCGTGCGGAAGCAGCTGCTGCCGGCGGTACGCCTGGCCGCCCAGCGCCTGGAGAGCGTGCTGGTCGTGCTCGGGGAGACTCCGGCCTCCCAACGGCTGAAAGAGCTCCAGCAGGCCGTGGACCTCGAGGACATGCACGCCCTGGAGAAGGCGGAGCGCCGCCTGACCTTCGAGGCCAACCGGCTGAAGAATTACCTGACCCACGCCGACTGGCGCACCGAGTGGGAGGAATGACCGGCGCCGGACGGAGTCCCGGAGGGGTTGAGGAAGGGACCTGATGAGCATCGCGTTCCTGATGGTGGTCGAAATCGTCTTCATCTCGGGCGTGATCGTCTGCCTCTACCGCCTGCAGAGCCGGCTCGGCCTGGCCCCCGTCTACATCTTCATCGGGTCCAACCAGTACCTCCAGGCCATCCTCGCCTCCACCCTCTACGTGCCGCTCTTCGACTGGATGGTCTCGCCGGGCTCCGTCGTCATCTTCACCTCCTCCCTGTTCACCATCCTGCTCATCTACATCAAGGAGGACGTGCCCAAGACCCGAACGCTGATCTACGGCATCCTCGTTTCCAACCTGACCCTGTCGTCCCTGGCCCTCCTGACCCGCACCCAGCTGGCCGCTCCGGGCTCCCTCAACATCCTGGGCATCTCGCCGGGGTTCTTCGACGTCAACGTGCGCCTTTTCATCGTCGGCACCGTCACCCTGATCCTGGATTCACTGCTCATCGTCATCGTCTACGAGTTCCTCTACTTCCGCCTGCCCCGCCTGCCGCTGCTCGGGCGCATCGCCGGCGCGCTCCTCTCTGTGCTGTACTTCGACGCCGTCGTCTTCACCACCGCCAGCTTCTGGGGCCAGGCCAACCTGGGCACGCTGCTTGCCGGGAACCTGGCGGGCAAGACCTTCTCCGGCATCTTCTACAGCCTGGTCCTCTACGCCTACCTGGTGTACCTGGACAAGACCCCGGCGAGGGCCAAGGAGGACGTCCGGGACGTCTTCTCCATCCTCACCTACCGCGAACGCTACGAAAAGGTCAAGACGGAGAAGACCGCCCTGGAGCGGGCGCGTCAGGCGGCCGACGCGGCGAACCGGGCCAAGACCGTTTTCCTCTCCAACATGTCCCACGAGATCCGAACGCCCATGAACGCCATCCTGGGCTTCACCCAGCTGCTCCTTTTGGACCCGGAACTGACGGCGCAGCAGCGGGAGCGGCTGGAAACGGTCGGCCGCAGCGGTGAGCACCTGCTGGGCCTCATCAACGAGATCCTCGAGTTTTCCCGGATCGAAGCCGGGCGGATTTCGCTCCAGCCCGTGCCCTTCGACCTGCACGCCCTGCTGGAGGACATGAAGAACCTCTTCCAGCCGAAGGCCGCCGAGAAAAGACTGGGCCTGCGGCTGGAGAAAGCCGGCTCGGTGCCCCGGATCGTCGTCGCCGATTCCGGCAAGGTCCGGCAGATGCTGATCAACCTGCTGGGCAACGCCCTGAAGTTCACCGATTCCGGCGGCATCGCCATCCGGGCGCGCGCAGAAGACGGGCAGAACGGGGCAGTGAAGCTGGTGGTGGAGATCGAGGACACGGGGATGGGCATATCCGCCGAGGAGGCCACCCGGATCTTCCAGGCCTTCGCGCAAACGGAGCAGGGCAGCCGGAAAGGCGGGACCGGCCTGGGCCTGGCCATCTCGCGGCAGTACGCCCGGCTCATGGGCGGCGACATCACGGTGGCCAGCGAGGCGGGCCGGGGTTCGTGCTTCACCCTCGCCGTCGCGGTCTTCCCCCAAGGCGAAGAGGCGGTCCGCGCCGCGGAGGCCCGCGCCGCGGAGGCCCGCCCGCGCGTCACCGGGCTGCAGCCGGGCCAGGGGGAACTCCGCCTGCTGGTGGTGGACGACGAGCCGGACAACCGGGCGCTGCTGCGCCAGGTCCTGGCGCCGGTGGGCTTCGAGGTCCGCGAGGCCGCCAGCGGCCGGGAGGCGCTGGCCCTTTTCCGGGAGTGGTCGCCCCGGGCGGTCCTGCTGGACATCCGGATGCCGGACATGGACGGCCTGGAGGCCATCCGGCGGATCCGGCAGGAAGGGCGGAGCGCCCCCGCCGGCATCATCGCGGTCACCGCCAGCGCGTTCGACGAAAACCGTCAGGAGGCCCTGGCCACGGGCGCCGACGCCTTCCTGCGCAAACCCATCG
Source organism: uncultured Acidobacteriota bacterium (assembly GCA_964436005.1). GTDB lineage: Bacteria > Acidobacteriota > JAAYUB01 > JAAYUB01 > JAAYUB01 > JAGNHB01. Next base: position 4,720 of record CAYTBK010000033.1, read on the forward strand.
TCCTGAACGACCTGTTCGACTGCCTCGGCGAAGTCATCGGGGTACGGTTCCAGTACGCGTCCGGAACGTCCGCCCTCCGGGAAGAGGAACGCCCTTCCCCGGCCGCGCCGACCCACCATAATCGGTGACACCGGTGCGGTTCGGGGTTTCCCGGCCGACATCGCTTGTGGCCCGCCGGCCCGGACCGGCATCGCCATCCGGTTCATCCTGGGCTGGAAGTTCTCGCTATGGAACAACCGATGGACTGGGGTCACTTGCTCCGGAACAGGAACCGGATCCCGTTGTAGAGGGCGATGGGCATGGCGCCGACGTGGGCGGCCTCCCGGATGACCTCGGCCTTCAGCCGGGGCCCGCCGAACCCCTTCTCCCGGAGGGCATCCCGCAGGGCCCCGAAGCCCCGGAGCATCTCCCAGGACTCTTCCTCCCCCACGGACAGGTAGATTCTCCGCACCGCTTCCAGCCCCTTCGACGGCGCGTCGTGGAAGGACGAAACCAACTCGAACCCGTTGAACCAGAGGGACGGGCTGCCGAGCACGTACGCGTCGAAGAGCGACGGGTCGTCGGCCAGGAGTTGAGTCCCGAACAGGGCGCCGAGGGAATAGCCCAGGCCGGATTTCCCTTGCCCCCGCCCGTTTTTCCGGCTATTGTCCGGCCATGCCAGCCGAAGCCCCCCTCATCCCCTGCCGCGATGCCGCCCGCCTGCTGCTGGCGGCGCAGGGGCTGCTGCAGGACCCGTCCCGGGCCGCGACCCGGGCGGAACTCTCCGGCCTGGTCCGCCAGCTGGGCTTCGTGCAGCTGGACACCATCAACGTGGTGGCCCGGGCCCACGACCTGACCCTCCACTCGCGGCTGAGGAAGTACGACCCCCTCCAGCTGAAGGCCCTGCTGGAGGAGGACCGCTCACTCTTCGAGGGCTTCACCCACGACGCCTCCATTGTCCCTACAGAATGGTATCCCCAATGGAAACACCGTTTCCGCCAGGACAAGCCCCGGATCGAGGCCCACCCCTGGTGGCGGAACCTGCTGGGGGAGGACGCGGAAGCGGTGTGCCGCCACGTGCTGGAGCGCATCGCGGCGGAAGGCCCCCTGCGCAGCGCTGACTTCGAGCACCCGGAGAAGCGGGGGCCCTGGTGGGGCTGGAAGCCGCAGAAGGCGGCCCTGGACTACCTCTGGCGCACCGGCCGGCTCGCCGTGGCGCGGCGCGACAACTTCCACAAGGTGTACGACCTGGCCGAGCGCGTCCTCCCCGGGCCGCACGCCGCGCCGGAACCCTCGCCCGACGAGCACCGCCGGTGGGCCGCCGAGACGGCCGCCGAGCGGCTGGTGTTCTTCACCCCCCGCGAACTCGCCGGTTTCTGGGACTGCCTGGAGACCGGGGAGGCCCGGGCCTGGTGCCTGCAGGCCGAAAAGGAGGGCCGCCTCGTCATGGTGCGGGTGGAGTCGGCCGCGGAGGAAAGGCCCCAGGATGCGTACGCCCTTTCCGACTGGGAGGACCGCCGGCGCGCCCTGCCCGAGGCCCCTGGAAACATTCGCCTGCTCAGCCCCTTCGACCCGGTGATCCGCGACCGGGACCGCTGCCGGCGGCGCTTCGGCTTCGACTACCGCTTCGAGGCCTTCACCCCGGAGGACCGGCGCGTGCACGGCTACTACGTTCTGCCCATCCTGGAAGGGGATCGTTTCGTGGGCCGCCTGGACCCCAAGCTGCACCGGGGCCGGCAGCTCCTGGAAGTGCGCGGCCTGTGGTGGGAACCCGGCGTCCGGCCCGCGCTGGCCAGGAGGAGGAAACTGCGAAACGCCCTGGAAAGGCTGGCCCGCTTCGTCGGCGCCACCGAACTGGCCGGCCTGCCCGACTGAAGCCCCCGCCCCCCGTCACGCGTGGCCTGGATTTGCCGGCCCCGGCCGTCCCCGCGAAACCGCGAGTGGGGCGCCGCCCACCAGGAGTGTGGCACGGAGGCCGCCGGAGCGCCGAACGCGACATTTCCCAACTTTCCTCTCAATTCCTTTCCTCTCTGCCAGTCATAACGCAAGTCAAGAATACTCGCCATCGTTCGTGGCCTTCGTGCGCCTCGTGTTTAAACAGGTCTCCCCGCGCGGGGTTTGCCGGTCGTGCCCCTGAGGTCGGCCGGGAGGGCCGGGGAAGAGAAGACGGCAGGAGGCCCGCCGGAGGCGTGACTCGCCAGTGAAGGAAGAACAAATTCGGGGAAGGCGCCCTGGAAAGGCCACAGAAAAGGCATCCGCCCAATCTTAGGCTAGCGGACCTGCCCCACGCCGAAGGCGTGGAACACCGCAGCCCGGGGTTGGTGTTGCGCCAACCCCAGGTAAACACGACAAATGGAGGAGAATCCCTGAAGGGGATTCACTGCAGGAAACATGGATGGGAAGCATGGGGTGTCGCCGTTCCCGACGCGACAGCGCGGAATGTGGGTGCGCCGGCCGGCGTCCGGCGCCTTCGGGCTGAGGGGCGGGCTACCCGGGCACAAGCCACGGTCTGACATCTGTATCCCCAAAAGGGCTTGTTGCATTCTCCCGCAACTTTTCCCCTTGAATTCGTGAGATCAGTGGTTGTCCTCCCTTCTCCCGAAAAGATTAATCGTTCATCATGATTCGTTTACCCTCGGCCACCGCAATCCTTCGTGGCCCTCGTGCCCCTCGTGTTCAAACATTTCTACCCGGGCGCATGGGCTGCGCGACGAGAAAAAAGCGGCGCTCCGCTTCGCTGCGCGCCGCACGCCAAAAGACTGCATCTTCGACGCCTCCGGGCGGAACGGGGGTGCGCCGGCCGGCGTCCGGCGCCTACGGGCGGGCCGGCGCGCATCGAACCGGACGCACAAATTCATTGACACGTTCTGTTTTTGTATTATATTTTCAGAATAGAAACCGAATTCGGTTATGCACTAGGTTTTGCGCCTTCCGCGAAGCCACCCAGACCGCCTTTGGTGTCGGATCTGCTGGGGGGGTATCTTTCTCGGAGGTAATGCCCATGGCCAACAAAATGATTCTTGCGCTCATCCTGTTGGGTTTCTCTCTAGTGCTGAGCCTTTCCGCCCAGGAAGCCACGGCCTCCCAGAAACCGGAAATCAAGGACACCGAGGAGATGAACCTGGAGGACCTCCTCAACACCTCGGTGAGCACCGGGAGTTCGACGGCGAAGAAGATCAGCGAGAGCCCGAACGTCATCTCCGTCATCACCGAGGAAGACATCCGCCGCAGCGGTTACCAGGACCTCTACCAGGTGCTCACGCTGGTGCCCGGGGTCCAGATCACGGAAACCTACTGGCGCCCCCGCACCCTGGTCTTCCGCGGCGTGCTGATGACCAACTACAACGACAAGTCCCTGCTGCTGGTCAACGGGATTCCCCTGTACGAATCGGTCAACCGGGAATACTACCTCAACTCCATCCCCGTCGCCGCCATCAAGCGGATCGAGGTCATCCGCGGGCCCGCTTCGGTCATGTACGGCACCAACGCCTTCACCGGGGCTATCAACATCATCACCCACGACGGGACCGAGGAGTCCTATGTCGAGGGCAAGGGCGGCACCTTCCACACCTACGGGGCGTCCGGCCGCGTCAACCTGTCCCGCGGCGGCTTTTCCTTCCTGGGCGCGGGCACCTGCCGCCGGGACGACGGCTACCCCTTCCCCCCCTTCCCGGATTCCACCGGGGCCGTCCGGGGGCTGGACATGGAGGACGACTACGACAACGTTTTCCTGATGGCCAGGTACAAGGGCCTGGACATCGAGTTCAGCGACTACCGGGAAAAATTCTACAAGTTCGGCATGATCCCGAACTTCCAGTACGGGGGCCTGGCCTGGCATGCGGGGTACAACTTCTCCGCCGCCTACCGGAAGGACCTGACCGACTGGTTCCACCTCGAGGCGTGGATGCGCTACAACTACCACGACCGGGAGAACACCGTGGGCGTCTTCGACTATCCGCCCCTGACCCCGCCGAACTACCTCTCCTACAAGGGCCGCCTGTTCCAGTTCCAGGTCAAGGGCGACTTCCGGCTGACCGAGCATCACCACCTGTCCGTCGGCGGCAGCGTGGAACGCCTGATGTTCGACGACGTGCTCTCCGTGTACGACGACCGGGAGCGGACCGTCATCGACCCGGCCTACCTCTCCCAGACGGTGGTGCCCTCCATCACCAACCGGGACGTGTTCTTCCAGCTGGAAGGCGACGTCTGCTCCTGGTTGGGCTACGTCGGCGGCGGGCGCTACACCAAGCTGGACAGCGGCCTGGACGACTTCTCCCCCCGCCTGGGCGCCGTCATCCGGGCGAGGAAGGATCTCTCTTTCAAAGTCCTCTACCAGAAGTCGTTCCGGGCCCCGGCCCCCCTCGAGCTGTTCACGCACATGCCCCGGATCCTGAACGGGGACCCCAGCCTGAAGCCCGAGACCAACAAGACCTTCGAGGTTGCGGCGGACTACTCGTACCAGGACATGGGCACCGTCCGCTTCAACTTCTTCCGCGCCCAGTTGGACAACCTGATCGACCGCCTGACCAAGGGCACGCCGCCCACCCCCACCTACAGCAACGTGTTCTCGGCGACCTACTACGGTTTCGAGCTGGAGGGGAAGGTCGTCTACAAGGACGTCCTCTCCGCCTTCGCCAACGTCTCGTACGCCAAGGGCAAGAACTCCCTGACGGACGCGAACCTGGATTCCTTCGCCAGAGTCCTGGCCAACTTCGGGGTTGACGTCACCCTGTTCAAGAAACTCGTGCTCTCCCCCCGCATCCAGTACATCGGGACGAGGGAGAGCCGTCTGGTTGGCGGCACGGCCTACGAGATCGACCCGTACTGCCTGATCAACTTCACCGCCCAGTACGAGATCACCAAAAACCTGAAAGCCCGCCTGGAGTGCGTCAACCTCACGGACCACGCCATCTTCTACCCGGACTACGTGCGGCGCCAGACGGAGTACATCCCCGGCGAGATGACGCGCGGCTTCTTCGTCAACCTGACCTACTCCTTCGAGCTGAACCACTGAGGCAGTCCGCCCGGCCCCCTTCCGACAACGAAGGGGGCCGGGGGAAGACCACGGAGACTCGAAACCCACGAAAAGAGCCGGCGTCCGGCGCCTACGGATGCTCTGCCGGAGGCGCCTTCCGCCGGAAGGCGCACCCGGGGGCAGATTGCCGAGCGCACAACGATCATCGCGCGACAGCACGGGACGCGGGTGCGCCGGCCGGCGTCCGGCGCCTACGGATGCTCTGCCGGAGGCGCCTTCCGCCGGAAGGCG
>CAYTBK010000033.1:10064-13268 GCA_964436005.1 uncultured Acidobacteriota bacterium
TCATCGCGCGACAGCACGGGACGCGGGTGCGCCGGCCGGCGTCCGGCGCCTACGGGCTGAGTCCCGTGTCTTCGTGATTTCGTTTATTACTTTATATTTTCAATGCATCAGCAGATGCGCGGGAGAATCTCGCCGGCGGGCATGTCCAGCAGCCGCCCGCCGCCCGTGGCCGTGCGCAGGACCACCCGCCCCGGCGGCCCGGGGGTGACGTGCCCGATGAGGGCCGCCTCCCGGCCGAGGGGCTGGGCGCGCCAGGCGTCCAGGGCCGTGGACGAGTGGGCCGGCGGCACGAAGGCCACCATCTTCCCCTCGTTGGCCAGGTGCAGGGGGTCGAAGCCGAAGATCTCGCAGGCGGCGGCGACGCCTTCCCGGACGGGCACGGCCTCCTCCAGGACCTCCAGCCCGACGCCGGCGGCTTCGGCCATCTCGTTGAGCACGGCGGCCAACCCGCCGCGGGTGGGGTCGCGCAGGGCCCGCACGGGGACATGCGCGTCCAGGAGAGCCTGCACCAGCGGGAAGAGGGGCGCGCAGTCGGAGCGCACGGTGTCGGGCAAGGTCAGGCCGTTCCGGCCGGCCATGACGGTGACGCCGTGGTCGCCCAGGGAACCGGAGACCAGCACGGCGTCGCCCGGCCGGATGAGGCGCGGCGACGGGGGCGGGTCCAGCCGGCACACGCCGATCCCGGAGGAGGTGACGAAGACGCGGTCAGCCTTGCCCCGCGGCACCACCTTGGTGTCGCCGGCCACCACCGGCACGCCGGCCTCGTCCGCCGCCGCCCGCATGCCCTGCAGCACGCGGCGCAGCACGTCGAAGGGCAGCCCCTCCTCGAGGATGAAGCCGGCGGAGAGGGCCAGCGCCTGGGCCCCGCCGGCCGCCAGGTCGTTCACCGTGCCGCACACGGCCAGGCGGCCGATGTCCCCGCCCGGGAAGAAGAGGGGGTCCACCACGAAGGCGTCGGTGGTGAAGGCCAGCGGGCCGTCCGCCTTCCCCAGGAAGGCGCAGTCCTCCAGGGGGGCCAGCCGGTCGTTCCGCAGGCAGGGCAGGACGACCTCCTCCACCAGGCGGCGGCTGAGCCGCCCGCCGCTGCCGTGGGCGAGCTGGACGGTCTCTTCACTCGACGGCATGGCTCTCCTCCTGCAGGGAGTCGTCCATCAGCCGGAAGAGCTCCAGCGTCTTTTCGGCCTCCTCCTCGTCCAGTCGCTCGATGGCGAAGCCGGCGTGCACGATCACGTACTCGCCCGGCCGGGCGTCGGGCAGGATGGCCAGGTTGACGTCCTGGCGCACGCCGCCGAATTCGGCCACGGCAGACAGCCCCTCGACGGATTCGAGCCTCATGGGTACGGCCAGACACATGACGAACCTCCTGATTTCAGTCGGACGGGGACCAGGCCCCCGCGCAGGCGACGGCGATCTGCCCGAGGGCGAGCCCGCCGTCGTTGCACGGCACCCGCCGGTGCGTGTAGACCCGGAATTTGCGGTTCTCCAGCCGGTCCACCAGCGGCGCCAGCAGACGGACGTTCTGGAACACCCCGCCGGAAAGGGCGACCGCCTCGAGCCGCCTCTTTTCCCGCAGATATTCGCACACCGAGACGAAAAGCGCCACCAGGCCGTCGTGGAAACGGGCGGAAATCGTCTCCACGCCCACGTCCCGGCCCGCCTCCTCGGCGATGCGCCGGATCACGGGGCGGGCATCGAAGACCTTCTCTTCGAGCCCGAAGACGTAAGCGGAGGCGGGGTCCGGGGGGCCGGCGACCATCTCCAGCTCCAGGGCGGCCTGCCCCTCGTAGGAGGACCGGGTCCGCAGGCCGGACAGGGCCGCCACGGCGTCGAAGAGCCGCCCCAGGCTGGAGGTCTCCGGGCAGTTCAGCCGGCGCTCCATCATGCTCCCCACCAGGGCCACGTTCCCCGCGTCCAGGCCGCGCAGGAAGGGCAGGCCCAGGCGGGGGGCCTCGGCGCCGAAGGCGTCCCGCAGGTGGCTGAGCGCCATCCGCCACGGTTCCCGGACGGCCCGGCCGCCCCCCGGCAGGGGCACGTAGCGCAGGTGCAGCGCCCGTTTGAAGGAGCGGCAGTCGCACTCCAGCACTTCCCCGCCCCAGATCCGGCCGTCCGGGCCATAGCCGGTGCCGTCCATGGACAGCCCGATGACCGGTCCCGGCGCCTCGTTGTCGGCCAGGCAGGAGGCGATGTGGGCGTGGTGGTGCTGGACGCCCGTCTTCCGGATCTCCCCGCCCAGGGACAGGGCGTACTTGGTGGAGAGGTAGTCCGGGTGCAGGTCGTAGGCCACCACCGTCGGCCTGACCTCGAAGAGCCGCTGCAGGTGCTCCACGGTCTCCTCGAAGGAGGAGAAGACCTCGGCGTTCTCCAGGTCGCCGATGTGCTGGCTGAGGAAGACCCGCCGGTCGCGGGAGACGGCCACAACGTTCTTCAGTTCGCCACCCACGGCCAGCGCGTGCGGCAGGGGGCGGGCGGCGGCGACGGGCACCGGCGCGTAGCCCCGGGAGCGGCGCAGGAAATAGATCCGGCTGCGGAAACTGCAGACCACGGAATCGTCGTTGCGCACCAGGATGCCGCGGTCGTGGGTCAGGAAGAGGTCCGCGATGGAGGAAAGGAACTGCCGGGCGGCCAGGTTGTCGGTGACGATGGGCTCCTCGCAGAAGTTGCCGCTGGTCAAGACCAGGGCCGGCAGCCCGTCGTCGGACAGGAGCAGGTGGTGCAGCGGCGTGTAGGGCAGCATGGCCCCGATGAAGCGGTTGCCCGGCGCCACCGAGGGGGCCAGGGCGCCGGCGCCGGCCGGCTCTTTCTCCAGGAGGACGATGGGCCGCTGGCGGGAGAGCAGCAGGGTCTCCTCGTCCTCGCCCAGCCGGGCGAAGCGGCGGACGGCCGCCACGTCGCGCGCCATGACGGCGAACGGTTTCTCGTCTCGCCGCTTGCGCTGGCGGAGGCGCCGCACGGCCTCCTCGTCGCCGGCGTCCACGGCCAGGTGGAAGCCGCCCAGGCCCTTGACCGCCACGATCCGCCCCCGCCGCAGGGCCTCCACCGCTCCGGCCACCGGGTCGGGCTGCTCGATGCGGTTCCCCTCGGCGTCCCACAGGACGCACCGGGGGCCGCAGACGGGGCAGGCGTTGGGCTGCGCGTGGAACCTGCGGTCGGCCGGGTCGTGGTACTCCGCGGCGCAGGCCGGGCACTGGGTGAAGGCCGACATGG
>CAYTBK010000033.1:13368-34065 GCA_964436005.1 uncultured Acidobacteriota bacterium
GCCGGGTCGTGGTACTCCGCGGCGCAGGCCGGGCACTGGGTGAAGGCCGACATGGTCGTCTTCGGCCGGTCGTAGGGCAGCTCGGCGATGATGGTGTAGCGGGGGCCGCAGTTCGTACAGTTGATGAAGGGGTAGCGGTAGCGGCGGTCCCGCGGGTCGAACAGCTCCCGGACGCAGTCGGCGCAGGTCGCCGTGTCCGGGCTGACCAGGGTGATCTCGCCCTCCTCCTCGCGGCTGGCCACGATGGTGAAGCCGTCGTCGCCCCGGACCGGCCCGGGGGCTGTGCGCACCGTTTCCACCACCGCCATGGGCGGCGGGTTTTCCCGGACCTGGCGGACCAGTTCGTCCAGGGCGGCGGCCGGCCCCTCGGCCTCGATCAAAACGCCCAGGGAGTCGTTGCGGACCGTCCCGCGCACGCCCAGCCGCACGGCAACGGCGTGCACGAAGGGGCGGAATCCCACTCCCTGGACGATGCCGGAAACCCGTATGTCCCGGTGTTCGATCTTCTTGTCCTTCATGGCCGCAACCTCCCCCGCCCCGCGTCCTCCGCCGGGCCCCCCACCTGCGGTCCAGGAAGGGGCCTTCCGCGGAAGGCCCCGATAGTACGCTATTTGGCGGGATATTTCTTCAGAATCTGCAGCAGCTGGGGTGCCGGGTAGGGTTTGCTGGCGGCGCTGAGGATAGCCTTGCGGGTGTTCGTCTTCTGGTAGAAGGCCGTGTTGGCGTCGTCGTCGGAAGTCAGTCCGGCCCCCTCCAGCGACACCCCGGCGAACACGCCCTTGGAGCGGGAGTAGGTGAAGATGTCGGCCCGGAGCTTGGCGTCGGTGGCCGCCGACGTTTCCCGCCCCACCGGCCCCGCGGCCACGCTGGCCCCGGCGCCGAACTTGAAGCTGTCGCTGAGCAGCGACTGGAAGCCCTTCTCGCTGTTCACGACCATGACCAGGTCGGTGGCCTGCCCGCCGATCTGGAAACCGATGCTGCCGCCGGTGATGGTGCAGAAGGCCGGATCGCTCCAGCCGCCCTTGGGCAGGCGGTGCACCATGATGCCCTTCCCGCGGTTGGCGCCGACGATGAAGCCCGCCTTGACCATGTTGGGGATGATGATCAGGGCCTTGCAGTTGCCCAGCAGGGAGGGCGGAATCCCGCCTTCCGGGATGTTGATGATCTCGGTGAGCACCTCGATGGAATTGTCCAGCCTCTCCCGGGAGTCCTTCTCCGAAGCCGCCCGGGCGGGCGACGTGGCCAGGAAGCCCGTTGCCAGCAGGGCGAGGGCGCACAGCAGGAGAGTGGAACGACGTTGCACTGACAATTTCATGAACACCTCCAAAGTATCATCGCATGAGATGCGCCGGCATCCCACGCGGGTTCTCCGGCAAGAGCCCGGGCGGAAACGGGTGTTTCCGCCGCGGGCCCGGCACTTGTCCGCCGCCGGCGGCGGGTCGCGGATTTCGGGCGGGCGTCCGCCTAGCGGTACGTCAGGCGCTCCCACACGCCGCCGGGGAAGGAGCCGCGCTCCTTGCGGATCTCCCCCACCCCGGCCGCCACATCCAGCACGGAAGGCACGATGTCCTCCATGAAGCGGTAGAGCCCCTCCTCTTCCGACCCGGCCGCCAGGCCGGCCGTCTCGAGGAAGCCCCGGTACTTGGTCCCCGCCTCGCCGAGGCGCAGGGCCGCGGCGAAGTCGTTGGGCGCGTCGGTCCGCAGCAGGCCGGCGACCTGGGCCATCATGGCGGGCGAAGTCGCCGCCGCCACCACGCCGGGCCGGGGCGAAGAGAGGAGCACGGGGCGGGGCCAGCCGGTCCACAGCCCGCCGCCGCTGGCCGGCGCCCAGGCCACATCAGCCGCGCTGCAAAGGTACGCTGCCGCGATAATCCGGGTGAGGGCCTGCCGCAGCTCGCCCAGGTGGTCGCCGGCGGACCGGCATTCCAGGACCAGCGCCCCCTCCAGGCCCGGCAGGCCGGCGCCGGGCTTCTGGGGCGCCAGGTCCCACGCCCAGCGGAGGGTCTGCACGTCCAGGCGCCCGAGCAGGGCCTCGAGTTCCCCGGCCGGGGGCAGGAAGCCCTTGGGCAGGCCGGCGGCGGCCGGTTCGGCCGGCTTGTCCACCGTCAGGTCGAAATCGGACTCCTCGCTGCGGGCCGTGCCGAAGGCGGCCCCGGTGTACTTCGGCTGCTCCAGGTCCTTCCGGCGGGAGGCGGGCACGGCCAGCACGCCGCCCAAGAGCAGGGCCGCGGAAAGCTTCGTCCCCGGCGCCTTCCGGATCATCCAGAAGGGCGGCGCATCGGCCGGGGCGGCCGTGACGGCCTTCATGGGCGGAAGCACCGGCAAGGGCCCCCGCGCGTCCTGGAACACCCGTTCCTCGACCCAGCCGTCCCCCTCCCGCCGGATGGCGGAGAGCAGGCGGGCCTTGCCGTTCAGTTCGCCGGACTTGCCGAAAACCCAGTACTTCCGGTAGTAGGGCGTCTTGCGGACGGCGTCCAGGTCGACGTCCAGGACGAAGTCGGCCGCCCCGCCCGCGAAGGAGGCGGGCAGCTCTTCCCCGCCGCCCTGGGCGAGCATCCGGGCCGCCTCGCCCAGCAGCCGCTCCGTGGTGGCGAAACAGAGGAGGTCGCCGGAGGCGACGAGGCCGAAACCGAACAGGCCTTTGGCCGCCTTGAAGCGGCAGGTCCGCTCGAAGCGGGTGACCGCCGGGTACCCCGCGGCGAGCGCGGTGGCGACGGCCAGGCCGGCCGGCGTGACGCGGGCGACGATGAGCGCCTCCCGCCGGCCGGGGTCGTACACCGCCGCCGTGAGCTCCGTGCAGCCGACCTTGACCAGGAAGGACAGGTCGAACGTTTCGCCGAGCACTTCATCGAGCTTGCTGCCCAGGTCCTGGAGCTTGAGGGCGATGCGCGAGCGCTCCATGACCTTGGCGGCGACGCTGTCGGACCAGGCCTCCCGGAAGCTCGCGTTCTCCCACAGGGCGACGGCTTCGGGGACGCTCCGGACGTTCAGCTTGACCATCGCCCCGGGCGGAACGGCCAGTCCCGCGGCGAGCAGATGGGCGAAGGCGAAGGAGGCGATAAGGGCAAGGGTGAGAATCCGCAGTTTCTTCATGGTTCGCCTCCTACTCATCCAGGGACTGCAGCAGGGTGAACGGGGGGGCGGCCTCGCGCTTCCGCTGTTCCGCCTCCACCGCTTCGATCCGCTCGCAGAGGGCCCTCCGTTCGCTCCAGGGGATGGCCCACGGCAGCGCGTCCCGGGCCATCGTCAGCCAGGCCTGAGTCTGGAAGACCTTGGCCAGGGGGGCCTCGAAGAGGAGCACGTCGGCCCCGCTCGCCCCCGCGGTCCGCAAGGGCGAGGCGAGGGAGTAGCCGAGGGAGCCCTCCTCTTCGGAATCGGCGCTCAGGAAGGGGAACCGGCCGCTGTAGCCGAAGGCTTCCTCCGCCACGATGGGCAGCACCTGCAGCGTCTTCCCGGCGGCGACGGCCGCCTTCAGGAGGGACGCCGTCCAGGCGTCGGACTCGTCGCCGCCCGGGCGGGACCGCAGCAGCGGGATCACCGCGGCGGCCAGGACGTCGCCGCGCTTGGCCGCCAGCGCCTCCACCAGGAGGTCCGCGCAGAGGATCCGGGCGTCGGCGTGGGCGGCGGGCAGGGCCTTCGCCCCGTCCAGGGCCGCCTTGGCCCCGAGCGTCTTCAGGGACAGGCGGAAGGCGAGCAGGGCGTTCATCTCCGACCAGGACTTCACCTGGCCCAGGTTGACCGCCGTCAGGACGGACTGGCCCCAGGCGGTGTCGGCCGCCGACTTCTTCTCCAGGCGGGCGATGAAGTCCGTCTTGTCGGAAACCGGGATGTCCGGCCGGCGCAGGAAGGCGTCCAGGGCCGCCCCGTCCGGCGCCGGGGCGCCGATGGCGACCCCGGCGAGCAGGCCGAGGCGCACCGTCCGCCCGGCGAGGGGTTCCGTGCTGCGCAGGGCGGCCAGGAAGGGGCCGGCCGCATCGGCGAAGCCCAGGTCCAGCAACTTCTCCACGGTCTGCGCGGCGAAGTGGGCCCGGCGGGACGTCTGCCCCAGGGCGCGGGTGAAGAGCCTCACCGCCTCCGCCTTGTTCCCCTGCTGGCCTTCCATGGCGCCGAGGGCCCACAGGTCGTCATCGGAAGGCAGGCGGCCGGCCATGTTTTTCACCAGGCAGGCCTTGCGGATCAGCAGGGCCGCCCGGTCGTCGCCGAGTTCGTCGCAGACGGCGGACAGGACGTCCGGCCACGAGTCGATGCGGTCGTATTCCGCCAGCCAAGCGCCCACCGTTTCCGGCGTAAACGTCGCCCCGGCCAGCCCGATCTTCCGCAAGGCGTTCATGACCTCGGTGAAGTTCTCGGCGGTGACGGCGTTCTTGAGGCTCTCGCTGCGGAGGAAGGCCCCCGGAACGAATTCCTTCCCGGGAACGGCGCTCCGCTTCGACGGGAACGTCTTCAGCAGGCGGTACAGGCGGGCCTCCCGGCCCAGGGCGAGTTCCGGGCCGATCTTGGCTTCCGCTGCCTCGGCGAAGCCGGGGAGGTCGGCCTCCCGCAACAGGCGGTTTTCCAGGAAGAAGGTCAGGGCCCGGTCGGAGAACGAGGCGTCCCGGAAGAAGGCGAGCATCCAGGCGGCGCGGACCGCGTCGTCCTTCATGCCCGCCAGGAAGCGGATGAAGAGGTTCCGCACCTCGTCGCCCGGCACCCCGCCGCCCACGGCCGTCAGGAAGAGCTTGCGCCAAAGCGGGGCCGTGCGGTCCATCAGGCCCTTCTCCCGCCCGATCCGGAGCAGTTCCTCCCCGCGCGTCTCGCCCAGGGAACCGGAGCGGAAGGAGATCAGGGACATGAGGTCCTCGTAGGTCTTGCCCAATTCCGCCACGTCGCCCCGCAGCGAGGCCAGGCGGACGCGGTGGTAGGTGTCGGCCAGGGGCAGGGGCTTGAGCTCCTCGAGCCAGGCCAGCGCGTCGGCGGCCAGGGGGGCGTCCCCCGCGCCGAGGGCCGACTCGAAGAGGGTCTCGTACTCCTCCCGCCGCCGGTGGTTCTGCTCCAGGCCCACCATGATGGTGGAAAGAGCGTCGGCCCGGCGCGCCTTGTCCTTCAGCAGCCACTCGGAGTAGGCGTACATCTGGCGGGCCCAGACCGGGCTCATGAGGTGCTGGGCGCTGTCGGCCTCCGTGTCCAGGAGCTGTCGGACGGGCAGGATGCGCAGCACCTCGCGGTAGGGCCCGTCCACGGGCAGGGCGCCGCCGGAGAAGGTCCCCAGCCGGGCCAGGTTGGTCTTGACCCAGACCGGGTCCTGATCGGAGAAGAGGGTCTGCAGGACCCCCGCCGCCCCCGCGTAGTCCCGGCGGTAGGCCAGCAGTTCGGCCAGGACGTACTGGTGGTGGGTGACGCCGGAGTAACCCGGCCCCAGCTCGGCCGCCCGCCCGGCGTTCAGGAGGATCTCCAGGTAGCGAGCGGCGCAAGAGTTGGGAGCGACGGCGTCGGCGAAGAGGGCCTTGAGGATGGCGGCCTCCGCGGGCGCGTCCCCCGTCAGGTAGGCGTAGTGGGCCCGCCGCTCCCGGATGGACCGGATCTCCGCGGGATCGGTGGACTTGCGGGCGAGGACGGCCAGCAGGGCCGAGATCTCGCCCCACATGCCGCGCCTGGCGTGGTAGCGCTGCATCTCCCAGGGAAGGGACGACCCGTTCTCCGCCTGCAGCTGGAGTTGGTACAGCGGCTTGAGCTGGCCGCTGAGGCCCCCGGCCTCGAAGGCCTCGCGCAGCCTTTCCTGCAGGCTGCTCCGGTCCTTCAGGAGGACGATCTTCGGCAGCCGGAGCTTGAAGGCGGCCGCCACTTCCGCGCGGACCTCGGCCGGAACGGTTCCGGCCAGCAGATCCCGCAGCTGGCTGCCCAGGTAGTTTTCCAGGCGGTCGCGGTCGTCACCCACTTCCGAGGTGTCCACCACCGCGTCCACGAGGGCCCCGCAGGTCGAGGCGAGCTTCCCGGCGTCCCGCGCCGCCGGCAGCAGCTCGCACCGCTCCAGCGCGTCGAGGGCCGCCGGCTCCTTGGCAGCCTCCTGCAGGATCTTCAGCCCCAGGTCCAGGGAGGCGGCGGGCAGCCCCCACTCCCGGCAGACCCGCATGCGCGCGCCGAGGCGCTCCACGGGGGACGACTCGGCCGCCTCGGCCCAGGCCTGCAGCGCCGCGAGGGCCTCGTTCTCCCGGCCCAGCCGGCGCAGGGCGTCGGCCCGCCGGCGCTGCCAGGAAGGCAGATCGGGGAAGCGCACGGCCAGTTTGGCGCAGAGGCTCTCCACGGCGGGCAGGTCCATGGTGGCTTCCAGCGGGAAGAGCGACTCCTCGGCGATGTCGGCACGCTCCGGCACCACCGCCAGGCAGGCATTGTACGCTTCGATGGAACGTTTGAAATCCTGCTTGATGGAGAACCAGCGGGCCTGGGCCAGCGGCCAGCGGTAGTCGGCGGGGGAGTCCGCGGCGAAGCGGGCCAGGATCCCCTCGAACCGGCCGAAGAGGTTCCCCCGCTCGGCCAGCAGGTAGGCGGTCTCGAGGTACGTGCGGTTCTCGGGGTCCAGCTTGAGGAGTTCCACGAGGTGGTCGATGGCCAGGGTGTAGTCGCCCAGGCCCCGGGCGCACTCGATGATGCGCAGCCGGACGTCGGTCTCCATCTCCCGCAAGCGGGCCGGGTCCTGGGAGAAGGTCTTCAGCCGGGCCAGGGTGTCGCGGTAGTTGGCGATGAGATCAGGCACGCGGTTGGCCCCGGCCAGGGCCGCCCACTTCTTGCCCAGCACCTCGAAGTCCTCGGGGTGGTCGGTCATCCAGCGGTCGGCCAGGCTGATGGCGACGTCCCACTTCTTCCCCTCAAGCTGGAGGTCGGCCAGGGCCACGGTGAATTCCCGCCGGTAGGGGTCCACGGCCAGCGACAGCGCCTGGGCGTAGATCTCCTCGGCGTTGTCGTTGCGCCCCATCTTGCGGCAGAGGGCCACGCCCCGCCGGATGACGCCCAGGTTGGCCGGGTTGGTGCGGTGCGCCTCGACGACCACGGCCAGGGCGTCGGCCTCCTGGCCGGATTCGAACAGGGCCTCGGCCAGGTCGAAGGTGGCCTGCAGCCTGGGGGTGCCGGGCAGGGCCAGGTCGACCACCTTGCGCCGGGCCTGGATGACGTCCTTCTTGTCCAGGCGGTTCCCGAAAGTGTCCAGGGCCTTGGTGACGGTGTCCGCGTCGCGGGCGGAGGCCAGGATCCGCCGCGTCCAAGCGGCCATGGGCCACTCGGGAACGGACAGCCGCTCCTGGAGGTTGCCCACCGAGCGCAGCACCTCGACAGGGTCTTTGGCCGTCTTCAGCTTCTCTTCCACCAGCTGCAGGAAGATCTCCCGGCTGGCCTCCCGCTTGAGCATGCGCTCCAGCTGGTCCATGGCCTCCCAGGAACGGTCCTGCCAGGAGGCGGCCATGGAGAAGTACTCCTCCATGGCTTCCCGGGTCTTCCCCTGGGACTGCAGCAAGGCGCCCACCTCGAAGGCGTAGAGGTCGCTCTTGCCCGTCCGCTTGCGGATTTCCCGCAGCAGGTCGAGGGCCCGGTCGAACTGGTAGTAGTCCCAGTGGACGGTGGCCAGGCTCTTCCAGACCTCCTCGTCCCGCGGGTAGATCTCCAGGATCTTCCGCCAGACCGCCTGGGCCTCGTCCATCCGCCCGCTCATGGCCAGGAAGTCCCCGGCCTTGGTGTAGTAGGTGTTCTCGTTGCCCGTGGCGTCGCCCACCGCCTGCAGCAGGGCGGCGGCTTCGGCCGTCCGGGCCGGGTCCCGGCCCGACAGGGACTGCAGCAGGTCGGCGAAGCGCTCCCGGATGTCGGCCCGGTCGGGGTACCACTCGGCCACCTTGCGGAAGTAGACGAGCGCTTCCTCGTACTTGCAGCGCCAGGCCAGCGCCTCGGCCTTGAGCGAGGCGTAGGCGGGGTCGTCGTCGCCTCCCGCCGGCGCGGCGGCCAGGACGGCGTCCAGGGTCCCTTTCCGGGAAAGCAGCTGGAGGTAGGCGTCCCGCGCTTCCGGCGAGATCATGTAGTAGCCGGCCACGGTCGCCTCGTAGCGGGGCCGGTCCAGCCCGCGGGAGTAGGAGAGAACCTGGGAGGCGAAGCGCCGGTTCAGCGGGAAGCGGTCCAGGGCGGCCTGGTAGATCTGCAGGGCGAAGAGGGAACTGGCGTTCTTGCCGTCTCCCCGGGGCAGGGTTTCGGCCAGGTACTTCTCCAGGGCGCTGCCCTCGAAGGTCTCCACCACCCGCCGGGTGAGGGCCTGGTAGTCCCCTTCCCGCTTCTGGCGCAGGAGGAGCCGGGCCGCCTTGTCGAGCCAGCCGGAAGTCTGGAAACGGTCATAGGCCGCCTTGTAGAAGGCTTCCGCCTCGGCGTCGTAGGTCTTCTGTTCGATGAAGGCGGCCACCTGCCCGTAGAGGGCCTCGTCGTCGGGGTTGGCGTCCAGGCACTTCCGCCAGGCGGCCAGAGCCTCCAGGCGGCGGTTCTCCTTCACCAGGTAGTCGGCGTAGGCCGCCACGCCCTTCCAGCGCCCGGCCATGGCCTGGGCCGCGCCCGCCTCCCCGAGCCAGTAGGTCAGGGTGGTCTGGTCCGGGTTGGACTTGGCGGACTCGCTGTCGACGGCCGCCGCCTGGGCGTAGAGCCTTTCCGCCACGGCCTTCGCCGCGACCGCCTCGGCCGTTTCGGCCGCCTTGAGCAGGGCGAACCGTTTCAGGCCGGGGTCCGCGGATTCGGCCGCCGCCTCCTCCAGCAGCCGGATGGAGGCGTCGCTGCCGGCGAACCGCTTGTACAGGTCGGCCAGGTCGATCTTGAGCTTCAGGTACTCCTCGGAAGGGACCAGGGTCTTGAGCTCGGCCAGGATGCGCTCCGCCCCGCGGGTCAGGGAGAGCTCGGCCAGCCGGCTGTCCTCCTCCAGGTTGGAGAGGCCGAGGGCCGGGTTCTCGTCGCCCAGCAGCAGGGTCAGCAGGGCGCCCGGCAGGCCCGGTTCACGGTCCACGTCCACCAGGGTGCCCAGGCCGCCCAGCGATTCGCGCCAGTATTCGGACGATTCCGTCGTTTTCCGCACCATGACGCGGAAGGTCGCCTTGAGCGCCTCGGCCCGGGTCACCTGCAGCGACAGGCCGTAGGGGCGGACGGACCTGGCGTCCGGGCAGGTCCGGTAGAGGGCGGCGAAGTAGCGCACGGCTTCCGGGCAGTCGTCGCAGCGAACGCTCAGGATGCCCAGCGCCGCCAGGTCCTCGGCCGACCACTTCAGGGCGGTTTCCCCCGGGGAGGCGGTGCGCGAGGTCTTCAGCAGGCGGTAGTCGCGCAGCACGTTGGCGGCGGCCACCAGGTCGTCGCGGTAGACCTTCACGTGGTGGATGCGCAACACCGCCGGCAGGTCCAGCGGATCGGCCCGCAGGCGCGCCTCGGTGGCGTAGAGGAAGGGCTTCCAGATGCCCAGCGTTTCCATGCCGGCGAAGAATTCCTTGAACGTCTCGGCCGAATAGAGGGGGTTGAACTCGGTGTCCAGGAGCCGCTGCATCCCGGGGCCGTCCTGGCGGGACACGCAGGCCGCGGCCTTGAGCCCGAAGGCCGTCTCCCTGGCGGTGGGGAAGCGTTTCTGGAACTCCGCCAGGCCGCGGTCGAACTCCGGCCACAGCTGCTGTTCGGAGAGGAACTCCAGCCAACTCCTCCAGTAGGCCTCCTCCTGGGGCGTGCCGCGGAACCAGTCGGCGCAGCGGCGGGAAATTTCGGCCTGGGCGCGCCCGTCGAGCCCGGCGTTGGCCGAGAGCGCGACGATCCGGGACCATATGTCGGCCGGAGTCGGGAACGTCTTGATCTCCCCGGGCTTGACCGACTTCAGCGCGCCCTCCAGGGCCGCCATCTCCTTGAGGGGTTCGTGGCGCCGCTTGTAGAAGTCGGCCAGGGCCGTGGCGCTCTCCAGCACGGTCAACTCGGGCGCCGTGTAGGCCTTCCAGGCGGCCTCGGCCTCGTCCAGGCGCCCCATGCGCTCGAGCAGTTCCGCCCGCAGGGCCTTCTTCCAGGCTTCCGGGGCGCCGGCGAGCCGCTCCGCGACCTTGGCCGCGGGCACGGGCACGTACACCGTCACCCCGCCGATCTGCCGCACGTCGCACAGCAGGCGCAGGGCTTCGGAGCCCCGCTCGGCGTAGGCGGGGTCCAGTCGTTTCAGCGGCGAGGGGCCTTTCGGCGTGGAGAAGAGGAAGGCGGCCGTTACGGCGGCGAGGGTGAACCCCAGGCGGAGCCCGCCCCTTTTCCACCCCTGGCGCAACCGGGTGCGGACCGGCCGGACGAGACGGGAAAACAAGGTTTTCATGTTCTCTTTCATGGCAGCACCCTCACCGTGTAGTCCTTGCGGAAGAGGTTGTGGGCACGGTCCTCGGCGGTGATGGTCAGCCGGCACAATCCCGGAGGCGCCCCCACAGGCACATTGATCATTCCCGTGTTGCACTTGAGGCCGGGGTCCCACTTCAGCGGCGAGCGGGCCAGGCCCTGCAGCGAGGCCGTCAGGTAGCGCGTGTCGGGCGGGGCGCTCACCCACACCCGCAGCGGCCGCCCGGCCCGGCACTCCTTGACCGGGTTCTTCCAGACGGCGTCCGGCGCCTGGCTGTCGACGGTGAAGCGCTTCTCCTCGCGGATGAGCCTGCCGTCGGCGTCCCGCAGCATCACGGTGCAGCGGTGGTCGCCGTCCAGGGCGTTGGGCGGGACGAAGAAGCGGGCCTGCCAGACGTCCTCCCGCGGCAGGTAGTGCATGGCCACGCTCTCCCCCCAGGGGAGCACGAGGGAGGCCGAGACGATGGACCGGTCGGCCTTGACCCGCACCACGGGGTCCATGGGCTGGATGACCCGGGGCCGCAGCAGGGCCCGCGGCGCGGCGAGGAACGAGGTGTAGGGGGTGACGAAGGTGTACTTCTTGGAAAGGGCGATGATCTCCTCGATGAGGGCCTTGTCCTCGCCTTCCTCGGCGATGCGGTCGAGGAGGTAGTCCACCCGGGCCCGGGCCCAGAGGCGGGGGACCATGGGGTGCCGGCGGTCGTCGTCGGGCAACTGCACGGCCTTTTCGTCGGCATAGGCCGAACCGTCGGGCCGGGAGCCGCGGATCTTCAGCGTCGTGGCCCCGCCCTTGACGTAGCGGCCCACCCAGGCCGTGGAACACTCGGCGAACACGGCGGGCGCGCGGATCGGGTAGACCCGGTTGAAAAGCCCCGGGTCCGTGTTCAGGGCCAGGCCGGTGTAGGGCGTCTTCCCGAGGTGGGAGGCGAACAGCTTGATCTCGTCGTCCACGTCGGTCCGCTCGCCGAAGAAGAAGACCTCCCCGCCGGTGCGCAGGGCCAATCGCTCGGCCAGCGTCTTGTTGGCGTCGTCGCCGGACAGGAGGCTGCAGATCCGCGGCGGCGCGGCGGCGAGCAGCGGCTCGAGGGCCTTGAGGACCGAGGCGTTGGTCACGTGGCCGACGGTGGGGACCCAGTCGCCCAGCAGGATCACGTAGCGGTCCTTCTGCCTGGCCGTTTTGAGCTGGGCCAGGGCCTCGCGGACGGCCGGGACCGGGTCGGTGCCGCCGGTCAGGTAGGCCGCCCCGAACGCGTCGAGCGCCTTTTTCAGGTTTTCCGGCGTCGCCGGGACCAGGGCGGGAAAGACCGCCCGGGCTTCCCCGTTGGCCAGCAGCAGGTTGAAGCTGTCGGCGGGCGTCAGGCTGCCCGTGACGATGGAGAGGGCGGCGTCCACCGAGGCCAGCCGCCCCCACCACATGGACAGCGAAACGTCCACCGCCAGCACCACCGACACCGGGGACCGGGGACCGGCCGACTTGGGCAGCAGGTGGCGCAGGAAGAAGTAGCCGTCGTTGTCCGCCGTCTCCTTGACGGGCTTGTCGATGGAGGGGGCGCCCGGCGGTTCGGCGCCTTTCCAGGCCAGGAAGACGGAGTCGGGCGCCGCGGCGTCTTCGCTCCATGATATCTTCAAATCTTCCGCCAATTTAACATTGTCCCCGCTGTAGCGGGCCAGGATCGCGCCGCCCTCGCTCCGCACCTGGAAGGGGTAGAAGGCCGAGCCGACGGAGAGGCCCAGCAGGGGCTTGTCGGAGAGGATCTCCACGTCCATGGTCATGTGCTTGATGGGGATCGCCCCCCACACCTTGCTCTGCAGCGGCAGGACCAGGGAGACCGCCCCGCCGGCCGTGGGCAGGGCGTGCTGGTACTCCAGCTCCACCCGCTTGAAGCCCCAGGGCGGAATGGGCGCCACCTTGACCCGGAAGCCGCTGGAGCCGGTGTCCGAGGGTTCGCCCTCGTCGCCGCTCTGCAGCAGGCCCGGGTCGATGGCCTGGGAGGCGAGGTCCTTGTAGATGTCGGCGGCGCGCTTCTTCTCCAGGATGATGCCGGGGATGCGCGTCAGGCCGTCCCAGATGGCGAACGCGCTGATGGACGCCCCCGGATGGAAGGAGAAGTGGTAGGTTCCCTCCAGGATCTTGTCCGTGTGGTTGGCGTAGACCTGGGTGATGCTCACGCAGGCCAGGCCGTGGTCGATGCGCACCTTCACCGAGAAGTCCTCCACGCTGAGGACGGTCGGGTCGGGCACGTTCTTGACGGACGAGGGGATGAGCACCCCCGCGTCGGCTGACAGGAAGGCGGCCGCCAGGGCGGCCAGGAAGAGCGTCGCGCCGATTCGCCTCATGGCTTCACTCCGTTCCGAGGATGGCTCGCAAATCCGTGAAAACGGCTACTCCGTTGTCTGTTCCGACATAGAGGGCGTTCCCCTTGACGAGGATCGCCTGCACGCAGCGGGACGGCAGCGTCAGGGCGCTGTCGCGGGCCTTCAGCGTCTTCAGGTCCAGCACGGTCAGGCCGGCGTTCAGGGTGCCCACCAGCACCTTCTCGCCGGCCAGGCACAGGGCGTTGGGATTGACGTAGAGGCGGCGGTCCGCGCCCTCGAACTCCGCCCAGGCGTTACCCTTCCCCAGCAGCTGCACGCCTCCTCCGTACGTACCGACGACGGTTCCCCGCGAAGTGTTCAACAGGGCGGTGATCCAGTTCACCCGGAGGGGGGAGGTGTCGGTCTGGTACACGGCCTCCACCCGCTCGGCGCCGAGACGGGCCAGGCCCGCCTGCGACCCCGCCAGCAGGTCGGCGGCCGTCCCCGCCGTGCAGAGAATGCGGTTGGAGGGCAGCCCCTGGCGGGCGTAGAGCAGGTACTCGGTCCGGCCGTCCAGGAAGGTCAGGCCCTGGGAGTGCGAAACCGCCACCAGGGACGCCTCGAGCGGCAGAACGTGGTTGACCGAGGCCTTCAGCAGGGGGCTCTCCTTCTCCCCCACCGGCGCGATGCCGACCGCCGTGCGCCGGAAGAGGCCCTGCGGCGTGCCGATCCAGAGGACGCCGTCCCTGGCGGTCAGGCAGTTGGCGTGGAAGATCTCGGGCATGGCGATGGGCTGGCGGCTGGTCCCGTCGGGGGAACGCTCCTCCACGCCGCCGTGGAAATAGCCCAGCACCAGACCGCCGCCGGGGCTGTTTTCCAGGCTGATCACCGAAGAGGATTCCAGTTCGCCCGCCGGCGTGGGCAGCCTGTGGAGGGCCGGCGCGGCGCCTTCGGCCAGGCGGTAGGCCCCCTGGGAGGTCAGCAGGACCAGGCCGGCCGTCGAGGGGAAGCTGCCGGCCACGAAGCCGGGCGAGCGCACGCCGCGGAAGGTCCGCCTCCCCGCCTGCCAGGCGGACAGGGGGGCGACGTACACGGCGTCCTCCTTGCAGGCGCACAAGACCAGCCCGCCGGCCACGCTGACGTGCTCCACGATGCGGTCCGGGAAGTAGGTGCCCAGCAGGTCGCCCCGGGAATTGAAGTGGGCCAGGCCCGTGTCGGTGCCGGCCAGGAACTCCCCGCCGCCGAGGGCGGCCAGCGCGGTGACCATGCGGAAGGGCCGCCCCCGGGTCAGGATCGGCTCGAACTTCTGCCCGTCCCCCTGGTAGAGGCCGTTCTGGAACGTGCCCACCAGTGCGCCCCGTTCGAGCGGCAGGGCGCACGAGAAGGACGCGGCCGGGATGCCGGGGGTGGGCACGAAGCGGTAACCCCCCGGCCGGATCTCCAGGAGCCGCCCCTTGCGCGTGGCGCAGAGGACTGCCCCGCCGGGCGCGGCGGCCAGCGAGGAGACGGCGTCGTCGGCCAGCGCCGGCGCGTGGAGCGTCTCGACGTGCGCCCCGTCCCAGCGGGCCACGCCCCCGAGGCCCAGCCCCAGGAGCAACGAATCGCCCAGCGGGGCCAGGGCGGTGACCTTTTCCTGGGGCAGGCCGTCGGCCACGGTGAAGCGCCGGTAGCCCCGGCCGCCCGGTTCCTCCACCAACAGCCCCATCTCGCCGGCCAGGACGGAGCGGCCGCCGAAAAGGGCGCCGGCCAGGAAGGCCTCGTTGTTCAGCCAGAGGACGGGACGCCCGGGTCCGGCGGCGGGGGCCGCCGGCCGCCAGTGGGCCTGGATCCAGACCGGGCCGGACGGCCGCCCCCCCAGGCGCAGCCAGAGCACGAGCGCCACCGCCGCGGCCGCCAGGACCGCTCCCCCAATCAACAGACACTTGATCCTTTTCTTTCTTTCCATTGGAAAAAACCTGGTTCGATTGTACGGCCGGACCCCCCTTCCAGGCAAGCGATTTGAGACGGGCCGCATCCTCCTGCGTCCCGTCCATCCTGCCCATCCTGTCCATCGCTGGGAACGGATGCCGATTTTTCCGCTTTCGGCCGCGGCACAGCGAAACGCCAGGCATTCCATAGATATAAAAACATTCGAGAGTTCAGTGGTTCATCTGATTTGTGGGAAGTGGTTGGGCGAAGAACTTCCCCTGCCGTCCGGCCATCCGGCGAGCCGGACCGGCGCCATTCCCCTTGACTCGGGGCGGGCCCGGGTGTATGGAGAGTCGGGGCAGAAACGATCTGGAAACTCAGGAGGTGGCGGATGCCAAGGCGCCTGTCGTTTCGTTTTCTGCCCGGAAGAAGCCTGTTCCTGTTGCTGGCCCTGGCGGCTCTCCTTCCCGCCGCGCCGCTGCCCGCGCAGGAGAACCCGCCGGCCGGGAGCCCCGTCATCAAGGTGGATGTGGAAATCGTCAACGTCACCGTCACGGTCCGCGACCGGGCGGGCAAGCCCGTTGCCGGCCTGGCCCGGGAGGCCTTCACCCTGCTCGAGGACGGGAAAAAGCAGGACATCGAGTACTTCGCCCGGCAGACCGACCTGCCCCTCACGGTGGGGCTGGTCATCGGCGACGGCGACCACGTCGGCGAGCGGCTGGACATGGCCGTCTCCGCCAACCAGCAGGCCGACACCCCGGTCTACGCCGTCCGGGTGTACGACCAGGACTTCGGCGGGGGAGGCGGCTGGAAGGACATCCTGCGCCGGCCGCCCCTGGGCGGCCCCGGTGGCGCGGGCGGGCCCGGCGGTGGACCGGGCGGGCCGGGGGGCGGCCCCGGCGGCCCGCGGCCGGGCCGCGGGGGAAAGAAAAACCTGCAGGAGATCTGCCGCCGGACGGGCGGCGCCTACTACGAGATCTCCGAGAAGCAGACGCTGGAGCAGATCTTCGCCGAGATCGCGGAGGACCTGCGCAGCCAGTACAGCCTGGGCTACACGCCCGCCGCCGACGCCCGCGACGGCTTCCGGAAGATCCGGGTGGAGGTCCGGCCGAAGGGCCTGCTCGTCCAGTCCCGCGACGGCTACAGCCCCCGGAAATGACCGACGGGTCGCCTTCGTCGGATTGCCGGTCCAATGACTCCGTGCCTGCCGTGCCTGTCATGCTGAAAACCACGAAGAACCAGCCGGATGGCTTCCTTTCGTGACCTTGGTGCCTCTGTGGTGCCCCCCCGGCCCGCCCCGGCCGCTACTTCGCCGGCGCCGGGGCCGCCGCGAACCGGAAGTGGTCGGTGACGGGCCATTCGAAGAGGCAATCCTCCATGACCTGCCCCGCCCCGACGTTGTGCACGATCAGGGGGGTGACGCCGTCCGGGGCGCAGGCGGCGGCCACGATGCCGATGTGGGGCCGCCCCCCGAGGTCCCAGGCCACCACGTCGCCCGGCCGGTAGTCCGCCGGGTTCCCGCTGGCCGGAAGCCTCCGGCCGAAACGGCCGAAGTAGACCACCAGGTTGGGCACCCGCCGGTGGTCGATGTTGGGGTCGGGGCCGCTCAGCCCCCAGCGGTGCGGGTACCGGCCGAAGTGGGCCGCCATGTCCTCGTGCACGCTCTTCTGCAGGTCGAGGCCCAGCCGGCGGAAGGACCGGACCAGCACGTCGGTGCAGACGCCCCGGTCCGCCGGCACGTCGCCGTTGGGGTAGGGAATCCGGAAGTAGGACGGGTCGTAGGTCACCGCCCGGAGGGTCTCCTGCCGGGCGGCCTCGGCCAGGGCCAGCCCGTAGTCAGGCGTTCCGGCGGGCGGAACGGCGCCCGCCCCCTCGTGGCCGGCTCGCGCCCGCTCCCCGGGGGGCCGGGGCGCTGCCGCCCCGCCGGCGGCCAGTGTAGCCGCCAGGAGGAGCAGGACGGCCAACCCGGCCCAGGGCGCCCGGCGGCGTTTGGCCCTCTCTTTCGGCGTGAGGATATGGATGGTCATCGTTTCCCGTCCTCCCGTCTTTTTCCGGATAGACGCCGGGTTTTCCCTCCCGGTTCATCATCGGAAGCGCCTCGGCCACCGACCGCCACAAAATACACAAATTTTATTATATCTCCATCATATAAAAATATATCTGTTTCATGGCCTCATCAAGACAACGTGGTCATATAGGAACATGAAGTGGATGAAATCGTCACGGATCACCAGGTTTGGCTTCCTTCCGGTTTTACCGTAGGGGGCCGCCAACGGTTTTTCTTTCCAGCTGAATCTGCCAAACGGAAGCCGGATGAACTCCGATGAGTTGGGTATGGTGATCTCCTCCGCTTCGGCATCGATCAGGAATAACCCCAGAATTTGATTCGCCTTGACTTCCACCAGAAATCTCCTATCTGTCGATTGGAAAACCCTGGACTCTTCCGACAATCTCCCGTTGACGAAAACAGCCCAAGAAGGCTTTGCCAGCCACCAATGGCCCCGGGTGAAGAAAACAAGCAGCACAACCAGAAATGCGGCGCAGGCCGTGAACCAGACGACTCGTTTTCGCACTTTGTCTGTTCCCCTTGCTCCGGCGCTTCACTCTCTCCGGATTTGTATGATTCACAAAAGACTGTTTTGGACGAAAGGACGGCGCGCTGCTTCGCCACCATGGACACTCGCTGAATTTCCAGTGCGGTTCGTGGGCTCGGCACTCAATTTTTCGTGAACTTCGTGCACCTCGTGTTCCAAACACGTCTTCCCGCGCGGGTCGGGCCGGTCGCGGCCCGGCAGGCCGCCCGGGCGATTCCAGGCTCCCCCTCCCCAGGCCTGCGGCCTGGGCTCAGGAATCCGGCGCCGGCGGCGCCGCTTCATGCGTCCGTGGCCAATCGGCAACACGAAGGTCGCAAGGGCCACGAAGGGGAGACCGGGCCTTTTGCCCATAGGGCCTGGATGTCCTCGCCCGCCTTTTGCCCGGAGGGCATCTATGACCATAGCCGGAACCGTCTTTCCCGCTTCCGGTTGCCCGTAGGGCATCCATTCTCGCCAGGCGCGCAGGCCGCCGGAGCGCCGAACGCGAAGACGCCCGCCCTGGCCTCCGCGACGGGCCACAACCACTAATCTCACTATTCATTCATTATTAGTACATTAACCCTTTGGAACGCTTAGAAAAACAAGAAAACCAAGCGGCGATCTCCATAAGTTTTTGAGTGGATGAGGCTAACAAGGCATTGAGGGCAGAGGTCAACGTGCGGCCCTTGGCCGTCAGGAAGTACTTCCGCTGGTTCGACATCTTGCGGATCAAGCCATGTTCGCGAAGCAGCCGGAGATGGCGGCTGATGCGGGCGGAGAGTTGCCGGGCGGATCCGTTCCGGGACCAGGGCGATACGGCCAGGGCTTCCTGCAGCCTTTTGTTGGTGATTCCCGAAACAACGTGTCGGGGGTCAGCCACCGCCAGCAAGAAGGCCCTGTCCTTGCCGGTGAGGTCGAGCGCCCGAACGAAGCGTCCCTTGTGCACCGAGGCCCGGGTGACGTCCTGGAGCAGGTCGCGCAGGGGCGTGTCGTCATGAAGGGTCGCCATCTTTTCCATGAAGCGGCGGTTGACGTCGGAAGCCACCTGAGTGCGGATCGGGATGTCCCCGATCCCTTTGCGCAGCACCATGCGTCGCTTGGTTTTGGCCTGCGGTTGGCCTTCCGGTCGGCGATGGACGCGGCATTTGCGTTTTATTTTTTGTGGTTTACGAGACCATCTGTTCGACTGCGAGCGCAAGACCGAGGCCGAGGGTTTTTCCCGCTTCGCTGAAAGGTCAGGGGACTCCACGCATCGGCCTCCGGGCAGGTGAGGTCCAAACCGTCCGGTCCGTTTTCAACGGCTCAGCAGGACCAGATCCACCCCGGAAGGGCCTTCATGGATTTTTAGCTTCGGTGCTTTCAGGGAAAACACAGGGGTAACCACCTCGGCATCCAGGAAAACGTCATCTCCTTCCTTTTCGCGGCAACAGATCGCCAGCGGTTCGTCCGACCCTTTCCATCGGGTATTCACGAACGTCAGCTTGAGATGGCAGAAATCCTCGACTGGCACGTCGCCTCCGTCAAGGTCGATCCCGCCCGCCCGGACGCGTCCGATTCCGTCCGGGTAGATGAAGAGATTCCTCAAGGCATAGCTGGCTTTGGCCTTCGCCGGTCCTGGAAAAAACCCCGCCGACCGGAAGTCGATGACGTATTTCCTCCCCCGGCGGGCTCGCACCGAAACGAACGACCGTGTCATCTTCGTCACGGCGTTTCGGCAACGGTTTCCGACTTCTCTGGCCCGGTAGAGCGTCTTGAAACGTTCCCGGGCCAGTTCCTCGTCCGCTCGGGTGAGCGGGAAATATCGCAGAAGTTCCTCCTCGAGCAAACATAACTTATCCGAAAAAGGGGCCTGCCACCCCGGCGCGAAACGCTGCAGAAGTAGGGCCTGGACAGCCCCGGACGAATAGCATCGATCGTGAGTGGCCAGCAAGTTAAAGGTATCTCTTCGGAGGCGTTCCACGACTTCGCCAAGGAGGGTCTTTGCCTGTCGAAATCCCGCATACCCAGGGTCCTCCTCCGCTTGCGGGCCTGGCTCATACCCTGCCGCCAACAGGATCAGTGCCTGGGCGGAGGCGTACGATGCCGTTCCCTCGGAAAGCTCGTCCAGTGCCTCCCGCTGCGCGTCGAGGCGGCTCATGACCTTCCGCTTCAAACGGCGGGCCACCAGGAAATCGCGGACTGATTGTTTCGAGAGTTCGGGATCCTTTTCTCGGAAAGCCTTCTCGAGGGCCATGCCCTCGATTGTGGAATAGAGGGAGTAGTTCGCTGTGGGGCAAAAGAGAAAACCCCCGACGGCCCTCCGCATGCCTCTTTCCTGAAAGAAATGGAATAGTTCATGGATGAAAACTAGAATCGTCCGTTCAGTGCTCCACCGTTTCTCCTCATCAGACGCATTGGCCTGAGCTTCGTAGGTGATTTCTACCACGCCTACGGTCTTGCCCTTCTCCACCGACAAGCGGCCTGCCCCACCGCCCCATATTTGAAAAGGTCCACTCATGGTCGAGTCGGAGACCCGGTCGGCATTCCAGAAGACGGGATGGCCGGCACATACCAGGCCGGTGGCCGCCTTGAAACCCGCGACCGGTCCCGGATAACCCGCAAGGACCTCGAGGCCGTTGGGAAAGTGAAACAGGAAGGGGGTGTCCCGGTACATCACCCATCCCGGCCAAATCCCGGTGGCCACCCGATCCAGAACCCGATGAGTTTCCTCTAGGTGACGGAGTTCAAGGAGGGCGGCAGGCGGTAAAACGAGGCAATCATCCATGGATAGGATTTGAGTCCCCGGGGAAACCAGGCAGAACGCCAGGCCAATCAGCGCAACGTTTTTCGTTGACACAGGCAGAAAAACGGCTTTGCGTAGGTCCAAGAGCATGAGCGCAAAATACGCGGGCAAGAGAGAAATGTCAAGAAACCGGAACCCTGTTCCTAGGGTGAATATGTTCTCACTCCGATCATTTTACCCGGCAGACAATTGCTGAATGTTCTGAACAAACCCTTCTACTATTCCTCTATTTGATTACGCCGGAAATCCATGATCATTTGTTTTATCTTTGGGATATCCTTATCCTCAATGATCGAAATATGCATCCTGTAAAAATTACCGTCTGAGGCGTGATAACCGGCAATATTTCTGGAAGGACTTCTTGACCTAAAATCGCATCAGCAGACTGTCCTCTCCAATCTGGTTCTCTGGGAACAGGAGAGAACCCATAGTCTCCTTCCCCGAGGAGTCCGGCCGGGGTATCCAGAGAAAGAGGTGGGAAAAGTTGCCGGGCAGGCACTACCTAACGTCAGCATTTTCTAGCAGACATATCAAATTACGCTGCAACTTGTTTCCCATCAGACAGTCATAACGCAAGCGCCCGGGCCCCCTCCTCGTTCGTGGCCTTCGTGCGCCTCGTGTTCCAGACACGTCTCGCCGCGCGGGTTGGGCATGTCGCGGCCCGGCAGGCCGCCTGGGCGATTCCAGGCTCCCCCTCCCCAGGCCTGCGGCCTGGGCTCAGGAATCCGGCGCCGGCGGCGCCGCTTCATGCGTCCGTGGCCAATCGGCAACGCACCGGTCGGCCGGTTGATTCCCTACGGGAAA
>CAYTBK010000034.1:0-33714 GCA_964436005.1 uncultured Acidobacteriota bacterium
TCCAGGGCCAGTTCCGGCATGGGCAGCACCCGGATGGTGTCCGGGGCCACGTCGACGGTGCTCTCTTCCCCACCCTGGGTGTAGCGGATGCAGGCCCCCACGGCGTAGAGCGCGCCGCGATCGTCCCGGCCGCCCGCCCCGGCCGCCGGGACGATGAGCCAGCGGACTTCCGCGGAGGGCGCCTCCGTTGCGCCGCCCCCCGTGAAGGCCGGGAGGTCCGGCAGGGTCCAGCCCGCCCCGTCCGGGGTGAGCGCCGCCCCGCTTCCCTCCGGCCGGATGAAGAACCAGGCCCCGGTGTCTGCCGAATCCGGCGAAACCCACACCAGGCCGCCGATTTCGTCCCGGAACAGCACGTCCACCCGGATCCCTTCCACCGCCAGAGGCGTCCCGTTGGTGATCTTCATCCGCGCCTCGAAGGCCTGCCGCTCCAGGCTCAGCTCCTGCATGATCTCGATCTTCGCCCGCGCGCAGAGGTTTTCGGCGCGAACAGGGGGAAACTTCGCCCAGATGGCAATCAGAAAAAACGGGAGCAGTGCCCCCGGCAGCATCTTCCATTTCGACTGGGACCGGCCGATACCATGCTGTTTCACTCTTCCCCCTCCGCTGCAGTTCTTTCCAGGCGCGCTGTCTCTGCCATTTTTTCCTCGTGGCGCGGGCTTTCGCCTGCGCAACGGAATCCCGAGCCCCACACCGGTGCCCGTTCCGCATCGCCTTTGGGCGCATTGCGCAGGCTGAAGCCTGCGCCACCACCTCTTTCGTGGCGCGGGCTTTCGCCTGCGCAACGGAATCCCGAGCCCCACGCACGGGCAATTTCGCATCGCCTTCGGGCGCATCGCGCAGGCTGAAGCCTGCGCCACCACCTCTTTCGTGGCGCGGGCTTTAGCCTGCGCAACGTAACCCCGAGCCCCACGCACGGGCAATTCCGCATCGCCTTCGGGCGCATCGCGCAGGCTGAAGCCTGCGCCACCATATGCGGCAACGCACCAGTAACCAACCGTTCCTTATTGAAGCGAAAATTCGGCGACGAAATGGTAGCACGGAACCCGCGGACAGAACAACCCGCGAATGTCGGAAAAGCAGCGGCTTTCACACCAGGCGCCCGTGGAGGGCCTGGGTCCGCGCGAAACCGTTGCCGGGCGCAACCGGAAGGGATTCTGGGGATTTTCCCCCCCCGTTCGGTGTAGAATGAATCCTTAGGATTTTCGATTCAGAACGCCAGGAGGCGCACCATGTTCCAGCACGCCATCGTCCGTCGGCCCAGCAAGCACCTCGTCCAGGGCCTGACCACCGCCATCGGCCTCGGCCTGCCCGACTACGCCAAGGCCCTCCGACAGCACGACGCCTACATCGACGCCCTGGAGAAGTGCGGGCTCCGCGTCACCGTCATGGAGGGGGACGACGAGTACCCCGACTGCTGCTTCGTCGAGGACACGGCCGTGGTCACGCGCCGCGGAGCCGTGGTGACGAACCCGGGCGCCCCCTCGCGCAAGGGCGAGGTCGGCCCGGTGGACGAGGTACTGAAGCGCTTCTTCGAACCCGCCGCCCTGCGCGCCCTACACGAACCGGACACCCTGGAAGGCGGCGACGTGATGATGGTGGGCGACCACTTCTACGTCGGCCTCTCCGCCCGCACCAACGAGGGAGGCGCGGCCGGTCTCTTCGGCTTTCTCCGGGAATGGGGGATGACCGGGTCCACCGTCGCCATGGAGAAGTTCCTCCACCTGAAGACGGGCCTGGCCTACCTGGAGGACAACATCCTGCTCGTGGCCGGCGAGTTCGCCGACCACCCCGAGTTCGCCGCCTTCCGCCGGATCCCGGTCCCGCCCGGGGAGGAGTACGCGGCGAACTGCGTGCGCGTGAACGACCGGGTGCTGGTGCCGGAAGGCTTCCCGGCCACGCGGCGGGCCATCGAGGATGCTGGCCTGGCCACGCTGGCCGTGGACACCTCGGAGTTCCGCAAGCTCGACGGCGGCCTGAGCTGCCTGTCACTGCGCTTCTGAAAAATACGGCGGCGGCTTGCCGGCCGGCCTTCCGCCGGAAGGCCGACGACAAGCGCAACGGTGGGGAATCGGGTGCGGCGCCTACAGCTCGTAGAGCGTCTCGTCGCGACGGGGCGGGCGCGCCCGGCCCGTGAGGCGCTTGCGGGCGGCCGCCAGGAGCCCGTCCTCGCCGAAGGGCGTCTCCTCTTCCAGCACGTCGCCCATGGACGCCTCCACTGCCTCGGGGTCCTCGCCCGCTTCCATCCGACGGATGGCCTCCTCCACGCCCCCGGTCATCTCCAGGCCGGTGGAGTCGTACATTCTGCGCATCAGCCGGGCCATGGCCCGGGGGTCGCTCTCGTCGACGTTCTCGGCCTCGCCCGCCAGCTCCATCATGGCTTTCTCCATGCGCTCCTCGTCCATCCCGGGAAGGCCCGTGTCTTCCTCCTCCTTGAGCCCCCGCGAACAGGCGAAGCGCGACGGTTTCCGCTCCAGGCTCGGACGAGCGCACCGCGGGCAGGCCGGCACCTTTTCGGTGTCGGCCCGGCGGGAGTAAAAGTTGAACAGAACATTGCAGTCAGGGCAATAGAACTCATAGATCGGCATGGTTTCGCCTCCCGGTGCGCGGCCCGTTACTCGATGCCTTCCTTGCGGAACATCTCCTCCACCTGGCCCCGCGCCTCGTCGCCCTCGGCCTGGAGTTTCCCTTCCGGGGAGTAGATCTTGAGGTGCGGGATTCCCTCGAGCCCGAACTGGCGGGCGACGGGGGACTGCCAGTCGATGCCCTCCACGTCGGGCCGGTTGATGTCCACCTTGACCACGTACAGGTCGGGGCGCTTCTCGGCCAGTTTCCCGAGCCGGGGGCTGAGCCCCATGCAGGGGGGGCAGTACTTGCTGTAGAAATCCACGATGACGGTCTTGCCGGATACCAAATAGTCCTCGATCTTGATCTCTGCCCCCTGGGACACGGTCCGCTCCTTGGGGACGTCGGCCGTCGCCGCGCCGCCCGCAGGCGCCCCGGCGCCGGAGGGGGCCGGCTTGTCGGAGCATCCGGCGACCGCCGCCAGCAGGAGCAAACCGGCCAGCGCCACGGCGGGAATTGCGTTGGGTTTCGTCATGTGCCACCTCCGTAAGGTTGTCGGATGGGCCATTGTACCTTCCCCCGGCCCGGGAAGGCAACGGGATTGCGGATGGGCAGAAGAAAGCAGTTGGCTTGCCCCTCCCGGGCCGGTACAATAAGCATTTCGCCCCGGTTTCCGGGCAAGAGGAGATTCTCCGTGTTCAAAACCCCGTGCCTGTTCCTGGCCACCGTCTTCACGCTCGCGCCGTTCCTGGCCGCCCAGGCGGCCGCGCCGCCCACCGCCCCCGGCCAACCCCAGGCGGAGGGCGGGATCACCTTCCGCCTCACCGTCACTGGCCGCAACGGCGGCGTGGAAACCCAGGAAGTCAGCCAGATCACCTGGTGGAAAAACAACTGGGCCGAAGTCTCGGACAGCGGCGGGATCTTCATCGATCTCTGGAACGACCGGATCGTGCTCACCGACAACGAGTCCCGCATCCGCACGGGCGGGGATGCCTTCACTTTTCTGAAAGCCTTGGAAACGGTCATGCGCGAGGACGCCGAGTCCCTCAGCCAGGTCGTGAAAAGCCCGCGCCTGCAGCCGGGGCCGGCGAAGAGCGCCCCCCGTTGCCGCGTCCTGCCCCCCGTGCCGGCCGTGTGGGAAGGCGCCCCCTGCAAGAAATACCAGATTCGCATCGGCCAGCATCCGGCCCAGGAGGTGTGGGTCGATCCGTCGACGAAACCGACGGAATTTTTCGACGCCGAACGTCTCTCCGAACTGCTGGGGCGCCTGGAGAACGTGACCCAACGCGTTTCGGCCCAGTTCCGCACCGCTGAAGACGCCGCCGCGGAGGACGCGGTCCGCTCGGAACTCCTGAAGCTCTTCCCCCTCGGCCTGCAGCGGCGGAACCTGGAGTACGCCGGCGGAAAGGTCCTGTACGAGACCCGCGTGTCCAATCTGCGCCGCATCGGGGCGGCCGAGTTCCCGGCCATCCCGGACGGTTACACCGAAGTGTCCGTGCGCAACTTCATCGAGGAGACATCGCCCGAGCCGGTGGAGTTCGACGACCCCGACCAGCCGGAAAAGCACTGACGATCCGGAGGTTTCGCCCATGAAGCACTGCCTGTCGACCGCTGTCCTGGTCCTGCTGCTGGCTGTCTCCCTTGCCCCCGTCGCGGGGCAGGACGACCAGGCGCCCCGCCCGGCCGGCTTGAAAGCGCCCTACTGCAGCGACCTGGCCCACCACCAGTTCGAGCCGCCGCCCCTGGGGAAAATGCCCCAACCGGACACCGCCCAGCTCCTGAGCCGCATCAAGGCCGGCAAACTGCACCTCAGCCTGAACGAGGCCATTGAGCTGGCCGTGCGGAACAACCTGGGCATCCAGCTGCAGAGGCTGGAAATCCGCGACCGGCACGAGGCCGCCTACCAGTCGGAGTCGCCTTTCGAGCCGGTCTGGAACCAGAACTGGTACTTCGAGCAGGACAACGCGCCCTCCCCCTCCACCGTCCAGGGCATCGTCTCCAACTGGACGCGGGAACTCGTCACCTCCCAGACCCTCTCGAAATATCTGCCCACGGGCAGCACCCTGCAGGCGGACTTCTCCTTCGGCCGCTACGAGGCCAACGCCTCCAACGTCTTCTTCACCCCGAACTACCAGGGGCGCCTCACCCTCTCCTTCTCCCAGCACCTCCTGCGGGGCCGGGGCCGCGAGGCCAACCTGGCGCCGGTCTACATCGCCCGCAACAACTGGAAGATCGCCGAGTCGGACTTCCGGATGAAGCTCGAGGAACTGGTCCTCGCCCTGGAAAAACAGTACTGGGACATGATCTATGCCCAGTCCGACCTCGAGGTGAAGGTCCAGTCGCTGCAACTGGCGCAGAAGACCTGCGACGACACCAGGGCCCAGGTGGAAGCCGGAACCGCCCCGGAGCTGAACCTGTTCAAGGCCCGGGCCGAAAGCGCCCGCCGGCAGCAGGACGTCATCTCCGCCCAGACGGCCCTCAAGAACCTTCAGCAGGCTTTCCTGAGCACCATGACGCCGGGTGCCCCGCCCGTGGTCGGGCCGGCGTTGGCCCTCGAGATCGACAAGCTCGACCCCCGAACCGGCGAGACCCCGGAACCCCTGGAGAAGTCGGTGGAGCGCGCCCTGCGCGACCGGGCCGACATGCAGAGCGCCCGCATCGGCGTGGAAAACGCCGAAATCGGCCTCAAGCTGGCCAGGAACAACCTGAAGCCGCTGCTCGACTTCTCGGCTTCCTACACCAACCACGGCATGTCGGGTTCCCTGCGGGACCTCTCCTACTACACCAACCCGATCCCCCAGCCGATCATCGACGCCATGCGCAACGAGTTCGCCGGGGTGGGCTGGGGCGCCCTGGGCGAAATGTTCAACGGCCGCTTCAACGGCTTCCGGTTCCAGTTTTCCCTGGAGGTCCCCTTCGGCAACCTCGACGCCCGGGCCGGCTACGCCCGCGCCGCCATCGGCATGGACAAGCAGCGGACCGCCCTGGACCAGGTCCGGCAGCAGATCATGGTCTCTTTGCAGACCGCCTACAACAACCTGGAGCGCGACCGCGGCCTCATCGAGGCGACCCGGGAGGAGCGCATCCAGGCCGAGAAGGACCTGGAGGGCGAACAGGCCAAGTTCCTGGCCGGCGTCTCGGTGATCCGCGACCTCCTGGAATCCCAGCGCAACCTGGCCGAAGCCCTCTCGCTGGAGATCAGCTCCAGGATCCAGTACCGCAAGTCGATGCTCGACTATTATTTCGCGACGTCCCAACTGCTCGAGCACCACGGCATCCAGGTGGCTCCGGCCCTCCGGGGGAATTGAAGCCCCCCCTCGCCGCCAGCGGCCCCGGCGCCGGACAGGGCCTTACCAAAACTCCCGGCCCTGTGATATGATCGCGGCATGGCTGTCGCCGTTGTGGAAGTAACTGACCGAGCCGGGCGGAAGGACTTCGCCACCCTGCCCTTCCGCCTGTACGGCGGGTGCCGCGCCTGGGTCCCGCCCATCATTTCCAGTGAGATGGAGTTTTTCGACCCGAGGCGCAACCCCTCCTTCCGCACCTGCCGGGCCGCCCTGTGGGTGGCCCTGTCCGAAGGGAGGCCGGTGGGGCGCATCGCCGGGATCTTCCACCCGTCCGAGCGGGACGAATCCGGCCGGGCCATGGCCCGTTTCGGCTGGCCGGACTTCGTTGACGACCCGGCCGTCTCCGGCGCACTGCTCGACACCGTGGAGCGCTGGGCGGCGGCCCAGGGCGCCGCGGGACTGCGGGGCCCCCTGGGCTTCACCGACCTGGACCCGCAGGGACTCCTGGTGGAGGGCTTCGACGAGCCGGGCACCATCGCCACTCTCTACCACCACCGCTACTGCGCCGCCCACCTCGAGCGCCGCGGCTACGTCCCGGAAACCGACTGGGTGGAGTACGACATCCCCGTGCCCCCGGCGGTCCCGGCGGAACTGGCCCGCATGGCGGACGTCGTCCGCCGGCGCACCGGCGCCCGGGTCGTGCGCCCCCGCACCCGCGCCGAAATGATGGCCTTCGCCCCCCGGGTCTTCGACATCGTCAACCGGGCCTTCGCCGGGATGTTCGGCACGGTGCCCCTCTCCGCCGCGCAGGCGGACCACTACGCCAGCCGGTTCCGCTTTCTGGACCCCGCCTATTCCGGCGTGGTGCTGGACGGGAAGGGCGAGTTGGTCGGCTTCGGCATCTCTTCCCCCTCCCCGGCCGAGGGCTTCCGGAAGTGCCGGGGACGCCTGTTCCCCCTGGGCTTCGTACACGTTCTCCGCTCCCTTCGGCGCGCCGAAACGGTGGACCTCTACCTCATCGGACTGCTCCCCGAATTCCGGGGGAAGGGGCTGATGGCCCTCCTGCTGGAGGAGCTGTGCGGCCACTTCATCCGGCAGGGGCACCGCCGCGTGGAATCCCACCCCGAACTGGAGACCAACCGCGACATCCGCACTTTCTGGCGCCACTTCCCGGCGCGGCAGCACAAGCGCCGCCGCTGCCTGGCCCGGCATTTCGCCCCCGCGGCGGACCCGGGCGAGCGGAGGGCCCGGTGAGAGTTCTCCTGCTCGCCATGCCGGACACCGCCGACACCTTCGACCTCTTCGTCCGCATGCCCAACTTGGGGATCGCCTCCCTGGCCGCCGCCCTGGACGGGCACGAGGTGCGCACGGCCGACCTGGTCTGCCGGCAGCGCGGCCTGGCGCCCTTTCTGGAGCGACAGCTGCAGGAGTTCCCGCCGGATTTGGTCGGCCTGAGCGCCATGACCTTCCAGTTCCCCACGCTGCTCGCCGTGGCCCGCTTCATCCGCCGCCGCCTGCCGGCGGCGAAAATCGTGGCCGGCGGCTACCACGCCACCGTGGCGGAACCCGACCCGTCCTGGAACGTCCTCGACTTCGCCGTGCGGGGCGAGGGAGAGGCGACGCTGCGCGAGCTCGCCGACGCCCTGGAAGAGGGGAAAGTCCCCGCGGACGTCGCCGGGCTGAGCCGCCGGGCGGGGGAAGAGTGGATACGCCACCCCGACCGCCCCCTGCTGGCCGTCGACCGCATCCCGCTGCCGCGGCGCGACGTTCGCGTGAAGGGCGAGTACCATGTCCTCGGGCGCCCCGTGGAGGTGGTGGAGGCGAGCCGGGGCTGCCGCAACGGCTGCCGCTTCTGCTCCATCTCCGCCATGTACGGGCGTTCCTTCCGCCCCTTCCCCGTGGAACGCGTCCTGGCCGACGTCGCGGACGCCCACCGCCGCGGCGCCCGGGCCATCTTCTTCGCCGACGACAACATCGCCCAGGACGTGGACCACTTCCGCGAATTGCTGGCGGGGCTACGCCCCCTCGCCCGGCGGGACCTGTGGCTGATCACCCAGATTTCCGCCGCCAGCCTCGACCGCCACCCCGACCTGGCCGCCGGGATGGCCGCGGCCGGCTTCCGGATCGCCTTCGTCGGCTTCGAAACCATGCGCCCGACCGCCCTGCGCCATTTCGCCAAGAGCACTTCCCCCGGCGTGAACGGCACCGCCGCCCGGCGGCTGCGGGAAAACAGGATCGCCGTCATCGCCGGCCACATCGTGGGGAACCCCGACGAAGACGCGGCGGCCCTGCGCGACAGCTTCCGCCAGATCAAGGCCATCGGGCCCGACGCGCTCTACACGCAATACCTGACGCCCTACCTGGGCACGCCGCTGCGGGAAGACCTGCTGCGGGACGGGTTGGTGGAAAACGCCGACGACTTCCGCCACTACCACGGGTTCGCCTGCAACGTGCGCACGCGGCGCCTCTCCAGCCGGCAGGTCGTGCGGCACACGCGCTGGCAGAGCGCCATCTCCAATTTGGACCCGCGCATGGTCTGGGGCAACCGGCTGGTCGCCCTGGCCCCGCTGCCCTACGTAGGCGCCATCTTCCGGACCATTTTCCTGCAGCTGAATTATTCCATCCGAGGCCACAAACGCACTAGCCGCCTGTTCCTCCCGGAGGAGGCGCCGTGAGCCTCACGGCCTACGGGGTCACCCGGGGCCTGGCCGCCCTGCTGGGGGTCTGGCTGCTGCCCGCCTGGCTGGGCAGGCGGCGGGGCCTGCCGCCGCGGACCTGGGAAATCACCTTCCTCCCGATCTGCGCTTCTTTCTACCTCGGGGCTATCCTCGCGGGCCATTTCCTCCGTTTCGGCGCGATCGCGGGCCTGGACAGTCTGGTGCGGGGGGACATCTACCTGCAGGGCGGCGAAGGGGTGGCCGGCATCCTGGCCGCCTGGCTGACGACGGTCCTCATCTGGCGGAAAATGAAACTCGGCTACGGCCGGATCCTGGACGCCCAGGACTGCATGGCGGCGCCGATGCTGCTGGGCCTGGCCCTCCTGAAGGTGGGCTGCCACTTCGCCGGCTGCTGCCAGGGGCCGCCCTGGTCGGGCCCTTTCACCGTGCGCTTCCCCCGGGGAACCCCGGCGTTCGCCGAGCATGTGGCCGCCGGGTGGGTGGCCCCCACGGACCCGTGCACGCTCCCGGTGCTGCCGGCCCAACTCATCGAGGCGGGCTTCATGCTCGCCCTGGCCTTCGCGTTTCTCGCTCTCTTCCTCCGCGGCGGCTGCCGCGGCTACCTGTCTTATCTGATGGGTCTGGCCATATGCGCCTGGCGCCTGGCTTCCGAGAGCTTCCTGCGGGGGGACGGGGGGCGGGGGACCTTGGGCGACAGCGGATTCACCCTCACCCAGGCCATGACCGCACTGGCCTGCCTTCTCCTCGTCTTCCTCGCCGCCGACGTCCACCGTCGCCGCCGTATTCTGTTCCCGGAAGGTCCCGGGGAGGGTGCGGAGGCCGCCGGCCCACGGCTCCCGGCCGGCGGATCTCCCCCCGGAGGCGAAAGGCCCCGGTCCGCCGGGCGCAGGTTCAGACGCCCCGGGCGATGAGGAGGGTGATGTCGTCGGACTGCGGCGCGTTGCCGGTGAACCGCTTGATCTCGTGCAGGATCTCCTCGGCCAGGGCCTGGGGCTCGAGGTGGCGGCGGTCGGCCAGGAAGGCCGCGAAGCGTTCGTCGCCGTACAGTTCCATCGATTCGTTCATGGCCTCGGTGATGCCGTCGCTGTAGATCACCAGCAGGTCGCCCTCCGCCAGGCCCACGGTGGCGGCCTCGTATTCCACCGCCGGGGAGACCCCCAGCAGCAGGCCGGAACTGGCCAGCTCTTCGGGCGGCGCGCCGGGGCTGTCCGCCCGGAACAGCAGCGGGGGGTTGTGCCCGGCGCCCACGTAGGTCAGGGAGCGGGTCTCCGGGTCGAACAGGCACAGGAACAGGGTGGCGAAACGGCGGTCCTCCCCCAGGCCGCAGAGGTGCCGGTTGACTTCGGCCATGGCCTCGCCCGGCTGGTCGCCGCGGATGGAAAGCTGCATCCGCAGGGCGGCCTGGAGCCCGGCCATCACCAGGGCCGCGGAAACGCCCTTCCCCATGATGTCGCCCAGCGCCAGGGCCAGCTTGTCCTCGCCCACGCGCTGGAAGTCGAAGTAGTCCCCCCCCACGTAGCGCGCCGGGCGGCAGAGTCCCGTGTACACGAGGCCTTCGGTCGGCACCTGGACGGTGGGGAAAAGGTTGGTCTGGACCTGGCGGGCGATCTCCATCTCGCGGAGCAGGTGAGCCTGCTCCCGGGACTGCAGCATGAGGGCCGCGTAGTCCAGGGTGGAGGCGGCCTGCTGGGAAAGCGCCTGCAGGAATTCCGCGTCTTCGGACGAAAAGGGTTCCTCGGACAGCTTTTCCCCCAAACAGAGGAAGCCGGCCACGGATTCGCCCATGGGCAGCGGCACCACCAGTCGCACCGCCGCTTCGTCGATCAGGAAGCGGTCGGCCTTGTCGCCCCCTTCCGCACCCGCCCACGAGCGGTTGCGCGGCGGGATGACGAGCTGGCCGCCCGACCCGGTGCTTTTGCGGATGATGAAGCGCAAGGCCCGGGACTCCTTGCCGAGGACAAGAGGGGTGTCCATGGGGCAGTGCAGCGCGATGCGGCCGTCCCGCCCATGGACGACCTCGCCGACGGTGAGGAAAGAATCTTCCGCCACGGCCGCCGCCGTTCGGCGCAGGTGCTTCATGCCCTCGTTGTCGGCCGGGAAGCGGAGCAGGTCGTGCACCCGGAAGCAGACGACGGCCCGCTCCGGGTGCATGACCTGGGCCACCGTCCTGAGCAGGGCGGAAAACAGGCGGTCCGGCTCCATGCCGTGCCGCCGCATCTCCACGCTGAAGTCGGCCATGGTCTTGCGGGCGTCGTGCGTTTCCCGGAAGTACTTGCGCTCGAGGACGCCCATGAAGGACCGGTTCACCCGCCCGATGGCCGCCAGGGCGGCCATGGAAGCCCCGGCGGCCGCCACGGCCAGGACGCCGTGCCGGTCCGTCCCCACCATGGCGTCGAAGAAGGGCTCGATGGCGTAATACAGCCCGGCGAAGATCGCCAGGCCCTCCAGGAACAGGGCGCCCTTGGAGAGCAGGGCGAAGCGGAGGCCGCGCCGCACCATGACCCGGATGCCGAAGAGACGGTTCTTGACCACCGCCCAAACGAAGAAGATGGGGAACAGGGCCCGCAGGAGGATCGACAGAATGGCGAACCATTTCGGCAGGAGGACCCATTCGAAGATCTGGGCCAGGTAGACGATCTGCCAGGGCAGCATGCCGAGCAGGCAGCAGGCCAGGAGCGCCAGGAGCTTGCGGCGCTCCCCCGGGGAGGGGGTCCGCCGGATGTTGAGGACCAGCGAGACCATCCCCAGCAGGAACATGGCGACGAAGAGGGTGTCGAACACGTAGTCCGCCACGGCCACCGCCTCGTAATAGGCCTTGTAGCGAGTCGGCGCGTACACGAACACCATGGACAGGACCATGTTCCAGGCGGTGAAGGACCAGCCGAAGACCAGCCCGGCCGTCCCCAGCCAGGGGAAGCGCTTCTTCAGGGGGGAATCCGAGGGGAAGGAGAGGAAGAAGCGCAGGAAGAACACGCTGAGCATGGAAAACAGCAAAACCCAGACGAAGGTGCCGGTCTCCAGGTACCAGCGGGGCAGGAGGATGTAGATGTTCTCGCCCCACCCGGTCCGGCACAGGCAGAGGAACAGGCAGGCCGCCGCCCGCGAAATCGCCCCGCCGTGCTTCCAGAAACCGATGACCGTGGCGGCGGTGAAGTTGAGCAGGAAGAGGAACAGGCCGATGCCCATCTCCCGGGAGAAAAACAGGCGGTAATAGGAGGGCCGGGAAGCGGCCGGCACGGCGACGCGAACCTCCGTTTGCCCGTCGTCCCGCCCGGGAATCACCCACAGGGCCCAGGGCTCACCGAACCGGATCCGGTCGATGGCCTCGTTGACGTCCAGCCAGGTCCGG
Organism: uncultured Acidobacteriota bacterium; assembly: GCA_964436005.1. Classification (GTDB taxonomy): domain Bacteria; phylum Acidobacteriota; class JAAYUB01; order JAAYUB01; family JAAYUB01; genus JAGNHB01. The sequence goes on from CAYTBK010000034.1 coordinate 11,877, forward strand.
AAGAGGTAGATCCGCCCCCGGGCATCCTCCACCCGCGCGACCACATCCCCCTTGACCACCCCCAGGGCGGCGAAGGGGGTCCGCGGGTCGAGAGGCCCGACCATCATGCCCTTTTCCGTCGGCTGGAAGCCGAACTTCATGGATAGTATCGGCGAGTCCAGCCGCAACGTGGCGACGAAGAGGGAGAGGTAGGTGACCAGCGTGGCCGCCCACAGGACGACAAACAGGAACAGTCCCCGGCGGGAACGCTTGGCAGCATCGTTCATGGCCCCCTCCACGGGGATCGCCCGGTCGGGAAAGGTCTCCGGCGGGCGTTAATCGGCCTTGGCCGGCGTCGTGCAGGACTCGTCGGAGAAGAGCGTCCCCGTTTCGTTCACGGCGAACACCACGTCCTCGTTGGCATTCTTGCCCCGGGCCACGCACTTGAAGGACCCCTGGCCCGCGGTCATGCTGTAGGTGAAGCCGTTCACCTGGGGGCTGTCGGAATCGTAGCGCTTGTCCAGCTTGCCCTGGGCGCAGAGGTCGCGGAAACTACCGTAGGAACCGCCGTTCTTGATGTCGGCCGAGTAGGCGACCTGGGCCGCCGCGATGGTGCGCAGGGCCGACACCGCGGCATCCCGCGAAGCCCCGGCGGCGGGCACCACCCTGGAAGCCTCCCCGGCCGGCGAACCGCCCGGGCCCTCCGTCCCCACGGCGCAACCGCCCACGAGCAGGATCAGGGCGGCCAACGCAGCACCCCAGGCGAACCGGATCATCTGTCCTTTCATGAAACCCTCCTGAAATGGCATTGTCTCGTTTTTCTGCAGCGCCATCATACCAGAACCCGCCGCCGAATTGCCGGCGAACTCCCTTCCCGGAAAACGCGGCCCCCCGACCGACGTGACAGGCCGGGCGAACTCCGCCCTCATCCGCCGAGCATCTCCCCCACCCACCGCCGGCACGCCGCCACGGCCTCGTCCACCTCGGCGGCGGCGAGCCCGCCAACCTGGGCCATGTCGGCGCGTCCGCCGCCCCGGGCCCCGAAACGCTCCCGCAGGTGGGCCGCCAGCCGGGTCATGTCGAGGTCCACGCCGCCGGACCGGCCGAAGAACACCGTGCCGCTGCCGCGCGCGCCCGCCACGGCCACCACCCCGTCGCCGGAAGCGAGGGCCGCCTTGCACAGGCTGCCGGCGGGGGCGGAATCGCCGTCGAAGACCCGCAGGAGCAGCGCCGCCCCCGCCACCCGCTCGGCCGCCGCGATCAGGCCGGGCAGCGAGGCCTTGAGCCGCTCGGCTTCCAGGGCGTTCCGCTCCTTCTCCAGTTCCCGCAAAGAATCCAACAAGGCCTTCGTACGGTCCACCAGGCCCGGAACGCCCGTCGTGGTGAGGGTGCACAGGTCCGACAGCACCGCGTGCTCGGTCTGGAAGCGCTCCGCCGCGCGGGCGCCGCACAGGAAATGGATGCGGAGCTTGTCCTTGAGCTTCTCCGTGCGCAGCAGCACGACCACCCCGATCTGGCCGGTGCGCGACACGTGCGTGCCCCCGCAGGCGGAGCGGTCGAAACCCTCCACCTCCACTACGCGGACCGTGCCGGTGCGCGCCGTGGGCTTGCGCAGCGCCAGGGAGCCGGCCTGCTCGCTGTCGTGGAAGGAAACCCGGACCGGGCGGTCTTCCCAGATCACGGCGTTGGCGTCACGGAAGGCCTGCTCGACCTGTTCCGGGCGGATGGCCGGCGGGTGGAGGTCGACGGTGACGTCGTCGGCCCCCAGGTGGAAGCCCACCGTCTTGAACCGGCCGAGCGCCCAGAAAGCCGCCGAGAGGACATGCTGCCCCGAGTGCTGCTGCATGTGGTCGAAGCGCCGGGCGCGGTCCACTTCCCCGACCAGCGCCGCCCCCGGTTCCACCGGGACGTCCAGGACATGGAACACCGCCCCGTCCTCCGTTTCCCCGAGATCCCAAACCGGGTTCCCGCCCAGCGTCCCCCGGTCGGCAGGCTGGCCGCCCGACTCGGGGTAGAAGGCCGTCCTGTCCAGAAAAACCCGGTAGCGCCCCGCGCCGTCGGGCTCGCAAGTCCGCACCTTCGCTTCGAAACGGGTGCAATTCGCGTCTTGATGGAATATTTTTATCAATAGCCACTTCCCTGGGGATGATTCGCGGCCGGGGCCCGCCCCGCCGCCGTGGTTCCCCCCGCAACCGGACCTCCGTACATGTACTGGACTTCCAGGCCCCGCCAGACGCAGACCAGGGCCGAAAGCACCAGCGTTCCGCCCACCAGCCACTGGCGGAGCCCCGCGATGTGCACTTCCCGGGAGGTGTAGGCGGCCAGGGCCATGACCCCGGCGGCGGCGAACACCTGCAGGGGGGCCAGCACGGGCAGGAGGAACCCCGACCCGGCCCACGCGAGGGGGTAGTAGAGGAAGGGGAACGCCACCACGACCAGGAGCGGCGCCGCGGCCCGCCGGAAGAAGGCCCAGCGGCCCATGAAGATGGGCAGCAGCATGGCGAAGAGCGGGGCGGGCGTCACCAGCACGCCCGGGGCGATTTCGACGATCTTCAGCAGGGTGCGCGCGTAGCGCGCCAGGGGCGCCGGGGCGTCCCCCGCCGGGGCCGCGACGGCCGCCGGGGTTCCGGCCTCGACGGAAACAGGCGTTTGTTCTTCGAACCCTTTCCAGGCCGGCGCTCCGCCGGAGGCGGCGTTCCACAGCCAGAGCACCGTGCCGAAGGCGGCGGCGAAGCAGAGGGCGGCGGTGCGGCCGCGGAAAGGCGGGCGGCCGGCCGCTTCCCTCCCGCCTTCCGCCGGGCGGTTCCACTGGCAGACCAGGGGCAGCAGCAGCACGGCCAGCAACGTCAACTCCCCTCGCACGGCCGCGGCCAGGGCGAAGCAGGCCCCCGACCCCGCCGCGGCCGACAGGCGTCCGTCCCGGCTGAAGGGGATCCAGCAGGCGGCGCCGGCCAGGAGCAGGCAAGCCGCCAGGCCGTCCGGCGCCCCGTTGCAGGAGTACTCCACCAGCCGGGGGTGCAGGGCGGCGAAGGCACCGGCGATCCAGGCCGCCCGGCTTCCGAAGAGCTGCCGGGCCACCCAGGCGCAGAGCAGGACGAGGGCCAGTCCCGGCAGGAGGGAGGCGAGGCAGGCGGCCGCGTGGGGCGACAACCCCAGGCGCAGCAGGACGGACTCGAAGATGCAGAACAGGTTGAAAGGGATGCCCGCCAGCGGCGGCAGCCCCGCCGCCAGCCGGACGGCCTGGCCCTGGCACCGCAACGCCTCCCCGTACACCGCCGAGGTCAGGCCCAGGGCGTACGCCAGCCGGACCGCCAGCGCCGCCAGGGCCAATGCGAAAGCCTGGACGCGGAAGGAAGCGCCGCCGTCGAGATCGAAGCCGAAGCCCTTCCGGAATTCCCGCACCGCCTCGGTGTGAAAGACGCCGAAACGGTAGCCGAGAAAGGCCACGGTGAAGGCGGCGACCACGCCGGCCAACTTGGCCAGGTTCAGCACGAGGACGGGCGGCAGGTCGAAGCGCTCCGGAATGACCCGCAGAAAGAAGAGGAACGACGAGGTGTTGACCAGCAGCGACACCAGGGCCACCAGCAGGAACTTCCCGAACGCGCCCTTGGCCGGCTCGCCGGCGGCGGAGCGGAAGGTCCAGCGCTGGTTCCAGAGATAGGAGTTCAAGGTGGCGATGGAGCAGGCGACGAACGAGATGGCGAAGAAGGCCGGTCCGCTGGCCGGTTGGAAGAGGAACGCCAACAGGTTCGTGACGCCGAAATCCACCATCGTGTTGCAGGCGCCGACCAACGCGAAGCGCATGAATTGCCACACGTTCTGCAGCACCCAGGACGAAGATCCCTTTCTGGCCATCAGGTACGCCTCGCCCTCATTCGGCGGAGGCCAGGAAGCGGATGCCGGCATAGCCGACCACCGAGTGGCGGTCCCCGGACACCTCCGCGGAGGTCGTGTAGCGGACCAGGTCCCCCACGGTCGCCCCCAGCCGGCGGCAGGCCTGCATCACGGCCGTGGCCGGGGCGTAGCCGCACATGGAGATCGCGTTCTCGCGCACCACCCGGAACAGCCCTTCCGGGTCGAGGGCGACCATCCGGTCGATGGCCCGGCGGTCCTTCTTCTCGGCCACCGCCTCGGACTCGTAGTGCGACATGTCGGAGCTGGCCACCAGCAGGACGGGTTCGTCCAGGGCGGCCACCGCCTGGGCCAGCCCCTCGCCCAGGGCCAGCAGGCGGGGCAGTTCGCCCGTGCCGACGCAGATGGGCACCAGGAGGAAATCACCGCGGAAATACTGCAGGAACGGCAACTGCACCTCCAGGGAGTGCTCGTTGGCGTGGGCGTCGCTGTCCTCCTCGAGGGCGCAGCGCTCGCGGATGGCCGAGGCCAGGTCCTCGTCCACGGGAACGTCGCCCAGGGGCGTCCGCCAGGTTCCGGAGCTCTGGACGGCCAGGGCCGCCCCGCGCCCGGTGTGGTTGGGGCAGAGGATGACGATCCGGCGGGGAATTTCCACCGAAGCGTAGACCGCGCCGGCCACGGAGCCGGAATAGATGAACCCGGCATGGGGGGAAAGGACCCCCGCGGCCGAGCGCCGGGCCACGCCCCGGGGGACATGGCGGTCGATTTCCTGCCGCAGCGCCGCGGCTTCTCCGGGATAGAACCTTCCCGCCACGGCCGGTTTTCTCAGGATCATGGTGCACCCCCCTTTCCAGCGGATTCGGAGCATACGATCTATTTTAGGGGATTTCACCTTGCACTGAAAGCAATTTTCCCCTATTCTCCCCCATCGGGCCGCCGCCTCCTGGCCACGGCCGGACTCTCAGCGAAAGCGGGAAGCGCAGCCCATGAAGAAACCCGACTGCATCGGCAAATACAACGTCCTCGAGCTCATCGGCCAGGGAAGCGACGGCGACGTGTACAAGGCCTTCGACACGGTGATCGAGCGCCACGTGGCGCTGAAGGTCGTGCGCCCGGACATGCTCAACCGTCCCGGCATGATGCACCGGTTCAAGAAGGAAGTGCAGGCCCAGGGCCGGGTCCTGCACCCCAACGTCGTGGCCATATTCGACGTCACCGTCTACAACGACTGCCACGTCATCGTCATGGAATACGTCAACGGGCGGCAGTTGAGGGAGATCATGGACTACGAGCGCCTGGTCCCGCTGCGCCGCTTCTACCGTTTCGCCGGGCAGATCTGCCGGGGCATCGCCTTCGCCAACCGGCAGGGCATCGTGCACCGGGACATCAAACCCGAGAACATCCTCATCACCGAAGACGACCACGTGAAGATCCTGGATTTCTCCGTGGCCAAGCTCGACACGGCGCCCACCAGCGTCTCGGGCGGCTCCTTCCTCCTGGGCAGCCTGCACTACATGTCGCCGGAACAGGCCCTCGGCATGCCGGTCTCCTCGGCCTCGGACCAGTTTTCCGTGGCCGTGCTGTGCTACGAGATGCTCGCCGGGCGCCTGCCCTTCACGGCCGACACGGTCGCCGACGGGATCCTCGCCATCACCAAGCAGAACCCGAAGCCCATCACCGATTTCAACCCCATGGTGGACGACGGTCTGAGCCGGGTCATCCTGAAGGCCCTCTCCAAGGAGCCCGCCGCGCGCTTCGCCACCCTCTCCCGCTTCCGCTCCCAGCTCCGCGACCACCTCGCCTCCCTGGAGCCAAGCCTTGTTCTGGAAGACGAGGATGAGTATTGAAACCATTCGGTTTGCATCAGAATTTACATTCTATCTAACAAAAACACAATATCCTTGAATTTGCCCGGCGGCCCCATATAATGCCCCCTTTATTTTTTCCCGTGGGGTTTGCCATGACACACATGAAGAAAGCGATAACACTGACCTTCCTCCTGGCCGCGACCGCCGTGGCCCTGGCCGACGGGTTCTCCATCAACGAGCAGGGCGCCCGGGCCATGGCCCAGGCCGGCGCCTTCGCCGCCCGGGCTTCCGACCCGTCCGCCATCTACTTCAACCCGGCCGGCATCACCCAGCTGGAGGAGGCCTGCTTCTATTCCGGCGCCACCACCATCAAGCAGAAGACGACCTGGGAATGCGGCGGGCAGAGCGTCGAGTCCAACGACAAGTGGGAGTTCCCCCCCCATTTCTATTTCTGCATGCCCCTGAACGACCGCTGGCACGTCGGCGTCGGCCTCTTCGCCCCCTTCGGCCTGAGCAAGCGCTGGATGGACGACTTCCCCGGTAAGTACTCCTCCCAGTTGGTCAACCTGCAGGTGATGGAACTCAACCCCACCGTCGCCGTGAAGGTGACCGACAAGGTCAGCGTCGCCGTCGGCGTGGCCGTGGTCCGCGCCATGGCCAGGCTGGACCGGGCCATCTACCTGCAGGACCTCTCCGACCGCTACTTCGGCGGCTACCCGCTGCCGGACGGCTACTTCAGCGCCAACGTCGAAAAGACCTCCTTCGGGTACAACTTCGGCGTGCACGCGAAACTCAGCGACAAGCTGTTCCTCGGCGCCTCCTACCGCGGCCAGGTCAAGCTGAAGCTCAAGGGAGACCTGACCCTGACCATGCCGACCACGCCCGTGCCCGCCATCAACCAGGCCCTGGCCACCCTGTTCCCGAGCCAGGCGTGCGAGACGGAGCTCACCCTGCCCGACACGGCCATGGTCGGCATCGGCGGCAAGATCACCGACCGGTGGGACACCGAGGTGGACATCCAGTGGACGCACTGGACGGACTACGACGAGCTGCCCTTCCGCTTCAGCCAGCAGACCGCCGCCATCCAGGACACCAACATCATCAAGGACTGGCGGGCCGGCTGGACCCTGCGCTGGGGGCACGAGTACCACCTCGACAAGCACCAGGACATCCGGGCCGGCGCCTACATCGACGGCGCCCCCAACCCGGACGCCACCCTGGACCCCATGCTGCCCGACTCCACGCGACTCTCGGTCCAGGGTGGCTACGGCTGGCACAAGGGCCACTGGACCATCGACGCCGCTTACATGTACCTGCACTTCCTGAAACGTTCCATCGAGAACGACCCCAGCCTGCACATCCTGCCGAACCAGGGCCTGTACAAGTCGCACGCCCACCTGTTCGGCATCTCCGTCGGGTACAAGTTCTGACCCGGCTCCCGGCGCACCCCGCCCCTCGCCGAGGGGCGGGTCATCCCGGGCCGCGGTGCCCCGTCCGCGGGACCGCCTTCCCGGGCCGCCCCCCCCGGCGAGAGGCTGCCTTCGAATTCCCCGGCTGGCACCCAGGGAGCCAATTCGCTTTCCCCGAGCCCGCGTTCATTGTAGGATGGCAGCCCGTTCCTCCACCGGCGGGGGAACGGAGACCGCCAGAACACGAGGCCCCCGCGCATGCACCTGGACAGCCTGGAAACCTACCGCTTCCGCAACCTCCGCGACGGCCGGGTGCACTTCGACGCCGGCGTCAACCTGGTCTGCGGCCCCAACGGCCAGGGCAAGACCAACCTGATCGAGGCGGTATACTGCGCCTGCCTCTCCAAATCCTTCCGGACAAACCACCTGGATGAATGCGCCGCCTTCGGCAGCCGGGAGTTCGTCGCCCGCTGCACCGTGGCGGGAAGAAGCCTCCCCGACGTCGCCGAGACCCGGTACACGGCGGCCGGGAAAACGCTGCTGCTGAACGGGAAGGAGGCCGACGTGGCCGACATCGTCGGGCGGGCGCCGGTGCTCTGCGTCACCGCCGAGCACCACCTGGTGGTGGCGGGCGGCCCCGAGCACCGGCGGAAGTTCTTCGACGGCCTGCTGGTGCTCTTCCAGCCCCGCTACCTGCACGCCCTGTCGCAGTACCGGCGAGCGCTCCGGCAGAAGACGGCCGCCCTTCGGCAGGACGACCTGACGGACGGAGAACTGGACGTGTGGAACCGCGCCCTGCTCCACGCCGCCCGGGAAGTGGTCGCCCGGCGGACGTCCTTCGCCGCCCAGTTCGCCCAGCGCATGGGGCCGGACCGCTTTTCCGGGGCCCCCCTGCAGCTCCAATACGCCCCCTCCCTGCCCCTGGAGCTCCTGCAGGCGACCGGCGAGGCCGAGAAGCACATGCGGGAGCGGACCCGGCGAGAACGGGAGAGCGGCCGCTGCCTGTGCGGGCCCCACCTCGACCGCTACGAGCTCAGCCTCGACGACCACGCGGCCCGCAAGTTCGCCTCGTCGGGCCAGAAGCGCTCCGTGCTCTTCGACCTCTACCTGACCGCGCTGGACCTGCTCCGCGAGAGCCTCGGGCACTACCCGGCGGTGCTGGTGGACGACGCCGACATGGAACTCGACCCCCGGCGCATCCTGACCCTGGTGGACACCCTGTCCGGGAAAGGGCAGATTTTCCTGACCTCGGCCAAGTCGGGTCTCTTCGAGAAGGCCCTCGCCTCCTGCCGGAAGTTCAGCGTGCGCGAAGGGGTAGTGGAATCCGCATAACAGGACTGTAAACACGAACTGTCCCGGACGTTCCGGCCACGAGCAACCGCCCGTCCCGGGCATCGACGGCGGGGGCGGACAGCTTCCCCTCCTCCACCCGGATGCGCAACAGGGAACTCCAGGTCCTCGTGTCCCAGACCATCAGGGTCCCGTCGGCCCCGGCCGAGAAGAGCCGCCGTCCGTCCCGGCCGAAACAGGGCACGCACCAGCCGGCGTGGCCGGCCAGGGAAGCGACGGGCCGGCCCGAGCGCGCGTCGAACACGCCGACGGTCTTGTCCCAGCAGCCCATGGCCACGAGGCGCGAATCCGGGCTGAAAACCACGCCGGAGGGCCAGATGAAGGCGTCGGTTCCCCCCTTCACCCGGAACAGGACCCGCCCGCCGGCCACGTCGGTCAGGACGAGGGCGCCGGTGGCGTCCGCCCAGGCGGCGGTCCGGCCGTCGGGAGACAGGCAGACGGCGCTCACGTCCCGCCAGGAGAGGGCGACGGAGGGGGTCCACTTCCGGGCCGCCACGTCCAGGAGGAAGGTCCGGCCCAGGGAATCCCCCACGGCCAGGCGGTTCCCGTCCGGGAACCAGGCCAGGGCGGTGGGGTGGGCCGGGGCGTTCGGGTCCGGGACGGGGGGCAGGGCCAGGCTCTTCGGCCGGAGGCCGGATCCGGTCAGGTCGGCGAGCAGAACCACCGGCTGCTTTTCCCCGGCGGCGGCCACCAAACGCCCGTCCGGCGAAACGGCCACCGCCGTGACCGGCCCGTTCGTGCCGGCCAGGACGCGCCAGGCCCCGGTTTTCCCGGTGAACAGGCGGACGGCGCCGTCTTCCGAACCCGCCACCACGCCGTCGCCAGCGGGCAAGGAGGCCGACAGGGTCTTCCCGGCCGGCAGGGAGGGCAAGGGGACGATGGCCCGGCTTTCCTGCAGGCGCCAAGTCCGCACGATCTTGTCGTAGCCCCCGGAGGCGAAGCGGACGCCGTCGGGGTGCATGGCCAGGGCGATGCCCACGCTGTGCTGGCCCTTGATTTCAGCCACCAGTCGCCCCTGCGCGGGGTCCCACAGGCGAAGGACGCCGTCGCTGCAGTTGCCGGCCAGCCAGCGGCCGTCCCGGGTGAAGGCCAGGGCCGGGACCGATCCCCCGAAACCCTGGAATACCCTCTCTTCAACGCCGGTAGAGACGCGGAAGGCCTTCAGGCGCCCCCGGCGGCTGCAGACCGCGACGGTGCTCCCGTCGGGGCTGAAAGCGACGGCGCCCAGGGTTTCGCCGTCCACCCGGCACGACTGCAGGCGCTTGCCCGTGGCGGCGTCGCACAGACGGAGCTGGCCGCCCGCCGTTCCGTAGGCGAGGGTCCGCCCGTCGGGGCTGAAGGCGATGCCGATGGCCCCGCGCTCTTCGTCGGCCAACGTCAGCCGCTTGCGGCCGGATGGGAAATCCCAGGTGCATACCCGGCCCACCGCGTCGATGGCCGCGGCGGTCTTCCCGTCGGGCGACAGGCAGGCGTTGAAGACGCTCTCTTCCGTCCCCGCGAGGGCGCCGGTCGGCGTGAAGGCGCCGGTCTGCCAGATCTCCCCGCTGCAGGCCAGCAGCAGCCGTCCGTCGGGGGAGAAGGCCGGCATGCCGGTCCAGCGCGTCCGGGCGGCGAGCGTCTTCACGGGCCGGCCGTCCGCCGCCGACCAGACCCGCAGGGTGCCGTCGTTGCTGCCGGACGCGAGCCAGCGGCCGTCGGGCGAATAGGCCAGCCCCATGACCGCCTCGGCGTGCCCGGCCAGGCTCTTTTCGCCCGCCGCGTCGACACGGCGGCAGCGGGCCTCCAGGAAAGCGTGCTCCCAACCCCGCAGGCGGAAAGGCAGCTCGGCCAGGACCTGGAGGGCGTCGGCCGTCCGCCCCGCGAGGGAGAGCCGGTCGGCTTCGCGGATGCCGGTCCGGTACAGTTCCCACTGGGCGGCGTCCCGGGCCGCCTCGGCGGCCTGGCGTGCCTCCAGGGCGGCTTCCCGCTCGCTGCGGATCCAGAAGAAGGCCACGCTCAGCACCACGAGCACCGCCGCGCCCAGGGCGAGCGACACGCGCGACAGCGTGCGCAGGCGCCTCTTCCTGGCCGCGCGCTCTTTCTTGGCCTGCAGCACCACGTCGCGCAGCACGCTGCACTCCTCGCCGCCCGCCGAGAGCCAGTTCAGCGCCAGGTCATAGTCGCCGCGGCGGTAGGCGGTCTCGGCGTAGGCGCCGGTGACGCGGGCGAGCCCCTGCCGGGCGTTCTCGTTGTCCGGCCACAGCTTGACGGCTTCCCGGAAACCGAAGGCCGACTGGGCGTAGTCGTCGTAGTCGTCGCTCTGCACCGCCTTGGCCAGGTCGGCCTCGGCCCGGGTGGCCAGGGCCACGCTCTCGGCGTGGGACTTGTAGTTCTTGATGGCCTGGCGCATGGCGGCGATGGACTGGAAGCGGCGGCGCGGCCGCTCGGACAGCGCCGTCAGGGCGATCTCCATGAGTTCGCCCCGCACCGGGGATTCGGGCAGGTGGTTGAGCGCCGCCTCCGTCAGGCAGGAGATCACGTTGTGGCCGATGTGCGGCCGCTTCCCCGTGATGATCTCGAAGAGCAGGCCGCCCACCAGGTAGATGTCGGTGTGGCGCCCCAAGCGGTGCAACTCCCCGCGGGCCATTTCAGGCGCCATGTAGGAAGGGGTACCGCCGAGGGTCAGCTCCCTGGCGGGGAGGTCGGGGAACCCTTCCCGATTCAGGACAGTCGCCACGCCCCAGTCTGTCAGCAGCACCTCGCCGTATTCGCCGAGCATGACGTTCTCCGGCTTGAGGTCCAGGTGGATGACCCCCCGGGAGTGCGCGAAGGCCACCGCATCCATGACCTTCAGCAGGATTTCCAGGTTGTCCTCCAGGGGGAGCGTCCGGATGCTCTTGCGCCACGACTTCCCGAGGATCCGCTTCATGACGAAGAAGAGCCGGCCGGTGCCGTCCACGGCCAACTCGTGGGCCGGTACGATGTTCGGGTGGTCCAGCGCGCCGGTGATGACGGCCTCGGCGATGAAGGCCATGCGGTTGTGTTCGTCCGCCGCCGTGTCCTCGTGCAGGATCTTCAGGGCCACCGGACGCCGCAGGGAGGTCTGCCAGGCCTCGTAGACGACGCCCATGCCGCCCCGCCCGATGATGTCCAGCAGGCTGAAGTCGGCCTCGGTGGAGACGTCCCGCCCGCCCGTCACCCGGATGACCCGGGAGGTCAGGGGGAAGATTTCCTTGCGCCGCCTGGCCTTCTCCTTGGGCGGGTGGATGGTTTCGTTGACGTCCACGGCCACCCCGATGGCGCCGCTGGATTCCCACACGGAGTTGACGATCTGGGTGGGGTCGTCCACCTGGGAGACGGGCAGGACCTCGGTCCTGACGTCGTCCACCCCGGCCACCCCGGGTTCGGCCGGCAACAGGTTGCGGATGGTCTGCGTGTCGGAGAAAGGCGTCGGCGGTTCGGGCGGGGAAGCGGGGCGCTCCTCCGTGGCGGAGCGGTCCGGTTCGAGCGAGGGGGGCCTTTCTTTGTCCTTCGGTTCCATGGCCGGATTGTAGACTCGGAACCCGTTCTTGGCAAGTCCGCAGTGCCGTCGCGCCGAGAACAGGAGTGCACCGTGCCGCCTCACGGAGCGCCGCATTGTTCGCGCCGCGCAGCCCGGCGAAGCAGTGCGCCGACGCCCGGTGGCCTGCACCAGGTGCGCCTTCCGGCGGAAGGCGCCTACATGGGACCGGCGCCGTTCGTGCGCTTTGTGGCTTCGTGTTCCAGGCCCCCGTCCGGTCCGCGAAAAATCGCCCAAATCCCTTCCCTTTACATTCCTGTTGAGGTAGAATTCCGGGTTATGAGGAAGCTCATCCGCCCCACCAAAGAAGAGATGGAAAAGATCAGGAAGCAGTACAGCCACATTCCTGTGACGGCCGGTCCCCGCACGCCCAAGGCAGTCACCGGCGAGGAGGCCCGCTACCTGCAGACCCACAGCCAGCGGCAGACCCCCATGCTGGTGACCCTGACCAGCGGGGAGACCATCCAGGGCTGGATCGAGTACTTCGACGCTCACTTCGTCCGCATCACGGTCACCCGCGGCCCGAACCGCTTCGTGTACAAGAAAGACATTCTTCACGTCTGCGAAGACCCGGCTTTCGCCCGGAAAAGGCGCTTCTACCGCACCTACTGAGCCCGCCCGCAACGTGTTTCATTTCCCTTTCAGGAGAGTAGCCATGTTCGATTTGACCCTTCATCCCGATTCTCTGCGCGAAACCATCGATCTGTGCAGCCAGCGCGGCATCCGCATACCCACGTTCGCCCAGATGCGCGATCCCGGCCTGGTACCGGACTCCGTCAAGCAGGAACTCACCGGCATCGGCCTGTGGGACGTCCACCCGCGAAACCTGTTCCGCATCACCTGGAAAAACGAGCCCAAGGCCTCCGGCGGCACGTACGGCGAGGTCAACCACTTGGTCTTCCCCGGTTCCCTCACCGGCGTGAAGTGCCGCATCGTCGCCCTGGTGGGCAAGTGGTTCCCCACCGGCGCCCACAAGGTCGGGGCCTCCTACGGCTGCCTGGTCCCCCGCCTCGTCACCGGCCAGTTCAACCCCAACACCCAGAAGGCGGTGTGGCCCTCCACCGGCAACTACTGCCGCGGCGGCGCCTACGTTTCGAAACTGCTGGGCTGCCATTCCGTGGCCATCCTGCCCGAGGAGATGTCGCGCGAGCGCTTCGAGTGGCTGGCCAGGATCGCCGACGAGGTCATCGCCACCCCCGGCTGCGAGAGCAACGTCAAGGAAATCTTCGACAAGTGCTGGGAACTCCGCACCACCCGCCCGGACGCCGTGATCTTCAACCAGTTCGAGGAGATGGGTAACCACATGTGGCACACCGTGGTCACCGGCCCGGCCATGGAGGAAGTCCTCGCCAAGGTCGGCGGCCGCTGCGCCGGCGTGGTGCTCTCTTCCGGATCCGGCGGCACGCTGGGCGCCGGCGACTACCTGAAGGAGCGCCATCCCCGCGCCAAGATCGCCGTGGCCGAAGCGCTGCAGTGCCCCACCCTGCTCAACAACGGCTTCGGCGGGCACCGCATCGAGGGCATCGGCGACAAGCACGTGCCGTGGATCCACAACGTCCGCAACACCGACATGGTCATCGCCGTGGACGACGAGTCCGTGATGCGCTTCCTGCGCCTGTTCAACGAGCCGGACGGCCGCGAGTACCTGGCCGCCCAGGGCGTGGGCGCCGACTTCCTCTCCTCCCTGGAGCTCATGGGCATCTCCGGCATCGGCAACGTCTCGGCCGCCATCAAGTTCGCCAAGTACTACGAACTGACCGAGCAGGACGTCGTCTTCACCATGCTCACCGACTCGCTGGAGCTGTACGGCTCCCGCCTGTCCGAAATGCGCCACGAGTGCGGCGCCTACACGCCCTCCAACGCCGCCCGGGACTTCGAGCGGCTGCAGGCCCTGTCCACGGACCACACCCTCGAGCTCACCTACGCCGAGCGCAAGAGAATCCACAACTTGAAATACTACACCTGGATCGAACAGCAGGGCCGCGAACTGGCCGAGCTGAACGCCCAGTGGTACGACGAGGAGAACTTCTGGGGCGGCATGCGCGAGGCCGCCGACAAGTTCGACGCCCTGATCGAGGACTTCAACGCCGAAGTGGCCAGGAGAGGCTGACGGCGACAGGCCCGGCCTGCGCCGGTCCCGTCCGGGCCCGCATCCAAGGGAAAGACGAGGAGGGAACCATGATTCTCCTGAAAAACTGCCTGCACGCGGCGTCCTTCGACGACGCCGGAACCGAGTGGAAGGGCGTGGACATTCTCCTGGACGGGGGGCGGATCCGGAAGATCGCGCCGGCCATCGAGCTGACGCCCGAGGAAGCCGTCCGGGCCGAAATCGTCGACGCCTCCACCTACGTCGTGATCCCCGGCCTGGTCAACACCCACCACCACTTCTACCAGACCCTGACCCGGAACCTGCCGGCGGTGCAGGACGCCAAGCTGTTCGACTGGCTGGTCTACCTCTACCCCATCTGGGCGCGCATCGACGCCGAGGCGGTCTACCACTCGACCCTGCTGGCCTCGGCGGAGCTGCTGCGAACCGGCGCCACCGCCTCCACCGACCACCACTACCTCTACCCCCGCGGCTTCGGGGGCGACATCATGGAGCTCCAGTTCGAAGCCGCCGGCCGGGCCGGCCTCCGCTTCGCCCCCACCCGGGGCTGCATGACCCGCGGGCGCAGCGCCGGCGGGCTGCCGCCCGACTCCGTGGTCCAGACGCCCGAAGAGGTGCTCTGCGACATGGAGCGGGTGATCGACCGTTTCCACGACCCCGACCCCTTCTCCATGCGCCGCGTCATCCTGGCCCCCTGCAGCCCCTTCTCGGTGGAGGCCTCGGTCATGGTGGAGACGGCCGCGCTGGCCCGGCGGCGGAAGGTGCTGCTGCACACCCACCTGGTGGAGACGCTGGACGAGGAGGAGTACACCCTGCGCATGCACGGCGTGCGCCCCCTGGCCCTCATGCAGGAGTGGGGCTGGACCGGGCCGGACGTCTTCTACGCCCACGGCATCCACTTCAACGACGAGGAACTCGACGTCCTGGCCCGCACCGGCTCGGGCGTGGCCCACTGCCCCACCTCCAACATGCGCCTGGGTTCGGGCGTGGCCCGGATCAAGGAGATGCTGGCCAGGGGCGTCCGCGTGGGCCTGGCGGTGGACGGCTCGGCCTCCAACGACTCCTCGGACATGCTGGCCGAGGCGCGCAACGCCATGCTCCTGCAGCGCGTGAAGCACGGCTCCGACGCCCTGACGGCCCGACAGGCCCTGCGGATGGCCACCCGCGGCGGCGCGGAACTGCTCGGCCTGGAGCGCTGCGGACAGCTGCGGGAAGGCTTCGCCGCCGACCTGGCCTGCTTCGACATGAGCACGCCCCAGTACGCCGGATCCCTCTCCGACCCGCTGGCCGCCCTGGTCTTCTGCGGCTACGACCACCGGGCCGCCCTGACCGTGGTGAACGGCAAGATCGCCGTGCGCCATGGCCACGTGCTCGGGCTGGACGAAGAGGCCCTGACCCGGCGGGTCAACGCCGTCGCCGCCCGCCTCGCCGGCGGCGCGTCCTGACCGCCCCCCGCGGCCGGCCGGCGGGAAAACCCGAAGATTCAACACCCCGAAGAATGAGCCACTGATCTCGCTGATCAACGATCCGCGAGATCAGTGGCGGCCTCTTTCCCGGGCCCCGGGCCGCGATTTCGCTTGACGGTTCCCGGATTTCCCTCTATGTTCCGCTCATGCCAAGGAGACAGGGAGGGAGACGGGAGGCGCCATGACCCGGTTTCAGCGATCCTGGTTGCCCTGGGTGGGTCTGTTGCTCAGCCTCGCCATGGGGATTTCCACCTGGTACACCGTCTGGCGCGCGGAGCAGGCCCGCCTCCACGACCGCCTCCGCTCCGACGCCGCCCTCAACCGGGAGCGCATCCGCAGCCGCATGGCGGCCCAGGAACAGATCCTGCGGGGGGCCGCGGAGTTCTTCTCCCTGCGCTCCGAGCTGCCCAGCCGGGAGGAGTGGCGCAACTACGTCCAGGCCCTGGAGCTGGACCGGCGGAACCCCGGCGTCCAGGCCCTGGCCTTCGCCGAATGGGTACCCCTGGCGGCCCTGGACGCGCATGTCCGCCGGCTGCGGGCCGAGGGCTTCCCCGACTACAAGGTGCAGCCGGGTGGCCCCCTGGCGCCCGAGGGCGGCGTCAGCTCCATCATCTACATCGAGCCCTTCGACGAGCGCAACCAGCAGGCGTTCTCCCGCGACATGTACGCCGAACCCGTCCGCCGGGCGGCCATGGCCCGGGCCCGGGACACGGGGCAGGTAACCCTATCCGGCAAGGTCAAGCTCTACCAGGAAACCGCCACCCGGATCCAGGCGGGGACGCTGCTGTACGCCCCCGTCTACCGGCAGGGCCTGCCGCTGGGCACCGTCGTCCAGCGGCGGCAGGCCTTCCTGGGCTGGGCCTACATGCCCTTCCGGATGGACAACCTCATGAAGGGCATCCTCGGCGCGACCGCCCCGGGCATCTTCCTGGAACTCTTCGACGGCGAATCGGAACGGGAACCGGACCTGCTCTATACCACGGACATCGAGAAACCGGACGTGGGGACGGGGGAAATCCGCACGGAACGCTTCGAGGTGGCCGGCCGCGTGTGGACGCTGCGGAGCCAGCCCCAGCCCTCCTACGGCGCCTCCTCCGGCGAGGGGAAGGGCCATACGGTGGTCCTGTTGCTGGGGCTCTTCGGCAGCGGCGCCATTTTCCTGCTGTTCTTCTCCCTGGTCCGGGCCGAGCACAAGGCCGCCACCGTGGCCGACGAGCATGCCGACCGGCTGCGCCTGCTGCTGGACTCCACCGCCGAGGCCATCTACGGCATCGACCTGCGCGGGGACTGCACCTTCTGCAACCCGGCCTGCCTCCGGATTCTGGGCTACGAGAAGGCGGAACAACTGCTCGGCCGGAACATGCACGAACTCATCCATTACGCCTATGCCGACGGCAGCCGCTTCCCCGCGGACAAATGCCGCATCAACCAGGTTTTCCGGGAAGGGACGGGAACACACGTGGAGGACGAGGTTCTCTGGCGCGCCGACGGCAGCCCCTTCCCGGCGGAATACTGGTCCTTTCCCCAATACCGGGAGGGGAAGGCGGTGGGGGCCGTGGTCACCTTCCTCGACATCACGGAAAGGACCCGGGCCGAGCAGAAGCTGCGGGAAAGCGAAAACAACTTCCGCACCTTCTTCGAGACCGTGGACGACGTCATCGTGGTGGGGACGCCCGAAGGCCGCCTGCTCTTCGCCAATGCCGCCGCCACCGACAAGCTGGGTTACACGCCCGAAGAACTGCGGGCCATGACCGTGCTTGACCTCCACCCGCCGGAAAAGCGGTCGGAAGCCGGGGAGATCTTCGGCGCCATGTTCCGGAAGGAAACGGATTTCTGCCCCCTGCCCCTGGGCACCCGGGAGGGCGCTCTCGTGCCGGTGGAAACCCGGATCTGGTTCGGCAAGTGGGACGGTCTTGACTGCATCTTCGGCATTTCCAAGGATCTGCGCAAGCAGGAAGCCGCCCTCCAGAAGTTCGACCGTTTCTTCCGGAACAACCCGGTGCCCATGGCCGTCAGCAACCTGGACGACAACCGCTACTCCGAAGTCAACGACGCCTTCCTCTCCATCCTGGGCTACAGCCGGGACGAGGTGATCGGCCATACCGGGGTTGAGATCGGCCTGTTCCCGGAACCGGAGAAACGGAAGCAAATCCTGAAGGATCTTGAGAGTACCGACCGTTTCGCCAACGTCGAGATACAAGTCCGCGCCAGGGACGGGCGCATCCTCGACGGTCTGTTTTCGGGCGAGGTCGTCGACAACCAGGGCCAGCGCAGCCTGCTCACGGTCATGATCGACCTGACGGAACAGCGCCGCGGCGAAGCGGAGATCCGGCGCCAGCAGGCCATGATCCGCAGCCTGCTGGACTCCATCCCGGACATCATATTTTTCAAAGACAATGAAGGTGTCTATCTTGGATGCAACCCGCCTTTCGCCGAATTCGTCGGGCGAAGCCGGGAGGAGATCGTGGGCCGCACCGACTACGACCTCTTCGGCAAGGAAATCGCCGACTTCTTCCGGGAGAACGACCGGCTGATGCTCCAGCGGCTGCAGCCGCGCCACAACGAGGAGTGGATCACCTACCCGGACGGGCGGAAAGCCCTGCTGGACACCCTCAAGACGCCCTACTACGGCCCGGCGGGCGAAGTGGTGGGCATCCTGGGGATCTCCCGCGACATCACCTTCCGGCACAAGGCCGAGCAGGTGCGGAAGGAAGCCGAAGCCGAGCTGAAGTTGCAGTCCCGCCTGCAGCAGATGCTCATGGAGATCTCGTCGACGTACATCAACCTGCCGCTGGAGGCGACGGACTTCGCCATCCACGCCTCCCTGGGCGGTCTGGCGGAGTTCGTGGGCGCCGACCGGACCTACGTCTTCCTGTACGACTGGGAGAAACAGACCTGTTCCAACACCCACGAGTGGTGCGCCTTCGGCATCGAGCCCCACATCGCCGACCTGCAGGACGTGCCCCTGGCCGTCATCCCCGACTGGGTGGCCCTGCACCGGATGGGCCAGGCCGTGCACATCCCCGACGTGAACGTCCTGCCGCCGGGCGCCCTGCGGGACACCCTGGAGCCCCAGAGCATCCGGAGCCTGCTGGCCGTGCCCATGATCAGCCAGGAGGAGTGCATCGGTTTCGTCGGCTTCGACTCCGTCCGGAAGCACCACGAGTACACGCTCAACGAGCAGCGCCTGCTGACGATCTTCGCCCAGATGCTGGTGAGCGTCCGGCAGCGGAAAGCGGCCGAGGAGGCACTGCGGGAAGCCAACCGCTCGCTGGAGGAGACAACCGCCCGGGCCTGCGTGCTGGCCGACCAGGCCAACGCCGCCAGCGTGGCCAAGTCGGAGTTCCTGGCCAACATGAGCCACGAGATCCGCACGCCCATGAACGGCGTGCTCGGCATGCTGGGACTGCTGCTCGACACCGAACTCGCCCCGAAACAGCGCCAGTACGCGGAGACCGCCTGGAACAGCAGCCGCTCGCTGCTGGCGCTGATCAACGACATCCTGGACCTCTCCAGAGTGGAGGCCGGCCGGCTCGAGCTGGAGGAAGTGAACTTCGACCTGCGGGGCGTCCTGGACGAGCTGGTGCTGGGCCTTTCGCCCCAGGCTCGGGAAAAAGGGCTGCAGCTGTACTACCAGATGGCGGAGGGCGCCCCGCGGTACCTCGTCGGCGACCCCTTCCGCCTGAAGCAGGTCCTCCTCAACCTGGCCGGCAACGCCATCAAGTTCACCGCGCAGGGGGAAGTGGCGGTCCTGGTCGAACCGGTGGCCGCCGGCGCGAAGGAAGCCACCCTCCGTTTCCGCGTCCGGGACACCGGCATCGGCATCCCCCCCCACAAGCGGAACGCCATTTTCCAGAGCTTCACGCAGGCGGACGCCTCCATCACCCGGAAGTACGGCGGCTCGGGGCTGGGGCTGACCATCTCCCGCAAGCTCGTCGCCCTGCTGGGTGGCGATGTCGGCCTGGAAAGCGAGGAAAGCCGGGGCTCGGAGTTCTTCTTCACCGCCCGCTTCCGCCCGCAGGCCGGAGAACCGGGGTCGGCGCCCGCCGCCGGCAGGACCGCCGCCGCGGGGAAGCCGGATTTCCGCCTGGCCCGCCTCCTTTTGGTGGAGGACAACGCCATCAACCAGGCGGTGGCCCTGGCCGCGCTGGAACGCTGGGGGATCCGGACGGACGTCGCCAGCAACGGGCGAGAGGCGTTGGAAGCCCTGCGGAAGGCCAGGTACGACCTGGTGCTCATGGACGTCCAGATGCCCGAAATGGACGGGTTCGAAGCCACGGCCACCCTGCGCGACCCAAGTTCCGGGGTCCTCGACCCCCGGGTGCCCGTGGTGGCCATGACGGCCCACGCCATGCACGAAGACCGCCAGCGCTGCCTCGACGCGGGCATGAACGACTACCTGTCCAAGCCCATCGAGCCGGCGGAAATGGAAAGGGTCCTCACCCGCTATCTGCCTTCCGCCCCCGAAAGTGAAACGGAATCCCAGGCGCCGCCCCCCGAAAGCGAGGCCTCCGGAGACCTGCCCGTGTTCGAACGGAAGGCCCTGCCCGAGCGGCTGCTCGGCGACGAGGCGCTGGCCGCCGCCCTGGTCCGGAAGTTCATGGGCGACGCCCCCGCCCTGCTGGCCCAAATCCGGACAGCGGCCGATTCCGGCGAGAAGAAGACCCTGCACCGGATCCTCCACACCCTCAAGGGCTCGGCCGCGACCATGGGGGCCCCCTCCCTGAGCGCCAAGGCGGCCGAACTGGAAAGCATGCTGCAGAGCCAGGGCCCGGCAGGCGTCGCGGCCGGCCTTCCCGCACTCGAGGATGAGTTCGAGCGGCTGCGGGAGGCCATCGCCGCCAGCCTGGACCCGCTCGCCAAGTAGCCCGCCCCTCGCGTAGCCCGCCCCTCGCCGAGGGGCGGCGCGTGAAGTGCGGCGCGCAGCCAAGTCTGTGGTGGCGCAGGCTTCAGCCTGCGCGACGAGACCAAGGGCGATACGGTTGGGTCAGTGACGCTCGGGTTTTCGTTGCGCAGGCTGAAGCCCGCGCCACAGCTGCCGGTGGTGGCGCAGGCTTCAGCCTGCGCGACGAGACCAAGGGCGATTCGGAAGGGATCAGCCGCGAGCCCCCGTGCCCGCCCCCGAAGGCGGGCGCCGGCCGGATCCTGGCCCGCCGCCCGGCCCGCGGAGGCGGGGGACGGCGTGCCCCGCGGCGATGCGCCGGGCCGCCCGGCGCACTTCCTTCGCCAGCCACTCCGGCTCCAGGACGCGGGCGGCGCCGCGGTAGGAGAGGACCCAGCTGGCCGCCTCCCACTCCGACGAGGCGGTGAAGGAGAGCTCCAGCTCGCCGCCCGGGAGGTCGCGGAACTCCTGGTCGGGGCTCCAGTGCCGCTCCCGGGCATAGTCCACCGCCCAGCCGGAGAAGACCACCTTCAGCCGGAAGCTCTCGCCCTTGACCACCCCGAAGGTCCGGTTGTAAGCCGCGTCGAAGTCGTAATCGGGCGGGAACTCGAATTTCTTGTTGCGCAGTCTCACCTTCCGGATCCGGTGCACGGCCAGCAGCGGGTCGAAGGTGCCCGGCCGCGGCCTTTCCCCTTCCAGGTAGAGCCGGGCGTGGAGGTAGACGGTGTCGTGGCGGGCGAAGATCTTCAGGGGCATGACGTCGAACACGCTGTCCTCCGCGGCGCCGGGTTTCCGGTAGGCCAGGCGGCAGACCGACCGGGTTTCCATGGCCTCCGTCAGTTGGCCGATGGTCTGCTGGTGCGGGGTGTAGTCGATGGAGCCGGGGGTGTAGCAGCCGAAGAGCGTCTCGTCCGGCAACGGGGCCCGGTCGGGGAGCATGACCCGCGCCTTGCGCAGGGAGTCCACCGCCCGGCGGTAGTGGTCCCGGCCGAGCAGGTTTTCCGTGAAGGCCCGGCACATGTCCAGGATGGCCATGTCGTCGCGGCCGATGCGCAGTTTGGGCTGGACGATGCGGGCCCGGTCCACCTGGAAGAACAGGCGGTTGCCCTCCCGCCTGTCCGGGAGCATGGGGAGCTTGCGCCGGACGACCTCCATCAGCCGCAGGACCGTCTGCTTGGAGCATTGCAGCTGGCGGGCCAGCGCCCCCAGGCTGTGGGAATCCCGGCTGAAGATGAGCAGCGAGTAGAGTTCGATGACCTTGTCGCCGTGGGTGGCGTCGTTCATTTTCCGGGGCATGCCATACCTCCTCGTGGGTGTCCACTCCCGTTCCTTCTCGACAAGCGCGCGACCTCAGCCGGCTCGGGCCCCGCGCCCCGGCGGACGGACTTGCAGCCCTCTTTCCGCACATTTCGGATGGCCGGGGGCGGCATTTTTCCGGGGGATCGAG
>CAYTBK010000035.1:0-32412 GCA_964436005.1 uncultured Acidobacteriota bacterium
GGGAGAGCGTCGCCCGGTTGATCAAGGCCTTCTGCGACCTGTATCTGAAGGGCCGTCCGGAGGCCGCAGCGGAACTGGAGAAGGAGGGCGGGCCCCGTTGCGCGCTGAGCCGGCGGGCCGGCCAGCCCGTCCCGCCCGGGGCCGTGGAGATCCAGGCCGCTCTGGACGATGCGGGCGCGGACGCCGCCGTGGCTTTGGTGCGGAAGCTGAAAGGCGGGCCGGGCGTTCCGCCGGCGGTCGAGCCCGTCCTCAACATGGCCGGTTATGGGCAGTTGCAGTCCGGACGGGCCGGCGATGCCATCAAGCTGTTTGCCCTCAATGCGGAAGTGTTCCCCGACTCGATCAACGCCTTCGACAGCCTGGGCGAGGCCTGCCTGGCCGCCGGGGAACTGGACCGGGCGGAGCGATGCTATCGCCGGGTCCTGGAAATCCTGGCCGGGTTGCCGGACCGGCCCGAACTGCGCAAGGCGCTGTACGAGGACAACGCGAAGAAAGCCCTGGCCGAGATCGCCCGGCGGCGCGAAAAGGCAAACCACTGATCCCGCTAATCATTTGTGCCTTTGAGGTGGGGATCGTCCTCTCCTCCTTTTCCGGCTGAGCCACCGCGGAGGCGCGCCGAAAGGGCGTGGGCGACGAGGCCCTCCGCCCGGGCCAGCGCCTCGGCCTGGGCGGACAGGGCCGCCAGCCCTTCCGGCAGGACTTCCATCCAGGTCCGCACGGCCAGGAAAGAGCCCACCCACAGCCCCCCGGCGAAACGCGCCGCCCCGGCGGTGGGCAGCACGTGGTTGGGTCCCGCCCCGTAGTCCCCGAACACCTCCGCCGACCGCGACCCCACGAACAGCGCCCCGTAGCGGGTGAACCGGCCGGCCAGGCCCTCGGCCTCCTCACCGGCCACCGACAGGTGCTCGGGCGCCATGGCCTCGGCCAGGCGCACGGCCCCCGCGCCGTCAGTGGCCACGGCCAGTCCGGCCGGAAAACTCTCGCGGGCGGGCGAACCGGCGGGCAAAGCGTCCAGGAGTCGCGCCGCACTCTCCCGCACCGCCGTCCGCAGGCCGGGCGAGAGAGCGGCCAGCACGGGCAGGGCATCCGGGTCGTGCTCCGCCTGGGCCAGGAGGTCCGCCGCCACCCAGTCGGGGTCGGCGTCGGGCCCGGCCACCACCAGCAGCTCCGAGGGGCCGGCGGGGAACTCGATGCCGGCCTCCCCGTAAAGCATCTTCTTGGCCGCCGTCACGTACCGGTTGCCCGGCCCCACGACGAGGTCCGCCCGGGGCAACCCGCACAGTCCCCAGCATGCCGCCGCCACCCCCTGCACACCGCCGAGGTCGAAGACCCGGTCGGCCCCGGCGAGAACGGCGGCCGCCGCCGTGACGGGATGCAGGCGGGGGCTGAGCACCACCACGGTCCGCACCCCCGCCACCCGGGCCGGAACCACGGTCATGACTACCGAGGAGGGCAGCGGGAAGCGCCCCCCCGGCGCATAACAGGCGGCGCACTCCACCGGCAGGGCGCGGAAGCCCAGGCGCACGCCCTTTAGGACCGTTTCCCCGTCCCGCAGGGCCTGTCGCTGGAATTCGGCAAACGTCCGGACCCTCGCCACCATGTCTTCCAGGTGGCGGCGCAGGTCCGGGGTGAGGCCGTCCACCGCCCGCGCCAATTCTCCCCGCCCCCACTCGTACACCGGCCCGGGGTGGTTGTCCCATCGCGCCGACAGCCGTTGCACGGCGGCGTCCCCCTCCCGGCGGATATCCTCCAACAGCGGGCCCACCGTCTCGGGCACCTCCGTCCGCCGCCTGGATACGAACTCCAGGGCTTCTTCCAGCAGCATCTCGCGCATGTCCTTACTCCTTCATGCATAGATTGTTACCACCAAGCCACAAGGGCACAAACGCAATTTGTAATATGGTGTATTAATTTATTTTTATTACTATTTATGCTTTTGTGTTTCCGTGGTCTGCCCTCCCCCGTCAGCTTTCCCGTCGCGGGAGGGAGCGGCGGCGGGCCAGTTCCGAGAACACCTGTTCCAGGCGCACGCCTCCGGCCGTCATGGAAACCAGGAGGAAATACAGCAGGTCGGCGCACTCCCAGGCCAGGTCATCCGGCCGGCCGGCGGCCTCGACGACCTCTTCGGTCTCCTCCCGCAGCTTGTCCCGGCGCAGTTCCGCGTCGCCGAACAGCCGCCCCGTGTACCCTTCCGGCCGGGCGGCCCGTTCCGCCAGCAGACCGGCCAGGTCGGCCAGGGCGAAGTCGGCCCGGCCGAAGCAGGTGTCCGCCCCCGTGTGGCAGGCCGGGCCCGCCTGGTCCACGGTGAAGAGCAGCGCGTCGCGGTCGCAGTCCGCACGAACCTCCCGCAGCGCCTGGACGTGGCCGCTGGTTTCGCCTTTCCGCCAGATCTCCCGGCGGGAGCGCGACCAGTAGACGCCCCGCCCTTCCCGGAGGGCGGCCCGCAGGCTTTCGGGCGTCTGCCAGGCCAGCATGCGCACGCGCCCGCCCCGGTCCTGCACCACGCAAGGAAGGAGTCCGCCGTTCCGCCCGAAGGCCAGGCAAGAAACGAAGGACTCCGCCGGGTCGAGGGTCCCGTCGTAGAGGGCCATCCCCACCTGGGCGTCGATGCCCAGGCGGTCGAGTTCGGCCACCTCCGAGGCGGCGCAAACGCCGCCGGCCACGGTCAGCCCGCCCGCGCAGAGGTCCCGCCAGCGCTTGGCCGCCGCGAGGTCCAGGCCGGTGAGGCGCCCTTCCCGGCCCACGTCGGTGACGAGGAAGCCGGCGCAACAGGGGGCCAGCCGCTCCATCCGCGCCACCACGGCGTCGCCCGTGCGCCGCCGCCAGCCCCGGTCGAGGACTTCCCCGCCCCGGTGGTCCAGGGCCACCCAGGTGCGCTCCCGGGGCAGCCCGGCCAGGAATTCCGGCTCCGCCGCCGTGCCCACCACCAGGCTGTCGGCACCCAGGCGCAGGAGTTCGCCGGCCCGCTCCAGCGTGCGGATCCCCCCGCCCACCCGACAGCGCGCCAGGCGGCAGAGCCGGGCCACCAGGGGCAGGTTGTCGCCCCGGCCCAGGGCCGCGTCCAGGTCCACCACCGCCACCGTGCCGAAGACGCGGAAGCGCCTGGCCAGCCCCTCCACGTCCTCCACCTCCAGCACCCGGCGCCGGCCGCCCACGAGCTGGACGGCCTTCCCCCCCATCAGGTCGATGCTCGGAATCAGCATGGCCGCACCTCCACGTTCCGTTTCAGCAAAAAGGACTTGATCCGGGCCAGGGACATTTCCCCGCGGTGCAGGGCCGAGGCGGCCAGCACCGCGTCGGCACCGGCGCGGACCGCCTCCAGGGCGTGCGGCGGAACGCGGAAGCCGCCCGAGGCCACCAGGGGCACGCCCAGGCCCGCCGACACGGCCCGCAGGAGGGCGCCGTCGAACCCGGCCCCCACCCCGTCCCGGTCGATGGAGGTCAGCAGGATCTCCCCCCCCCCCCCCCCCCCGGCTTCCCGCACCCACCCGACCACGTCCCGCCCCGTGGGCGTCTTGCCGGCGTCCACGACCACCTCCCATTCGTCCCGCCCCGGCCTCTGCCGGGCGTCCACGGCCACCACCACGCACTGCTTCCCGAAGGCGGCGGCCAGGCGGCCGACCAGGGCCGGGTCGCGCACCGCCGCGCTGTTCACGGCCACCTTGTCGCAACCGGAGCGCAACAGGTCCCGCGCGCCGGCCTCGCTCCGGATGCCGCCCCCCACCGTCAGGGGCAGGAAGGCCGCCCGGGCCACCCGGGCCACGGTCTCCGCCGCGGCCAGGCGTTTCTCCCCTCCGGCGGTCACGTCCAGGAGCACCAGTTCGTCGGCGCCCTGCTCCGCGTAGCGGCGGGCCAGCGCCGCGGGGTCACCGCAGGGCCGCAGCCCCTGGAAGCGGACGCCCTTGACGACGCGGCCCGCGGCCACGTCCAGGCAGGCGATGATGCGCACGGCGCTCATGACAGCACCTCCTGCAGGAACCGCAACCCGGCCGGGCCGCTCTTTTCCGGATGGAACTGGACGCCAGTCAAGGGCCCGCATTTCAAAGCAGCGATAAATTTTCTGCCATACCAGAATTCAGCGGTATAGTTCCCAGATCCCCCGGTTTCTCCGGTGTAAATGGCCGCGGGAAGCGCATAGGAGTGTACGAAGTAGAACCACTCGTCCCGGCCCGCCGGGAAGCGGACGGTCGCCCAGCCCATGTGGGGAACCTTCTCGCCGGACGCTCCCAGGCGGACGCTGCGGCCGCTCAGCAGGCCGAGCCCGACGGCTCCCGGCGCTTCCGCGGAGCCCTCGAACAACAGCTGCAGGCCCAGGCAGATGCCCAGGATCCGGCCCCCGCCGGCCGCGTGCCGGCGCAGGAACGGGGCCAGCCCCGACGAGGCCAGCCGCTCCGCCGCGGCCCCGAAGTGGCCTACGCCGGGGAGGACGATCCACTCCAGCCCGGCGGCGTCGGCCGGCGTTTCGATGCGGCGGAACGGTTTGCCCAGCGCGGCGAGGGCGTTTTCCACGCTTCGCAGGTTCCCGCCTCCGTAGTCGACGATGCCGACGGTCATCGCAGCACCCCCTTCGTGCTGCGCACCCCGCTCCCGGACGGGGCGCAGGCCTCCGCCAGGGCCAGGCCCAGGGCCTTGCACGAGGCCTCCAGCACGTGGTGGGCGTTGTGCCCCCGCACGCTCAGGTGAAGCGTCAGGCGGGCCTCCGCCGCGAAGGTCCGGAAGAAGTGCGCCGCGTTGGCCCCGTCGAAGCCGCCGGCCGCGAGGCGGGGCACTTTCCCGCGCAGGACGGCGAACGGCCGGCCGCCCAGGTCCACGGCCACCGTGGCCAGGGCCTCGTCCATGGGCAGGAGGCGCTGGCCGTAGCGGGCGAGGCCGGAACGGTCGCCCAGGCGCTCGTCCAGCGCCCGGCCCAGCGCCAGGGCCACGTCCTCCGCCAGGTGGTGCCCGTCGCCGAGGGGAGCGAATTCGCGGGCGCGCAGGCGCAGACCCGTCCCCCAATAGAAAACCAGTTGGGCGAGGAGGTGGTCGAAAAAGGGCAGCCCCGTCTCCACCAGGGTCTCGCCGGCGGGCCGGCCGAGTTCCAGTTCCACGCGGGTTTCCGACGTTTCCCGGGTCAAGGCCACAGGGGCGGGCATCATACGGCACCCCCTTTCCCGGCGGCTTTCGCCGCCGGTCGGAAGGAGAAACGGCGTCCGGCGTCGCCCGTTTCCCGGGCCGGGGCCACCCGCGGCCAGGCCGCCCGGAAGGAGAGGGCGGCACTCTCGTCCGCCACGCTCACGCGGGCGAGGCCCGGTTCCAGGGCTTCCATCCCCTTGACCAGGATCCCCTGCCGGCGGAGCCGGGCCGGGGCCCCGGCGCCCAGTCCGGCCAGGAAGAAGTGGGTTTCCGTGGGCAGGACCCGCACGCCGCGCTCGGCCAGCCAGCGGGCCAGGCCGGCGGCGGCCCGCACGGCGGAACGGTTTCGCGCGGCGGCCGCCCCGAGGTCCTGGCGGAGCAACCAGGCCCCCACCGCCGCGGCCGGGGACGAAACGGCGAACGGGGGGCACAGCCGCCGGAGCATCCCGGCCACCCGGGGCTCGGCCAGCAGGAAGCCGCAGCGCAGGCCCGGGACCCCGTGCGCCTTGCTCAGGGAGCGCAGGAGGAGGAGGTTCGGCCAGCGCCGCAGCAGGGGCGCACCGTCCCGTCCGGAAAACGGCCCGTAGGTCTCGTCCAGGAGGAAGGGACGCCCTTGCCGCTCCGACAGCAGGCGCTCCAGCTCTTCCTCCGGCAGGCCCAGCCCCACCGGGTTCCCCGGCGAGGGCACGGCCACCAGGGCGGCCCGCTTTTGCCGGGGCGTCATGTCGGCGGCCCGCGGGGGGCGGTCCAGGGCGGCCGGGGCGGAGAGCACCGGGGCCCCCTGCCGGCCGGCGTACCAGGCGTACATGGGGAAGGTGGGCCGGTACACCGCCAGGGGCGCCCCCTCGCCGCAATAGGCCTGAACGGCCAGCCGGATCCCCTCGTCGGCCCCGTTGACGGGGATGACGGATGCCGGGTCCACGTTCCAGGCCGCGGAGGCGGACGCCACCAGGTCGCCGTATTCGGGGTAGAAGCACGCCCGGCCGCACGAGTCGGCCAGGGCCTCCCGGAGGAGGGACCGCGGCGGGGGCGGGCCCTCGTTGGCGTCCATCCGCAGGAAGCCCCCCCGCCCTGTTTCCGGGACGTAGGGTTCCCAGGAGGACCCTTCATCAGCCAGGCGAGGCGCCATGGGGTCCTCCGCCCCGTCCGTCCGGGTTCCCACCCGGGCCCGCCGCTCCAGGGCCGTGAAGTCGGTTTCCTTTTCCGGAACGCAATTCAGGATTGAAATGAATTTGTCCATCACAGCACCACCTTGGAAAATGGGTATTCGAGGATCTCGGTGGCCCCCACCCGCTTGAGGAGGGGGATGAGGCGGGGCGTCTCGCTCTTCGGCACCGCCGCCTTGACCGAGAAGCCGGCCAGGTCGGACAGGGACGCCACCGTGGGCCGGCGCATGCAGGGCAGCGCGGCGAGCACGGCCTCGAGCCGCTCGGCCGTCACGTTCATCTCCACCATGACTCGGTGCCGGGCGTCCAGCACGGCCTGGAGGAGCAGGGCGGTCTCGCGGAGGATCTCCCCTTTCTCGCCCTCCAGCGCCGCCGGGTTGGCGATGAAACGGGTGGTGGAGCGCAGCAGCTCGGCCACCTCCAGCAGCCCGTTCTCGGCCAGCGTCGCCCCGGTGGCGGTGTTGTCCACCACCAGGTCGGCATCGTCCGGCGGGAAGACCTCGGTGGCCCCGTAGCTGCGGACGAACACCGCCGGCAGCCCCTGCTGCGCCAGGAAGGCCCGGGTCAGGTTCTCGTACTCCGAGGCGGCCAGGATCTTCCGGGACCGCAGCGCTTGCAGGGAACCCTTCTCCCGGGGGACGGCCGCCACCACCCGGACCGGGTCCAGCCCCGTGTCCAGCAGCTCGCGCACGTCGGCCCCGAGTTCCACGATCCAGTCGTGCCCGGCGAAGGCGGCGTCGTGGCTGCCCAGTTCCACCATCCGGACGATGTTCTGCGGCTTGAGGATCTTGAGCCGGAGGCGGGAATCGCGGCAGGCGGGACGGTAGTTCCGTTCGCCGCCGAGGACGCCGAACCCGGCGTCCTCCATGAGCCGGCAGACTGATTCGAACATGCGGCCCTTGGGCAGGGCCAGGTTGAGCGTGGTCATGTCGTTTCTCCTTGTTTCGGGAATCCGGTCGGGCCGGCCGGCAGGCTGTGGGGCCAGGATCGAAAAAATGAAAAACCCCGGGCGCGTGTCGACCCGGGGTTTGCCTGGCGCCCTTGGCGGGCGTGCGGAGGGGACCCCGGGTGAGGGGGGTGGCGTCCGTGGGCCCGGTGGCCGGCCAATTCGGTCGAGACAGGGGCGGGGGCGGATGGCCCGGGGACGAAACCGCCCCCGGCGGCGAGGGCCGGAACAAGCTCGGGAAGCCACCGGCCGGCGTCGGCGGCAGCTCCCGGCCCCGCTGCGGCGGCAGCGTTCCCTTCCCTTCTCTCTTTTCGGTTCCGGTTCATCGCATCATCCCTGTTTTCATGATTTTCGGCCCCATAATGAAAAAGCCCCCGGCTAGGCCGGGGGCTGACAAATTTCGGAATGTACGGAAAACGCCTACACGCCTGCCCCCGGGCGGAAATCGCCGTGATGATGGTGATGGCGGGCGGTGACGGGGGCGGTCATATACATCGCTTTCTTCCTCGAAGGCGGAGCCTAGCGCGCGAGCCACCCGGTTGTCAACCATTTTTTATCAGTGAGATCAGTGGTTGATGTCTTTGTGCCCATCTGTCTTTGTGCTTCTGTGGTTCCCCAAACGACCCGGTTGACGCCTTTTCCGACTTCGCTCATTGGGAAGGTTGCGCTGGCGACCAGGCGAAGGTCCGGCGGTTCTCGGGGACCCGCTCCAGGAAGCTCCGGCGCCATTCGGGGTCGGCGATGCAGCGCGCCCGCTCCTGCAGTTTCTCCCGTGCCTCGGCGATGGCCACCTCCGCCTCCGGCCGGTTCCCGCTGGCAGCCAGGGCCTCGGCGTACACCAGCCGCAAATACGCCTCCCCGGCATCGAGGGCCCCCAGTTTCCGCATGATGCCGACCCCCTCGGTGGCGTGGTCCAGCGCCTCCCGGGCGTCGCCGCGCCGCAGGGCGATTTCGGCCCGGACACCCAGGGCGAAAGCCAAAGTGGGCAGGATCTGACCGGCGCAGGAGAGAGCGCGGGAAATTTCCGCCTCGGCGGCCGGAAGATCTTCCCGCTGCAGGTAGACCAGGGCCAGATGGATCCTGGCCGTGGCCTCCATGCGCAATTCCCCCTGCCCGGCCGCGATGGCGGCGGCCTGGCCGCCGGTTTCCAAAGCTTCGTCGGCCAGGCCGAGACAGGCCAGGACGGGGACGAGGTCGGTTCGGACGGAGGCGGCCACCCCTTCCAGGCCCAGCTTTTCCGCCGACTCCAACGCCTGGAGCAGGACGCGCCTGGCGTCGTCGTAGGCGCCCAGGTCGCCGTAGGCCCACCCGGCGTTGCCCCGCTGCAGGCAGGCATTGCGCAGGTGACCGGCACGAGCGAAGTTCCCGGCGGCCTGCTCCATCAACGCCAGGAAGCCGGCGGAATCGCCCAGCATGAGGCGCTTGAACCCGAGCCACCGCTCCAGCCAGGCCCGGAAGAGGGGCGCCCCGGGCAGTTTCCGGCCCTGGAGGCTCTCCAGCAGACGGTCGGCCCCCTGCGGCCGCCCGCCCAGGAGCAGTTTCACCGCGGCGTGGGCGCAGGCCCGGACCATCTCCACGTTGGGTTCGCTGCCCTCGATGGCCTCCTGAAGTTCCGCGGCCATGGCCTCGACGGTGTCGAGGTCCCCGCGCGTGCCTGCCGCCTCGGCCACCAGTCCGGCCGAACGCAGCCAGCCGATCCCGTACCGCGGAAGCAGCCGCATGGCCTCCTGGCCGGCCTGGATGGTCTCGTCCATCCGCCCGAGCCAATCCAGGGCTTCCGCCTCGATGGCCCGGATTTCTCCCCGCAGTTCGCCTTCGGCCCCCAGCGCCACGGCCCGCTGTCCGCAGAGCAGGGTTCCTTCCAGGTCGTTGCCTTCCAGGGCCTGCTCCGCCGCCTGGCGATACAGCCGGGCGGCCTTCCCGGCCTCCCCCCCGCGCTCGTGGTGCTCGGCCAGCACGCGGCTGTTCCGCTCCCCGGACCGGTCCAGCCACTCGGCGGCCAGGCGGTGGCCCACGAGCCGGTCCTGGGCGGTCAGCATGCCGTAGGCGGCCTCCCGCATCACGGCGTGGCGGAATTCGAATTCCGCCTCCGGCGGGAAACGGCTCTCCGTGGCCGGCAGCACCACCTCCGACTCCACCAGTTGGAGGAGCCAGGCCTCGATGTCCTCCGGTTTCCACTCGCGCCCGAGCAGGTGGCCCACCCCGCCCGGCCAGAACGTCTGCCCGAAAACCGCCGCGGCCCGCAGGACCCGGCGGGCTTCGGCCGGCAGGCGCTCCAGGCGCGAGACGACCATGGCCACCACGCTGCCCGGCAGGGTCAGGGCCGGGTCCTCGTGGAAGGCACGCACCAGTTCTTCGAGGTAGAAGGGGCTTCCCGCCGCCCGGTCGATGATCCGGGTCCGGGCCTCCACCGGCGCCGACACACCCAGGACTTCCGCCACCAGGCGCGCCGTGGCCCGTCGCGACAGGGGCCCCAGCCGGATTTCCTGCACGCCGCGGGAAACCCACAGCCCCGGAAGCAGTTCGTGGACTTCCGGACGTGCGGTCCCGATGACGAAGAGGGGGCAGTCGGCCAGGTTGCGCAGCACGGCGTCCAGGCAGCGGACCGTCGGCACGTCGCCCCAATGGAGGTCCTCCAGGACGATCAGCACCGGCTGGACGGCGCACTCCGCCTCCAGCCAGTTTTCCACCGCCCGCCGCAACTGGTCGCCCTGGGCGTGGGGCGAAAGGTCCGCCGACGGCAGGTGCCGGGAACACGAGTTCGCCGGCAGGCCCAGCAAGGCCCCGATGAAGTGCCCGGCCCGGGCCAGGTGTTCCCCGGCGAGAATCCGTCCCAGGAATCGGTCGAGCCGGCGCCGGTCCTCGTCCGGGTCGCCGGGCAGGAGGTTGGCCGCGCCCCGGATCATCTCCCGCAGCAGGATGAAGGGCGCCCAGCAGCTCATAGGGTCCCCGCGGGCGGTCAGGACGAGCGTCCCGCCGGCCCGCCTCGTTTCCGCCGTGAATTCGGAGATCAGGCGGGACTTTCCCATGCCCGCCTCGGCGACGAGAAGGGCGGACCTGGCCACGGAATCCGCCGTGCTCTCGGCCAGGAGCCCCCGCAGCGTGGCGATCTCCCGTTCCCGCCCGACGAAGGGAGTCGGTCGGCCGAGGAGCTTCCAGGCCGGCGCCGTATCGCCGGCGACCTCCTCCAGAATCTTCAGGCCCTCCTGTTCGCGGATTTCGAAGTGCCCGCGCAGCAGCCCCGCCGTGGGGTCGTCCAGGAAAATGTCGCCTGACTCTTCGGCCCGCCCCTCCCGGGCGGCCCGCAGGATGGCCGCGAAGCGCTCGATGGTCTGTTCCGTGGGGGTGGAACTGTCCAGCTCGGTGTTGCCGGTGGTGATGATCAGGTCGCCGCCCGGAAAGACCCGGCGCAGGGAGAGGGCGCACCGCGCCGCCTGGCAGGCCTGGTCCCGCGCGATCTCCGTCCCCGCCAGGGTGAGGAAGACCGATCCGTCGGCGTAGGATTCCCACCGGGCCCCGAAGGTCGCCGCCGCCTGATCCAGGGAACGCACCGCCTCCGGCTCCAGTTCCCCGACCGGACAGGTCCTCCCGGGCAGGCAGGCGATGACGGTGACCAGCTTCTGCTCCCGCACGCTGAGTGAAACCGCCGGCCCCGACCTCGCAACTTCCTGGCTCCACCGGGTCTCGTACGCCTCGAAGAGCCGGGCCACCGCCCCCCCGTCTTCCGGGCGGCTTTCCGCCTCGTTGGCCAGCATGCGGGAGACGATTTCCAGGAGGGGCTCGGGGATGCCTTCGAATCGCTTTCCCTCCATGGGGTTTTCCCCCAGCATGATCCGGCTGAGGATGGAGATGACGGAGTCGCCGTCGAAGGCTTTCCGGCCCGTGAGGCACTCGAAGAGGACGCATCCCAGAGAGAATACGTCCGCCCGCGGGGTCACCTGGTGGGACCCGCGGGCCTGCTCCGGGGCCAGGTAGGAGGGGGTGCCCACCACGGCGGAAGTGGCCGTGAGGGTGAGCGTGGCGTCACTGGCGAGGGCAACGCCGAAGTCGACGACCTTGGTCTGCCCGACGTCTCCATGCACCAGGATGAGGTTGCCGGGCTTCAGGTCGCGGTGCACGATGCCCGCCTGGTGGGCGAAACCAAGGGCGGTTCCGACCCGCCGGCCCAGGACGACCGTCTCCTCGACGGACAGGGGCCCGCGCCGCAGTCGGGCGGCCAGGTCCTCCCCCTCCAGCCATTCCATGGCCAGGAAAGGGTTCCCGTCGGAAGTGATGCCGTGGGAGACGTACTGCACGATGGCCGGGTGCAGGAGACCGGAAAGGACGGCCGCCTCCCGGTGGAAGCGGGCCACGCAGTAGGGGTCCCGGTCGTGCAGGACCTTCAGGGCCAGGGGGGCGTCGCCGCGCTGCCCGTCGAACGCCCGGTAGACGACCCCCATCCCGCCCTTTCCGATCAGGCGGTCGATGCGGAAGCGGTCGGCGACGACGTCGCCTGGCTGGAGTTGTGACGGAATGTTCACCTTTTCACCCTGCCTGCGCAGCGAAACTACCGGACAACCGACGCTGAGTCAAGGGGTTTTTGCCCTGTCGACAACCAGCGGCGGGCCGGCCACCCCGCCGGCGGGGATCTGCCTGCCCCCACACGTTGACTTCCCGCCATTCTCCCTGTATCATTCCATTGTACGAAAACGAACGAAGCGGGGGCTTCCCCAATCTTCCCGATCACGCGGCAGAACAGGGCTGGCCGGCATTTTTTCCCCTACCCGGAGGTGCGCTATGGCTCGGTTGGACATTTACAAGAACATGCAGGTCTACGTCCAGGTGAAGATGGAGAGGGAGAGCGTGCTCATCGGCCGGGGGGAACAGTGCGACATCATCCTAGTGGACACCACCGTGTCCCGCAGCCACCTGCGGCTCTCCAAAACCGGCGACAGATTCCTGCTGGAAAACTATAGCCAGAACGGCACGCGTTTGAACTCGTCCATGGTCAGCACACCCACGGAATGCAAGCTGGGCGACCGGATCTACCTGGGCGATTTCGCCATCATCCTGAAGGCCGACGGCGATCCCCTCGAGGACGTCAACACGGTGAAAACCATCTGCATTTCCAACCAGGGCAGCGATTGAAGGCTTTCGGCGCCCCATGAACATCTTCTCCCTGGCCTCTTTCCTGGCTTGCCTCATCTACGCCGACTTCGGCGTCAGGATCCTGAAACGGGGGGACAAGCAGGGGCTGAACCGGCTCTTCGCCCTGCTCTGCGCCAGCTACGCCTGGTGGTCCCTCTGCTATGTCTTCCTGTACCCGGCGCCCACCGAGGAGGCTTGCCGGTTCTGGTTCCGTCTGTCGGCCTTCGGCTGGACGCAGTTCAGCGGATTGACCCTCCACTTCACCATGCTGCTGACCGGCCAAACCTCTCTCCTGCGCCGGAAGTGGTTCTGCGCCGCCCTTTACCTGCCCGGTTTCATCCTGCTGGCCCGGGCCCTGACCGGAACGGTCACCGCCGGGTGCTTCGAGGCCGGCCCCCTGGGGTGGGTCCCCGTCATCGAGAAGGGCAACCCCTGGTTCTGGGCTTTCACCGCACACTACAGCTGTTACGTCGTCATGAGCATCGCCCTCACCGTCCGCTGGGGACGCCGTACGAGCAGCGTCCGGGAAAAACGGCAAAGCAACCTCATCGCCGTCAACACCGCCGTCTCCCTCGTGCTGGCCGCCGCGACCAACAACATCCTGCCGGCCTTAGGCATCCACGCCCTCCCTTCGGTGGGACACATCGTCATCCTGTTCTGGATCGGCGGCATCTGGATCGCCATTTCCCGCTACCGGCTCATGACCCTGACCTCCGGGATCGCCGCCGAGGAGATCCTGAAGAAGACGAGAGAGATGATCCTTCTCCTGGACACAGCCCAGAAGATCATCCGGATCAACCCGCGAACCGAAAAACTGCTGGGCTATTCGGCGGAAGAGTTGTGCGGGCGGCATGTCAATGAGATCATCTGCAGCGACAGGACGGAGGAAAGCGCCTCGATTGCCGAGAAGCTGGTGAAAATGAGTTCGGACTCCGCCCCCGGTTTCAACTTCCTTTCCCGGAAGGGGGAACTCATCCCCGTCAGCATGACCATCTCCCGGATCCGCGACAGCATGGGGGAACCCATCGGCACCGTCATCTTCGCCCGCGACCTCCTCCAGTCGCGGCAGCTGCAGCGGGAAATCGCGGAACGCCGCCTGGTGGAGTCCGCTCTTTCGCGGTCGGAAAACCAGTACCGCGTCATCTTCGAGAATTCCGGCACGGTCATCGTCACCATCCAAAGCGACGCAACCATTCGCCTGGTCAATTCCGAATTCGAGCGGGTTTCCGGCTACACGAGGGACGAAGTGGAAGGCCGCCGGAAGTGGCCGGACTTCGTGCACCCCGAGGACCTTCCCGGTCTGCTGGAGTACGACCGCAGCCTTACGACCGACCACGCACAGAGGCCGCACAGCTGCGAGGTGAGGCTGCTGGACCGGCAGGGCAAATACCGTCATGTGATGCTGACTTCGGCGCTGGTGCCGGATTCCGAGGAGCGGATCGTTTCCATCCTGGACATCACCCTGCGCAAGGAGGCCGAACAGGCCCTGGTGGAATCCCACGAAAAGCTGAAGGAAATCGACCGTTTGAAAACCGACTTCCTTTCCATCGCCGCCCACGAACTGCGAACACCCCTCACTTCGGTGCTCGGCTTCGCCAAGATCATCCGGAGCAAGTTCGAGTCGATCGTCTGCCCCGTCCTGCCCCCCGAGAACCAGCGCATCAGCCGCACGACAAGCTTGATCCGGGAAAACCTGAACATCATCGTGACCGAATCCAACCGGCTGACGTCGCTCATCAACGACATGCTCGACCTGGCGAAGATGGAGGCGGGCAAGGTCGAGTGGGACATCGGCCCCGTCTCCATCCCGGAACTGATCGAGCGGACGCAGGCGGCCACGTCCAGCCTGCTGGCCCAGAAGGGGCTCGCCTTCATCGTCGAGTTGGACCCCGATCTGCCCGAAGTGCAGGGCGACCTGAACCGTTTGATCCAGGTGATGATCAACCTCGTTTCCAACGCCGTCAAATTCACCGACCGCGGCTCGGTCTGCTGCCGGGTGAGGAGGGGGCCCGGACGAGTGACTTTCAGCGTCGTCGACACCGGCATCGGGCTGCACCAGGAACATTTCGCCAGGATTTTCGAGAAATTCCGCCAGGTCGGCGACACCCTCGACGGCCGCCAGCTTGGGACCGGCCTGGGACTGCCGATCTGCCGCCAGATCGTGGAGCGCTTCGGGGGCTCCATCTGGGTGGAAAGCGAAATCGGCCGGGGCAGCACCTTTTCCTTCACCCTGCCCGTTTCCGGCCCGGGGGCTCCTCCGTCTGACGGTCAGTGATTCGGGAACCTCGGTCCCGCCACACAAAAACAACCGACACCATAGCCATTCATTTATTTTCGCGATTCGGGCAAATTAGGAATGGGATGGAATCCCTTCGATCCGGCAGAGGACGAAAAACCGTCAGGAGGGAAAAGGTGTTCAGGCTCTATCTAACACGTTTACTTTCTAGCAGAAATAGCGACAAGCAACGCAACATCTTTGCTGTCAAGCAGTCATAGCTCCTCGCCGCCCGCACCGACAACAACCTAGCCCCCTCCGGCGGCTGATCGGGGCCGGGATGGGCCGCACGCCGTTGGCGGGCCGGCCGTATTGTTGCGTTGACGGTTCAGATTCTTTGGTGGTATAAAGTTCCACGGAAAAGAACAAGAAGAGGGTTCCGCTCATTTCTGACTTTCCCGCATACTTGAGTTCCTTCTTTTTCGTTACGGATCTCCTGGTGTCTATTCAGCTCTATTGTCGATTATTCAGCTGCAACTGATTCAATAATAGTCCTTCGTTGAGAGTCAAAAAAGCATTTTGTCTCGCTTCGCCCGGCGTTATCCGCGAAATGCCGCCTACTCGCGGTTCTTCACGGGGTCATCAAGCGCTCTCGTTTCCCGGCTCGGGGGACGACGGCGGGATTGCCATGTCGGCAGCTTTCAGGGCTTCGTCGGCCGAGGACAGGGCCTGCCGGGCGAGGGCGACGGATTCCCGGGCCCGTTCCAGTTCCCGTGTGGTCCGGAGAACGCGCTCCATCACGTTCACGGCGTCGTCCGCGTCCGCGTGGACAATTTCGAAAGAGTCGTCGATGCACATGTCGCACAGGTGCCATCCTGTCTGGGAAGCCACCAGGACGCGCACGTCGCGGGCCTCCCGGCCGCAACCCCGACAACGAGGCTCCGGGACCAGGGTTTTCCGGGGCTCCCTCCAGGCTTTCAAGGGGGAGGGCACGGCCGGCAGGAATTCTCCCTCCCCTGGTTCCCAAAGATCCGGCCGGGAGTCCGGGTCCGCCTCGGATTCATCCCCACCAGCTGGATCGGGGAGGCCTATTCCGCCGGCATCCCGGCAGCCTTCTTCCCCGGCGGCGGGGGAGACTTCCGGGAGGCAGAACAGGTCCGGGCACAACGTGTTCAGCCGCCGGACCAGCGACTCCAGGCGCCGTTTCCCGTCGGGGGCCCCCTGCTCCGCGGCGGCGAGGTACCACTTCATGGCCTGGAGCGGGTCTGGGGGCGTCCCCCGGCCATACTCGTGCATCCTCCCGAAGCGGCACTGCGCCTCGGCGTCCCCCTGCTCTGCGGCCTGGCGGAGAAGTTCCGAAGACGCGTGCCTCGCGTCGCGGCCGAGTCCCCAGCGGCCGCAAAGCGCGCCGAGACGGGACCGAGCCGGCGCATAGCCGTTGTCTGCCGACAGCCGGTACCACCTGGCCGCCTCCCGGAGTTCCCTGGGCCGGCCGTCCCCCGTCTCGAACGCCAGGCCGAGCAGGAACTGTCCGCGAACGTCCCCCCGTTGCGCGGCCCGGTGGAAGTACTCCGTCGCGCCCCCCGGCCCTTCCGGGAGGGGCAGCCCCAGGCGCAACAGCAGGCCGCGGTTCACGTCCCCGAGCGGACCCGGGGCCGGCGGCCCGTCCTCCGGGAAGAAAGGGTCCCCTGCCGGGACCGGCCCGAAGGCCGTCCCGCCGCGCCCGTCCACCAGTTCGAGAAGGACCTTCGCGAAGGGGTCGGAGCCGTGCCGGACGCGGTGGAACCACTTCTCCGCCGCATTCCGGTCCTTCCCGACACCCTTGCCGTCCCGATAGAGAAGGCCGAGCCGCAACTGGGCCGCGGCGCAGTGACGCTCCGCGGCCAGCCCGTACCACTGGGCCGCCCGGGGGAGTCTTCCGGCGGGATCGACGGCTTCGTCGGCCCGGATCTCGCCCGTCTCGGTCAACCACCCGAGGGCGAACATCGCCCGGGCGAAACCCTGTTCCGCCGCCAGGCGCAACCATCTCACCCCCGCGGCGGCATCCGGGGAAACGCCCCGGCCGTGCAGGGTCGCCAGACCCAGGCGGAACCGCGCGTCCGCGTCGCCTTCCTCCGCCGCCAGGCGGTCCCACGCCGCCGCTTCGGCCTCGTCCCGGGGCAGACCCCGGCCGACGGCCCCCATGGACCGGAGTTGTTTCCATGCGTACAGCCGGCAGCGGCGGCGGTTGACCCGGCCCTCCACCCGGTAGCGGTACCGCAGGCCCAGGTCGAGGAAGCGCTCCGGGTCCTCCGCCTCGAGGACCCGGCGGAACCAGGCTTCGGCTTCCTCGGTCGACCGGTCGACTCCATCCCCGTACAGGTGCCGGCAGCCGAGTTCGTACTGCGCTTCCGCGAGGCCCTGCCTCGCCGCTCTCCGGCACCACTTCAGGGCTTCGGCCGCTTCTGGCCGGGTCCCCCGCCCTTCCGCGAGCAGGCGTCCGCAGCGGTACTGCGCTTCGGGGTCCCCCTGCTCCGCGGCGAGTCGGTACCATTCGAGCGCCCGGACGGCGTCCTCGGGGACAGAAAGCCCCTCCTCGTACAGGCGGCCCAGGGCGCACGCACCCCGGGCATCTCCCTGCGCGGCGGCCGACTCGTACCATTTCTTCGCCTGGGCGGGGCTCCAGGGCGTCCCCACCCCGCGTTGCGCCATGAAACCGAGGTTGAGCCGGGCCGCGGCGTTTCCTTGTGCGGCGGCCCGCTGGAGCCATCGGGAGGCTTTTCCGGGGCTCCGGGGCAACCCTTCCCCGAGGAGGAACCGGCACCCCAGTTCGACCTGGGCGTCCGGGTCGCCCGCCTCTGCACGATGTAGCAGATCTTCGGGATCGAACTCCAAATCCTGGACGTTGTCATCCATGTTTTCCATCGTATCCTCCTTGTCTGAGATCAGTTTTCAACTCCTTCGGGGAACAGGCCCCGATGCCGGCATACCCAGCCGGGCAGCCCTCTCCACCGGGACGGGAAGGGAAAAAGTCCCGTCCGGAAGGGAATGTTCGGAATTCAGATGCAAATGGAAGAAGTAGGTTATCACGGGTCGCTTCCTGCACGTCTGGACATCGGGAGTTTCTGCAGAAGGTACAGAATTCAGTGCTCCCCGTTCCGGGTTTTTGCCTTTTCTATGCATTCCGTTTTCGGGTCTGTGCACGTTTCTGCATCGAGCCGAGACCGTGGGACGCAGTATAGATGGGCCACGTTCCAGAATAAGGAACGCATCCGGCATTTGACATAATTGCAGTCTAACATCTGAAAAAAAGGGAATTAGGTTTAAAATGGGAACGGCGGCCGCTACGTCCCGACGCAGGGCCCTTGGGGCTTTGGGGAGGCTCTTGGGACAGGCTCTTGGGACACCCGTTTTCTATTCGCCGGGGATGCAATGCGCCCAAAGGCGCTAGCCCAACGCCTGGCGGCAGACGGAACGGGAACCGATAAAGAAGTGTCCGTTACTCTCTCATATCTCTTCGCCCGCTAGTCCAACGCGTCGCGCTG
Organism: uncultured Acidobacteriota bacterium; assembly: GCA_964436005.1. Taxonomy (GTDB): domain Bacteria; phylum Acidobacteriota; class JAAYUB01; order JAAYUB01; family JAAYUB01; genus JAGNHB01. Next base: position 18,091 of record CAYTBK010000035.1, read on the forward strand.
CAGGGCGCACAGGTCCAGCACGTTCTGCACACCGTCGCCGTTGTAGTCGGCGGCGCTGCCCAGGTCGCCGCTGGCGGCCAGGTGCGCGGCCAGCAACCCCACGTCGGTGGCGTTGAGCGCCCAGTCGCCGTTGTAGTCGCCCTTGAGCGTGAGCGGCCCGGCGGAGAGCGCCGCCCCGGCCACGCTGGCCTTGACGATGTTCGTGAAGTAGTCCGTGTTTATGGTGCTCAACGTGTCCGTCGAATGGTGGTAGTTCGGGTTGTCGTCGGTCTCGATGGCGAAGAGGGCCGGGTAGCCCTGCTCCCAGAACGAGGCGTGGTCGCTGTATACTTCCGAAGGGTCGATGACCTTCCGCCATTGCAGCGTCGGGACATACTCCGTCGAGGCGGCAATGGCGAAGTCGGCCAGCGACGAGGAGGCCTGGTTGCAGAACAGATAGACGCTGTAGGGCGTCGAGTGGTTGTAGGACACCATGTCCAGGTTGTAGACGGCCACGATGTCGGCGCCGGCCTGGTGGGCCGCGGCGGCGTAATGGGCGCTGCCGTACAGACCGTACTCCTCCGCCGAAAAGCAGATGAAGATCACGGTGGAGTCGAAGGTGTAGCGGGACATGACCCGCGCCGCCTCGAGCACCGCGGCCGTGCCGCTTCCGTTGTCGTCCGCCCCGGGGGCGGAGAATGTGACGCCGTTGTTGTTGATGGAGTCGTAATGGCCGCAGACGATGACCTGCTTTTCCGGGTGCGTCCGCCCCGGCAGCACGGCCACGACGTTCTTGACCGAATAGGCCAAGCGTTTCCCGCTGAAAGTGAACTCGTCGAAACTCGGCTCGTAGCCGTATCCGGTGAGGGTCTGGAAGAGCAGGTCACCCGCCTGGCCGCATTGCGGCTGGGTGGCGTCGCGGGTGCCGAAATCCTGGAGCGACTGCACGTTGCCGGTCAGGAGTGTCGTGGACACCCGGTCGATCATGCCGGGAATGGCCGGGTGGGTGGTGGACGTCGTCTCCGCCAGTCGGGCGGCGGGAACCTGCGGGCGAATCGGCCGGAACGGCAAGGGCCGGTAACGGACCGCCGAGGGGACAAGGCCCCGCAGGTCGGTCCCGGCCGGAACGGACAGCAGCCGGGTGGAGCCTTCGATCGCCATCAGGTCGCCCGCCCGATGCAGGGCCGCTTCGTCCGCGGCCTTTCGGCTGCGCAGAAGGTAATATTCCCGGTCGCCGGACAGGACCGTGAGGAAAGTGAACGAGCGGCCTTCCCGTCCCAGCCGGGCCAGGGCCTCGGGCTCACCGGCAGCGAGGTAGTTCTCGTTGAGTTCCTGCAGCAGGGTCAACCCCTCCCGGCCGAACAGGGCACCGTCGCCGCCCCCTGCCCGGGGTATCGCCACCAGTGCCGTTTCCGCCGCGGCGGCCGGCGTCGCCGCCACGACCGCCGACATAACCAGCGAAAACAGGAAAAGGACAGGGAAACATTTCTTTGTCATGATCGACCTCGTTGCGGAGAGGATGGGTTTTCAAACGGTGTCCATGATACTCTTTTCCTTGCCGGAAAAGCCTACGTTTTGCTGCCGCCGACATTCCGGACAGTGAAATTTTTACGGAGAGGATCGGCCATGAACCGAACGTTGAACGGATTCTTCATCCTGCTGCTGACCTGCGCCGGACTGCTCGCCAGGGCGGAGGCCCCTCCCACACCTCGACCTCAGGCGGTGACCGTCGAGTGGATCTTCGGCAACGGTCCCCAGGACATCGAAACCGTCCCCTCCACCTGCTGGCGGCCGGACGGATCCTTCCTGCTGCTCGACCCCCGGAAACCGGAAGCCGGGAGAGTCCTGGAACGTCTGGATCCCCGCACGGGCGAGCGCACCCCGGCCGTGGACCAACCGGCCGCCCTGGCCAGTCTGGCCACCTTCCTGCCAGCGGCCGACCTTCCGGCCACCCTGCCCTGGCCCTCGGGCTTCAGCGGGACGACCGGCCGCGCCCTGTACGCGTTCGGGGACCGCGTCCTGGTTCTCGACTTGGCCTCGGCCCGCTTCCTCCCGGCCCACCCGCCCGGGCGGCCCGTCCAGGCGCCGCTCCTCTCCCCCGACGGGCGCCGGGTGGCCTATGTCCGCGGCCATGACCTGTACGTGTTCGACCTGGACAAGCAAACCGAACGGCGCCTGACCGCCGACGGTTCCGCCACGGTCCGCAACGGCCTTTTTTCCTGGGTCTACGGCGAGGAGATTTTCGGCAACCGGCCCTCGGCCTTCTGGTGGGCGGACGATTCCGCCTGCCTGGCCTTCCTGCGCACCGACGAGGGCCCGGTGAGCGCCATGTCCTTCACCGATTTCCAGCCCGACCAGCCGCGCGTCCTCACCCAGCGCTACCCCAAGGCCGGCCAGCCCGTGCCGAAAATCCGCGTGGGGCTCGCCGCCGTGGCTTCCGGCCGCATTGCCTGGGCCGCCCTGCCCGAGGGGTTCGCCTACGTCACCCGGGTCACCTGGCTGCCTGGTGGTTCCCGGGTGGCCGTGCAGACCATGAACCGGGCCCAGACCCGGGTGGACCTCCACCTGGTGGACCGGCCCACCGGACGGGCGCATACCGTGCTGACCGAGACCGACACCGACTGGGTCCATATCTACGAGCCCGTCTTCCTGCCCGACGGCCGGCATTTCCTGTGGATTTCGGACCGCAGCGGCTACGCCCACATCTACCGCTACCGGCTGGACGGGCAACTGGTCAACGCCGTCACGGCGGGCGAGTGGTCCGTAAGCCCGTTCGGGGCCATGGCGACGACGGAACCGCCGGCCATCGCCGCCGTGGACGGGCAGGAAGGCTGGGTGTACTTCACCGCCGGGGAAAAGTCGGCCCTCGAGCGCCAGCTCTATCGCGTCCGGCTCGACGGTACCGGGAGGGAGCGGATCTCGCAGGAGGACGGCTCCCACGAGGCCAGCTTCAGCAGGGACGCCCGCTTCTACCTCGACCGCCACTCCAGCCACGACACGCCGCCCGCGCTGAGGCTGCATGCGTCCGACGGGAAACGGCGGGCGGAACTGGCCGCCCCCCGCACCGACCTGCTGAAGGACTACGACTTCCAGTTCCCTTCCTTCTTCAAGATTCCGGCCGCCGACGGCTTCCCCCTGCCGGCCCAGCTGAGCAAGCCGGCCTCCTTCGACCCGCGGCGCCGCTACCCCGTCATCCTCCACGTGTACGGCGGGCCTTCCATGCCCACGGTGGCCGACACCTGGAACGGCAACGGCTGGAGCCAGTCCGTGTACTTCGACCAGGCCCTGCTGCAGGAGGGCTTCGTGGTGATGTCGGTGGACAACCGCGTCTCGGCCGGCGTCGGCGCGAGGTTCGAGAAAAGCATGCGCGGGCAGATGTACGGGGACGTGGAACTGGGCGACCTGCTCGCGGCGGTGCGCTGGCTCAAGGCCCAGCCCTGGGCCGACCCGGAACGCATCGGCATCTGGGGCTGGAGCGGCGGTGGGATGTACACCCTGCAGGCCCTCACCCGGTCGAAGGAGTTCCGAGCGGGCATCTCCGTGGCCCCGGTGACCGACTGGCGCTACTACGACGCCAAGTGGACGGAGCTGCCCATGAAGCGTCCCGCGGACAACCCCGAAGGATACGGGAAGACGTCCCTGGTCCGGCGGGCGGCCGACCTCCACGGGCGCCTGCTGCTGGTCTACGGGACGCACGACGACAACGTCCACCCCCAGAACAGCCACGCCTTCATGAACGAACTGATCCGGGCCGGCCTCCTGTTCGACCTGATGGTGTACCCCATGCGCAAGCACGTCATCGACGACCCGCCCGCCCGGATCCACCTGTTCCGGACCATGGTGGAGTTCTGGCGGAAAAACCTGTAGCGGTGCCGCACGGCGGTCCCGTTTCCCTCGTCCACGGAGCAGCGGAAAAATTCGATTGCCAATCCGTCCGCTGGAGCCGGAAACAGTGCCGAACAAAATATTCACAGTTTCGTATCACGATTGTGCAATTGACGGATTTTCCAGGAGCACGAGATGAAGCAGTGGGCGAGGGTCTCGGCGGTGGCGTCGATTTTCATGGCCATGAGCGTGCCGTGGGTTCTTCCGGATCAAAATGACGCCTCGGCTCCCGGGGCTGGGTTGGCCGGTTTCGTGCAGGGAAATCTGGACGAATTGGGACTGGCAGGCGTTGGTGTGGGCGTGATCCGGTGCGACGGCACGCGCTGGGCGCGTGGTTTCGGGCTGGCCGATCTTGAGGGAAAAGTCCCGGCCGCTCCAGACACCGTCGCCATGTGGGCCTCCTGCAGCAAGGTGGTGACCGGGGCAACGATCCTGCAAGCTCTCGAGAACAGGTCCATCGGGCTGGATGAGTCCATCGGGGAGTATCTGCCCTTCCAAGTCGTCAACCCCAATTTTCCCGAGAAACCCATAACGTTCCGGATGCTGCTCACGCACACTTCCAGCCTGCTTGACGACCGAACGACGATCGACCCCCTCTACGGTGAAGGAGACGCGGCAACCGGGCTGGGCGATTTCCTGCGGGAATACCTGGCGCCGGGAGGCAAGTTTTACAAGCCGTCGAACTACGGCGACGCGGCTCCGGGAGCGATGTACAAATATGGAAACGTCAACTTTTCCCTGCTTGGCTACCTGGTGGAGCGGCTCACGGGCAAGCCTTTCGACGAGTACTGCCGACAGTCGTTCTGCAGGCCCCTTGGGGTGCGCGAAGCCGGTTGGTTTCTCAAGGACGTCGATGCGTCCCGGCTGGCCAGGCAGTACCGTGCAGCCTCTGCGGCGGGGGGATCGCGGCTGGTTCCTCACTACGGTTGGCCCGGCTTTCCGGACGGGATGTTCCGGTGCAGCGTGTCCGGAATGCTGCGAATAATGGCCGCTTTTCTGGGGTCCGACCCGAAAGTCCTCTCCGGCCCCGTCAGGCGCGATATGTTCAAGCCCCAAGGGATAGACCCTTCCCAGCTCAAGGGTCCCAGCCCGGTGACCAGTCTCGACTCCGGCCTGGTGTGGCGTCTCTGGGACTTGGATGGGCGGAAGGTCTGGAGCCACACGGGCAACGGTTCCGGCTTGACCACGGTGATTCTGCTCGACGACAAGGCAAACGCTGCCGGAGTCGCCTGGATAAGCGGAGGCGTGTTGGAAACGTCTGAGGGCCAGGCCTTTTTCATGGAACTGATCCGGCGGTTGTTGGCTGAGATGTTGACGAAGGGTCAGCGCTGATGCACCTTGATCAGCGGAACAGCCCGAAGGGAAAGGTGAATCGACGGACGTACAGTTCGTACCAGGTGGTGGGCGTGACCCGCAAGACGAGATCGAAGCGATAGTAAACATAAAGGAAGAAGTTGCTTGACAGAATCACGCCTGCGCCCACGCAGACCAGGGCCCGGAGCCCCCGCTTCCGCAGCGCTTCGATAACCTCCCCGAGCCCGAGGACAAAGATGGGCAAGCAGACGCTGAACATCCGGCCGCCGAAGGAATCTCCCTGGTAGTAGCTGTTCCAGCTGCTGACCAGGTACCACTGGATGACGAAGCCCAGCAGACAGACCAGGGCCAGCCGGCCGTCGCGGCGTCCGGTCAGCACCAGTCCCGCCAGGCCGGCCAGAAAGATCGGATGCCAAGAGAACAGGCCGTGGAAGGGCGAGAAGAGAGTCGAGAGCAAATCGGGGGCGGCCCAGTTGAACCCGACCCGGGCATATTCCATCCCCGACAGATTCCCGAAGAAGTGGTGCCACAGAGCAAGTTGCGGGCTGAACACCACCAGGGCGGCCAGGGCGGCGAGAAGTCCGCAACCCAGCAGGCGGAACGCCCCGGGCCGCGCGGCCGCTCGCGGCCAGCCGAACATCGCCAGGAGCTGCTCGACGAAGGGAAGGGCCAGGAACAAACCGTCCTGCGGCCTCACCAGGGCCATCAACCCGCCGAGGCCCCCGTAGATCAGCGCCGTTCGGGCGGAAAGCGGCTGAGATCGTTTCCCGATCCAGAAAAAAAGGAAGAGGGCGCTCAGGAAGGCGGAAGCGCTGTGGCTCATCGACGGTTCTGCCGTCATGTAGTACACCAGGTTCCCGCCGCACACGGACAGCACGGCGGCGAGGAAGGCACTGCCCTCGGAAACAAAACGGCGGGCAGCGGCGAAGACCAACCAGAGGGCCAATCCGCCGTAGAGGATGCTGCCGCTCAGCACGAAGGCCTGGTGGAAAGTGCTGCAGCCGTCGGTGGGCAGGTGCAGGCCGAACAGGTTGCCCAGCAGGACGAACCCGTGCCCCAGCAAGAAGAAGGGGCTCCAGAGGAGGGCCGGGCCTATGGTGTACATGTTGGCGGGCTGGCCGTCGGCATTGACCGGCAGTTGGCGGTCGCCCAGCAGGTGGGCGTAGGCGTCCCGCAGGTCGGTAGTGCCTTCCAGCCAGAACGCCGGCAGGTACGAGTAGTAGAACAATCCGTCCGAACCGACCAACTGGTGGTCGGCCCGCGGCAGGGGGATGGTCACCCAGAAGGCGAGCAAACAGATGACGGAAACGAGGAAAAGGCCGAGGCCCGGTCGTTGCGAGAGCACGCGGCAGCATGATGTAACGATGGCCGGTCCGGTCGCTGGTTGTTTGTCCATTGCTGAAATCATCCGCTGGAATCGTTCTCGCCGACGAACGTGGCATGCTAATTCGTCTTTCGCCGGAAGGCAATTCCCCTTTTCATTCGAAATCGGCATAAATCCGCTCTAAGTATATCTGTCCATCTTGGCGTGAATTCCATCTCCCGGAAGGCCGAATTCTCCCCACGGCCGCAACGGCCGGACGGTCTCACACCCCCCGGGCCAGCAGCAGTGTGATGTCGTCGGACTGGGGAGCCGCTCCCGCGAACTGCCGGATTTCCTCGATGATGGCTTCGGCGAGGGCCTCCAGGCCCAGGGAGCGGTGAGCGGCGAGGAAGGCGACGAAACGTTCCTCACCGTAGAGGGCCCCGTCGGAATCCATGGCCTCGGGAGCCCCGTCGCTGTACATCACCAACAGGTCCCCCTTGCGAAACGGGGTCGCTGCGGTTCCGTACTCCGCCGCCGGGAGGATGCCCAGCACGGTGCCGGTGCTGTGGAGAGCTGCCGCCGTACCATTGTCGCCGGCCCGGAAGAGGAAAGCGGGATTGTGACCGGCGGAGGCATACGCCAAGCTCCGCTCCTGCGGGTCGTAGAGGACCAGGCAGAGAGTGGCAAAGCGGTCGACCGTACCGGAAACGCACAGGTGCCGGTTGACTTCCCCCAGCACGGCGCCCGGGTCCTCGCCGCGCAGGCTCAGCGACATGCGCAGGGATGTCTGCAGCCCGGCCATGACCAGGGCAGCCGAAACCCCCTTGCCGGAAACGTCGCCGACGACCAGGGCCAGTTTCTGACGTCCGACCCGCTGGAAGTCGTAGCAGTCCCCACCGACGAAACGGGCGGGCCGGCACAACCCCAGGTACACGATGCCGGGTGTCGGCACCTGCTCCCGGGGGAAGAAATCTGTCTGGACTTGCCGGGCGATCTCCATTTCCTGCAAGAGATGTTCCTGTTCCCGAAACTGGACCAGGAGCAGGGCGTGCTCCAGGCTGGCGGCCGCCTGCTGGGCGAGGGTCAGGATGAAATCGGCCTCTTCCGCGGCGTAGGGTTCTTCCGAGAGTTTCTCGCCCAGCAGAAGGAACCCCGAGAGCCCGGCACTCTCCAATCCGAACCGGACACCCAGCAGGATTCCGGCCTCTTCGATGACCAGGCGGTCGGCCGCGTCGACGGTCTCGAGATCCGGCCAGGGCTTCCGGCGGACAGGGAATTCCACCCGTCCGCCCTGTCGGGCCGTCTGGCGCTGGAGGAACCTGAGGACGCGCGACTCGCGGCCCAGGAGCAGAGGCGACTCCAGGGGCAGTCGGACGGAGATAGTGTTGTCGCGCTCGTGACGGGCGTCTCCCAGGAGAAGAAAGGCCTCCCGCGGCGCCCCCGCCGCCGCCCGGCGCAGGGCCTTCATGGCGTCGCTGTCCGCGGGCAGGGCCAGCAAGCTGTCGGCCTGCAGGCAGACCAGCACGCGCCGGGGGTGCAGCGTGCGGGACACGGTTTCCATCAGCGTGGCCAGAACGCGGTCCGGCTCCCGGCAGAGCCGGCGCACCTCCTGACTGAACTCGGAGAAGGTTTTCCGGGCGTTGAGGGCCTCCCGGAAATACTTCCGCTCCAGCACGGCCAGCAGGCTGCGATTGGCCCGCCCGACCACCGAAAGCACCCCGAAAGCGGCTGTGGCGGAGGCCACCGCCAGCAGGCCGTGGTATGTTTCCCCCACGGTGCGGTCAAACAGTGGCTGGATAGAAAAATACAATCCGGCGAACAGGGCGAGCCCCTCCAGAAGCATCATGCCCCGTGAGATCAGGGCGAACCGGATCCCCTGCCGGATCATGAAGCGGAGTCCGAACAACCGGTGCCGCACCACCACCCAGGCGAAGAACAGGGGAAACAGTGCCCCCAGGAAGCAGGCGGCGGGGGTGAACCAGGCCGGACTGCTGGCGATCTCCCAGAAAACGTCCCCCAGGAACAGGTAGAGTTGCGGGAGCAGGCCGAGGGAACAGATAGTCAGGAGCAGCACCAGCCGGCGGCGTTCGCCCGGCGAGGAAGCCTGCCGGATGTTGAGGACCAGGCTGCCGGCGCCGGCGAGGAACAACAGGACGAACAGCACGTCCAGGGGGTAGTCGATCCACACCGTGTCTTGCACAAAGCGGGCGTATCGGTGGGACGGCCCGTAGTAGCGGACCAGGACCATGGCGAAGTTCCACAGGGCGAAGACCCAACCGAAGACCAGGGCTGCGGTCCCCAGCCAGGGCATTTTCTTCGCCAGGGGGGACGGGGAGGGAAAAGCCAGGAAGAAACGGAAAAAAAACGTGCTGGTGGTGGAGAACAGGAAAACCACGAAGAAACTGGCCAGCAGGTAGTAGGGACTGGCGATGCGCATCAGCAGCATGTCCGGCAGGTACAGGGACGCCAGGCTTAAAAAGAGGATGGCGGCGCTGCGAGGCGCCTTCTCGAAGCCCCGGCGGAACCCGATGATGGTCGCCGCGATGAAATGAAGCAGGAAGATGGGGAAAACGAACCGCATCTCCTGGAAAAACCGGTCATGGTATCCGGCCGGACGGCTCATCGGGGCCAGGTGCACCCGCAGGAACTCCGTCCGGCCGTCCGCTGCTTGTCGCCGGACGCCCATGCCCCATGGTTCCCCGAAAACGATGTACGGATACGAAGCCACCCGCTCGCAACGGGAAAGCTGGGAAAAGCGCCGCCCCTGGCTGTCTTCCATCCAGACGATGACGTCATCTAGGCGCAGGCCGCTGTCCCGGTAGGGCGAGGTCGCCTCGATGTCCCGGATCCGCAACCCGGCCGGATCGGCCTGCGTGCGGATTCCGGCGAACTGGATGGGTGTCTCGTGGGCCAACTGGGCCCAGAACAGCGCACCGCAGGAAAACCCGAGCCCCGCCCAGAGAGCGAGAAAAAGCGCAAAACCGGTCCAGCGCCGGCGGTCCTGGATCCCTTTCATCTCTCGCCTCCGCCCTGCGGTCTGTGCGTTGACGGTCCACACCATACCGGGAAGTCGCGGCCAGAATCAAGCGGAATCGGCTGTCTTGTCACCCGGGAAGGAGTCTGCGCCTTCTCTGCCCCCCGGTTTGCCCTATTGGTCGCAGAACTCCCTGCCCGGTTCGCCGCTGCTCCGCCCGGACCGGTTTTCCCACCAGAGCCATCCGGCCGGCAGCGGCCACGCCCGGGTGAATTGACTGCAACGGGCCGTTTTCCCGTTTCCGCAGGTTTTTCAGTCAACGGTGAAGAATAAGGTTGACAACAGGACCTGCCATGCATATATATACGTTCATTATGCATGAACATACAAAGAAGGAACGTCAACAACTGCTGCGGGAACTCGTCGCCCACCACGAAATCGGCGACCAGGCCCACCTGCTGGAGGAATTGAAGCGCAAGGGGTTGTTGGCCACCCAGGCCACCCTTTCGCGCGACCTCCAGGAGATGGGGGTCGTGAAGGTCCGCACCAAGACCGGCGGCTTCCGGTACGAGATCATCGAACCAGTGCCCGCCAACCTGATCCGGGAGAAAGTGCGGGTGCTGTTCGACAACTTCGTTCTGGACGTGCGCCGTACCGGCAAGCTCCTGCTGGTGAAGACGACGCCCGGCAACGCCAACGGCGTGGCCAGTTTCATCGACCGCCTCGGCTTGCCGGAGGTTCTGGGCACCGTCGCCGGCGACGACACCATTCTGGTGGTCGCGAAATCTGCCAGGACAGGCAAGGCGGTGGAAGAGGAGTTCCGATCCCTGCTGGGCGGGCGGGAAGGCGTTCCCGGCGGCGGACCTTTGTCGGTCCAGGCCACGCCAGCGAAACCGGATTGACCGGTTTCCCAACACCAAGACGACGACGTTCTGTCAGCAGTTCCCCGGCCTTGGTGCGGGGAGCAGGCCGGGATCCGGTCTGCGGTCCTCCGGAAGGATAACGGAAACAGGCGAATAATACGGAAAGGGAGGGAGCAATGCAGAAGCAGAAAGTGGTTCTGGCCTACAGCGGCGGACTGGACACGTCCGTCATCCTGAAATGGCTCTGTCGTCAGGGCTACGAAGTGATCTGTTTCGTGGGTGACGTCGGGCAGGCCGAGGACTTCGAGGCCATCCGGCAGAAGGCGATCCAGACGGGGGCCAGCAAGGTCTATGTGGAAGATTTGCGCGCCGAGTTCGTCAGGGACTACATTTTCCAGGCCCTGCAGGCCAATGTCACCTACGAGGGTCGCTACCTGCTGGGGACGGCCTTGGCCCGGCCGCTGCTGGCCAAGCGCCAGATGGAAATCGCCTGGCGGGAGGGCACGCACACGGTGGCCCACGGTTCCACCGGCAAAGGCAACGACCAGGTCCGCTTCGAGTTGACCTACTATGCGCTGGACCCGCAGGCCGAAGTGGTGGCGCCCTGGAAGGACCCGGGGTTCCTGGCCCGCTTCCGAGGGCGGTCCGACATGATCTCCTACGCCACCGAGTGGGGAGTGCCCGTCAAGGCCACCACCGACAAGCTATACAGCGAAGACGAGAACCTCATGCACATCAGCCACGAAGCTGGCATCTTGGAGGACCCGGGCTTCCGCCCGCCAGAAACAGTCTACTCCATGACCTGTTCGCCACGCTCCGCCCCTGACGAAGAGACCCTGCTGCGCCTGGATTTCAAGGACGGCCTGCCGGTGCGGGTAACCAACCTGGACGACGGCACAGTCCGCGAAGCCCCCCTGGAACTCTTTCTCTACCTCAACGAGATGGGTGCCCGCAACGGCATCGGACGGGTGGACATCGTGGAGAACCGCTTCGTCGGCATCAAGTCCAGAGGGGTTTACGAAACGCCCGGGGCCACCATTCTGTGGGCCGCCCACCGCGACCTGGAGTGCCTGGCCATGGACCGGGAGGTCATGAGGCTGAGGGACATGATGGCCCCCAAGTTCGCCGAGATGATCTATAACGGCTTCTGGTTTTCGCCGGAGGCGGACTTTCTCTTCGCCGCCTTCAACAAGAGCCAGGAGGCGGTGGACGGACACGTCACCGTGCTGCTGTACAAGGGCAACGTCACTGTGGTGGGGCGGGAGTCGCCGGTTTCGCTGTACAACCAGGACCTTTCCAGCATGGACATCGAAGGCGGTTTCAACGCCGTGGACGCGGCCGGCTTCATCCGCATCAACGCCATCCGCCTGAAGGCCCACCACGTGGTTCTGCGCCGGAAGGCCCCCTACCGCTGGCGGGAGGAAGCGGCAGTTCACGGTGCGGCGGAAGCCGGAAAGAGGTGTCAGGGATGATGACGACACCAATCACGGGACCGGTTCCGGCCAAGGTGCGGAGTCGTTGCCCGGAGCGCTTCCCGACCGGACGGGGGAAGCCATGAAACTCTGGCAGACGCGAAACGGTGCGCCCCACCCTTTGGTGGAAGCCTTCACGGTGGGGAAGGATCCGCTCCTGGACCAAACCCTCCTGCCCTATGACTGCCGGGCCTCCGCGGCCCATGCCCGGATGCTGGCGGACATGGGCGTCCTGACTGTTGGGGAACGGGACGCGCTGGTGGCCGAACTGGGGCACATCGCGGCCCTGGCCGCGCAGGGCGCGTTTCCCATCCGACCCTCGGACGAGGACGGCCATACGGCCATCGAAAGCCACCTGACCCGGGTCCTGGGCGAGGCGGGAAAGAAAATCCACGCGTTCCGTTCGCGCAACGACCAGGTGACGGCGGCCCTGCGCCTGTACTACCTGGACCGCCTGGCGGAGATCGGCTGCCTCTTGGAGGATTCCCGCCTTGCCTTCAAGCGCTTTCGCGGACGCTTCGGCGACATCCCCCTGCCCGGGTTCACCCACACCCGCAAAGCCATGCCGTCCTCGGTCGGCCTGTGGATAGGCGCTTTCGCCGACGCCCTGGCCGACGACCTCACGTTCCTGGAGACCGTCCGGACCATCCTGGACCAGTCGCCTTTGGGATCCGGCGCCGGCTACGGTTTCTTCCTGCCCCTGGACCGGGAGGGTACCGCCCGCGATCTGGGCTTCGCCCGGGTGCAGCGGAACGCCCTGTACGTCCAGAACTCCCGCGGCAAGTTCGAGTGGATGATCCTGCAGGCCCTGTCATTAGTCATGGCCGACTTGAACAAGCTGGCCACCGACCTCATCCTGTTCACCATGCCCGAGTTCGGGTATTTCCAGTTGCCGGCCGACTGCACCACCGGCAGTTCCATCATGCCCCACAAGCGCAACCCCGACCCACTGGAGCTGCTGCGGGCCGGCTTCCACCGCCTGGCGGGTTGGGAGGCCCAGGTCCGGGGCCTCGGCGCCAACCTGATCTCCGGCTACCACCGCGATTTTCAACACACCAAGGAGCCGGTCATGGAAGGGCTGAACGAAACCCGGCGCTGCCTGGAAATCGTGGGCCTGCTGTTCACCGGCCTGACGGTGCAAGAAACAGCCTGCCGGGCCGCCATGACCGACGAACTCTATTCGGCCGAGCGGGCCCTGCGGCGGATGCTGGCCGGCACCCCGTTCCGGGATGCCTACCGGGCGGAAAAGGAGGAGGCCGAACGACATGGTTCCGATGGTTGACGATTGCGCATTCACCCCGGCCGAGCTGGTCCTGGACAACGGCGCCCGCTTTGCCGGCCGTTCGTTCGGGGCGCCCCGTCCGGTCGGGGGCGAGGTGGTTTTCAACACCGCCATGACCGGCTACCCGGAAAGCCTCACCGACCCGTCTTACCACGGCCAGATCCTGACCCTGACCTATCCCCTGGTGGGCAATTACGGGGTGCCGGAAGACGACCGCGACGCCCACGGACTGTCCCGACACTTCGAATCGGCCTCCATCCACGTGGCGGGGCTGGTCATCAGCGACTACTCGGCCCGCTACAGCCACTGGACGGCCCGCCGGAGCCTGGCCGCCTGGCTGCGGGAAGCCGGGATCCCCGGCCTGTGCGGAGTGGACACCCGCGCCCTCACCCGCTTGCTGCGCGAACAGGGCGTTCGCGCCGGCCGCATCGTCTTCCCCGGGGAGAACGAGGAGCCGGCCACGCCCCCCCTTCCCGACCACCCGGTGGCAGCCGTCAGCACGCCCCGGCGGGAAGCCATCGGGCAAGGCCGGTACCGGGTGGTCCTGGTGGACTGCGGGGTGAAGCACAATATCATCCGCTGCCTTCTGGAGCGGGACGCCACCGTGCTCCGCGTCCCCTGGGACGACGATTTCACCGACGAGCCCCGGGACGGCCTGTTCATATCCAACGGTCCGGGCGACCCGGCCCGCTGCGAGGCCACCATACGCCACTTGTCCAAAGCCCTGACCCGGGAAGAGCCGTTGTTCGGCATCTGCCTGGGCAGCCAACTGCTGGCCCTGGCCGGCGGGGCGCAAACGTACAAACTGCCTTACGGGCACCGGGGCCACAATCAACCGGTGCGGCGCTGCGGCACCGACCGGGCCTACATCACCTCGCAAAACCACGGCTACGCGGTGGACGAAGCCACCCTGGGCGAGTCCTGGGAACCTTTGTTCACCAACCTCAACGACGGCACCAACGAGGGGTTCCGGCACCGCCTTCGCCCCTATTTCGCGGCCCAGTTCCACCCCGAGGCGGCGGGAGGGCCTTCGGACACCCGGTTCCTCTTCGACGAGTTCGCCCGCCTCATGGCCCTGGCCCGGTGAAGCAGACGGCAAAGGAGATCGGAGCCCAGCCCGAAAGCCAGCGAAATCGCTACAAGAAGGAGTGCAGAGAAAAACATGGTACCAAACCACCGCAAAGTACTGGTACTCGGCTCCGGCGCCCTGAAGATCGGGGAGGCTGGGGAGTTCGACTACTCCGGCT
>CAYTBK010000036.1:0-31497 GCA_964436005.1 uncultured Acidobacteriota bacterium
GCGTTCCTGAAACCTCCGCCTGCCCCGGTTCGACTGTTCCCGGCTCGGCGGTGACGCGTCTATGGACACCCGGAAAAATGCCGCCCCCGGCCGACTTCAAAGTGCGGAAAAGGGGTAGAAAGCCATGATTATGTGGAAAAAACGGCAATAATAGACCCAAGGCTGGCTCTATCCTGTCGATCCCGTGCTTCCATGTCCAAATTTCGGGGAACCTCTGGGCAAGTCGGCGCGGAGGGGCCGGGCGCCCATTCGCCGTTCCGGAAAGCGGCGGCCCGGGAACTCGCCCCCGCCCGTCTCAGCCGCGGTAATTCTTGCGGTAGTGCAGGGTCAGGCCGGGGCGCCGGCACTTGATCCGGATGGAGCGGAACTCGCCGCGGGCCGGTCCGCCGTTCGCCGGGACGAAACCGATGACGACAGCGGCCCGGCTCAGGGCGTTCACCTTCTCCAACCCCTGCTGGACGGGCGTGTGCACGAAGCAGAGGCCCCCCGAGAGGTCCGAGATTTTCCGGATGCTGCCGAGCGCGGTTTGCGTGCTGACCCCCTGCCGGGTGTAGCCGGAATCCATGCCCCCGGTCTGGAAGGTGTGCACCGCCACGCGGGCCACGTTGGCGGCCAGGCCGAGTTCGTGGTCGGAGGCCGGGTTCCGCAGGAACAGGCCGTCGGCCGAGAAGTAGAGGATGTGTTTCGCCCCGGGCTGGTATTCCAGGATCCCGATGGCCCGGTGCAGGTTCTGCAGGTCCATGAGGGCCTTCCCGCCCTGTTCGCGGTCGATCCGGGACAGGCGCGAGAGGGACCGGGAGGTCGGGAAGGCGATGCCGGTGGATGCGCGGCCCGGCACGGAACCCGTCTCGTCGAAGATCCGGTCGATCAGCGCTTGCACGTCCGGCGCGAAATCGACCTCCTTGATCCCGAGCAGGTCTTCCGTGCGAACCTGCATGATGGCCTCTATATCCCGATAATACATGCGATATTTTGCCAGCAAAGCGGCAATTCTGACCGGGTCGCCCAGAAAGGGGGACATTCGGTTGTAGGCCATGAGGGCGACCCGATCGCCGGGAACCAGGTCGTTCTGGAAGAAGCTTGCCAAATCCTGCAGGCTGTGGAAAGGGTCGCAGGTCCCCATCCGGCCGAGGAAGACAATGAAGGTGCGGCCGGGCGGGTCGCCCGGCAGGGGCTTTTCTTCAGGGGCAGTTCCCTGGCCGTCGTCCGGATGGCCGGGGAGGAACCGTGCGAAGTGCTCCACCGGTCGGAGGGCGCCGTTTTCATACACCTCGAAATCCTCCGGGGCGAGGGGGGGCGTCGGCGCAGCACTGTCCCACGTCAGCAGAACGTCCACCGGCACGAGTTCCACACGGCTGGAAATGACGGGCGCGGAAGGTTCCTGCCCGCGCAGCGGGCTTCCGGTGGAACAGCCCAGGATCAGCGCCGAGAGGAGCGGCACCAGCCGCAGGAAACGTGGTTTTTGCATGGCGATCTCGCTCACTCCCCCATGTGGTTGCCCCGCTCCGAAACCGTTTCCCGAAGGGCGGTTCCTCGTCCCGGCCGCGCGAAGGCCGGGACCGGAGGTCATTTTTTCAGCAGGTCCCGGATTTCTTTCAGGAGCACGACTTCATCGGACGGCTTCGGCGGAGCGGCTTCCTCCTCCTTCTTGCGGAGCGCCGCAGCCGAGTTCACGGCCTTGACGACGAGGAACAGGACGAAAGCGATGATCAGGAAATAGAGCACCGCCTGCAGGAATTTTCCATAGGCCAGCGTGGCGCTGCCCACCTGGGCCGACAGAGCGGCCAGATCCAGGCCGCCGGTGAGCATCCCGACCAGTGGCATGATGATGTCGTCCGTCAGCGACTTGATGATGGCCCCGAAGGTGGCCCCGATGATGACGGCCACAGCCAGGTCGACAACGTTGCCCCGCATGACGAACTTCTTGAATTCTTGCCACATGTCAGCTTCCTCCATTGGATAAACGGTTTCTTTCCGGCGTACTGTGTTGCAAAATAGGGGAAAAAAAGTCTTTCGGCAAGCAAAATTCCTGCATCGGTCAAATCTGGTAGATTTCCCCGTATTTCCCCCGCAGGTGCCGGACGAGGGGCGCGGCGGAAAGTGCTTCCCCGGTCACCCGGCGGCACAGTTCACCCGCGGGCCAGCGGCGGCCGTGGACGTGGATGCGCTCGTTCAGCCAGGCCTTCACGGAGCGAAGCTCCCCGCGGGCCAGGCGTTCGTCGAGGTCCGGCAGGTCGCGGCGGAGCTGCTCGAGGAACTGTGCGGCGTAGAGGTTGCCCAGGGTGTAGGTGGGGAAGTAGCCGATGAGCCCAGCCGACCAGTGGATGTCCTGCAGCACCCCCAGGCGGTCTTCCGGCGGTTCGAGGCCCAGGTACTCCTTCATTTTGGCATTCCAGAGGGCCGGCAGGTCCCGCACGGCCACCCGCCCGGCCAGCAGGTCTCCCTCCAGTTCGAACCTCAGGAGGATATGTAGGTTGTAGGTGGCCTCGTCGGCCTCCACCCGTATCAGGCTGGGCGTCACGGCATTCACGCCGGTGTAGAAGGCTTCCGGCGGAACGTCGTCCAGGAGGCCGGGGAACGATTCGCGCAGCAGCGGGTAGTAGTGGGTCCAGAAGGCGCGGGACCTTCCGACGAGATTCTCCCAGAAGCGGGACTGGGATTCGTGAACACCCATGGAGCAATACCCCCCCGAAGGGTCACGGTAGCGCCGCGGGTCGAGCCCCTGCTCGTAGATGCCGTGTCCCGCCTCGTGGATGGCCCCGAAGAGGGCGGCCGGCAGGAAGTCCTCCAGGTAGCGGGTGGTCAGGCGGACATCGCGAAAAGTGCCGTTGGTGAACGGGTGGACGGAGACGTCGAACCGCCCGGCCTGCATATCGAAGCCCATGTCGCCGATCACCCGGCGGCAGAAGGCTTCCTGGGCCTGGCGGGGGAAGCGGCGCCGGAGGATGCCGGTGTCCGGCCTGGCGCCGGAGCCGGCGATGGCTTCGAGCAGCGGCAGCAGTTGGGCCTTGAGATCGGCGAAGACGGCCTTCAGTTCGTCTTCCGTCGTCCCCGGCTCAAAGTCGTCGAGCAGTGCGTCGTAAGGCCGGGAAGCATCCAGGGCGCAGGCCATCTCCCGGGTCAGGGCGAGAACGCGCTCCAGGCCGGGACGGAAGGCGTCGAAGTCGCTCTTCGCCCGGGCCCCGGCCCAGACCTCCTGGGCCAGGGCCGTGGCCTCGGCCCGCTCCGCCACGAGAGCGGCCGGCAGCTTCAGGGCCCGGTCGCGCAGGCGCCGGGTTTCCCGCACGTCGGCCCGGACGTATTCATCGAGCCCGGGATCCGCTTCCAGGGCGGACAGGTCGTCCCCCAGCGAAGGGGCGGTCAGCTTTTCGTGCAGCACCGTCGCCAGGGCCGCCATCTGCCGGGCCCGCTGCTCCGCCCCGCCGGAGGGCATCATCACCTGCTGGTCCCATTCGAGAATCTGCGCGGCCTGGGAAATGTCGGCCAACCGCCGGACTTTCTCGTAAAAACCCTTCGTCGTGTCCGCCATGATCAACCTCTTTCCCATCGAAATTTTTCCTGTCCCGTCACGCTGCTCGCCCACCCTGCCCCGTTCCGCTCACTCGACCATCATCGCCAGCCGGGACAGGTCCTCCGCGTCGATGCGGCCGTCGCCGTTGATGTCGGCCTTCGCCAGCGTGACGATCCCGGCCGGCGGGTTCGCCGCCAGCCATCCGGCCAGCAGGTGGACGTCCGCACCGTTCACCACCCCGTTTTCATCGATGTCGCCCAGCAGCGGCGCCTCCGTCGCATACTCGTAGCAACCAGCGTCGCAGGCGCTTTCCTGCGGGCGCGGCAATCCGTCCAGGTCATCGTCGACGTCGGTTTCGCAGTGGCCGTTGTTGCGGGCCCAGGCGGTCGGGAGCAGGTGAAAATCGGAGCCCGGGGAAAGGAAAGTAGCGGCGGCCGTACCGTCGGCGCTGTGCCCGTCCTGTCCCTGCTGCGCTTGCCACTGGGCCAGGGTGAGGAAGGTGTCGTCCAGGCTGACGCGATGGAGAACGTTGTAGTCCGATTGCAAACCGGCCAGGCTGGAGGAATCCGTCTCGATGCCCCCCCGGTTCCCGTCGTGCAGGAGGACGTTGTTGCGAACGGTGTTCCCCGTGCTGCCGTCGATCATGTTCAGGGCCCAGCGAGCCGTCGACGGCATCGTCACCGTGTTGAAGAGGATGCGGTTGTTCCGGCAGCCCCACTGGTTTCCCTGCCCGTCGTCCCACATGGCGATGCCCCCCGCCAGATTGCCGTAGATCAGGTTGTTGGCCACCAGCGAGTCGCGCACGGAGGCCAGGTTGATGGCGGCCCCGCCTGCCGAACCGTTGCCATAGAGGTAGTTATTCGACACCTCGCAGTCGGAACTGATGCCGTCGCCGCCCATGCTGGGGTCGGCGTTGATCTGGATGCCGCAGCCCGCGTTGCCGTAGCAGAGGTTGCCCCGGATCAGGGCGTGGTCGCCGCTGTTGCTGTGGTAGATGCCGTGTTCCTGCTGGGAATGGTCGCAGACGTTGTTTTCGGCCGTGAAGTATTCCACGAAGCCGGTGAAAATGCCCCATTTCCCGTTGTGGTGGCAGTGGCAGCTCCGCACGGTCACGTGGCTGGCTTCCCGGATGTCCACGCCGGCCTGGGTGGCACCCGTCACTTCCAGCCCCGCCACGACCCACCAGTCGTGGTTCTCGATTTCGATGCAGCTGCCGTGGTTGTTGTTCGGGCCGGGCGCGTTGATGACCACGGCGGTCCCGCCGGAAGCCTGGAACGTGATGGGGGCGCCCGAGGTCCCCGACGAGGCGGAAACCCACCCAGCGTATGTTCCGGTGCGGATGAAAACGGTGTCGCCGGCGTGGGCGACGTCGGCCGCGTGCTGGAGAGTGGCCCAGGGTTGGCTCGAACTGCCGGGCCCGGCGTCGCTGCCGCCCGGCGCGACGTAATAGTTGGCCGCCCGGGCGGCGGCGCCGGCCAGAACCGATACCAAAGCCAGCGTCAGGGCGATGGTGCGCTTCATGGGTCCCCCTTCTGGGAAAACGACGATGACGGGCGGCGACAGAACGAACCCGCCCATGATACCCGATTTTTGCCGTCCAGATCTGTTTTTCTAACCACTTGCGCCTTGTTCGGCTTGGCCCGAGGCGCAGAAGACCGCAAAGAGAAATCACGGCATCTCTGACGAAAAACCTCTTCCGTTTCAGCGGATGGAAACCTCGTCCGGCAGCTCGTTGGTGTCGTCGTGCGGGCGGGGGAAGTGTTCCGCCAGGTAGCGTCCGATTTCCCCGACCCCCGCCGCCAGGGCCGCGCCCAGGCCTTCGCCGGCGGCCTGTTGGGAAATGCGGGCCGCGATGCGGTTCCAGGTTTCCTGGCCGATCCGGGCGTGGATGCCCGCGTCGCCGAGGATGCGGAAGCGCCGGCGGCTGAGGAGGACGAACAGCAGGACGCCCGTACGGTCCCGCGTCTGTTCCAGCTTCAGGTGGCGGAACTCCTGGAGGGCCAGTTTGTCGACTCCTTCCTTGCGAAAGGCTTCCCGCCAGGTCCGCCGGAAGCGCATGGCCACCCGTATTTCTCCGGACGTCGCGGCCTCCGCCGCGGCCACCGCCCGGGCGATATCGTCGAGGGCCTCGGGGGGCAGAAAGCGTCGCAGATGGCGGGCCCGCCAGAAACCTTCGATCAGGAAAACCAGGCCGCTGACCAGGAAGAGGACGGCCGCACCGACGAGCATGTCGGAAAGGATCAGGCGCCAGTCCATCCCCTCGTGCCAGTCCGGTGTCTCCAGGCTCCGCACCAGCCAGGTCCACAGGGCTCCCAGGGCCAACCCGAAAACGATCTGCAAGGTACCGGTCATTTTCTTGTTCATCCCCGCCCCCTCAAAAGTCGCCCGAGCTTCCGCCGCCGTCGAAGGAACCGCCGCCGCCGGAAAAACCTCCCCACGAGGAATCCGAACCCCCGCCCCAGGAGGAGCCCCCGCCCCAGGAAGAACCGCCGCCCCAGTAGCCCCCGCCGGAGGACCAGCCGCCGCCTCCGCCTCCGGCGTGGCTGCGCGCGGAACCGAAGAGCCAGGGCACCAGGAAGCCCAGGCCGACGCCTGCCGCGGCCCCCAGCAGACCGACCATAAGGTTGCCGGAAAGCATGCTGCCGGCGGCGGCGCCGGACACGCCACCCAGGGTCCCGGACACCCACAACTTGGTGGCCACGCCGATGATGCCCAGGAAGATCAGGGCGGCGATGACGCCCACCACCCAGGCCTGCGACTTTTTGTTGGTCTTGCCGGTGCCCTTGTACTCGCCCTTGGTGGCCTTGGCCAGCGAGGTGACCCCGGCCTGGACGGCCTGGGCCCATTTCTCGCCGCCCTTGGGCAGAAGGGGGGCCATCTCGTTCCGGATGATCCGCCCGCAGAGGGCGTCGGGCAGCGCCCCTTCCAGGCCGCGCCCCACCTCGATGCGGATCTTGCGGTCCTGGGTGACCACCAGCAGCAGCACCCCGTTGCTGTTCTCCTTCGTGCCCAGCCCCCACTCCCGGGCCGCCCGGATGGCGTAATCCTCCGGCGGCTCTTCCTCCAGGCTGGGGATGAGCAGCACGGCGATCTGGTTGGAGGTCTGCTTCTCGAACTCGGCCAGGAAAGCTTCGATGTTGCTCTTCGAAGCGGGGTCCAGGACGCCCGCCGCGTCCACCACGCGACCGCTCAGGGCAGGCACCGGCACGGCTCCGAGCGCTGCCGTGCCGAGCAGGAGCAACGCCACCAGGGCAGCCATGAGAACTATCCGGGACAGCCCGGGCCCGCTCGCTTTTCCCCTCTCCGGCATTGTTGAAAGTCCTCCCTCAGGCAAAACTGGACGTTAACCCTATTTGTAGCGCATGGCCGCGGATTCGCCAAGGATTATTTGCATTCGGCCCGGAAATGAAAACGGCGGCCCGGCAACGCCGAAGCGCCCCCGGCCGCCGGACGGAACGTTCGCGGCAGCTGAGCGACCGCGCTCAGATGGCCGCCTCTCCCTTCCGGGCCTTGAGTTCCCGGACGAACTTCACGGTCATGCCCATGACCGCGACGGCCAGGACCAGCAGCAGCGCGCTGGCCCCCGCCAGGGCCCAGTTGCGCTTGGGGATGTACTCCCCGAAGAGGACCAGGCTTAGGGCGCTGACCGTCACCGCCATCATGAAGGCGGCGGGCAGCACGAAGGCCAGGCTGCGCCGGCCGCGCAGGGCCAGCCAGCCCGAGACGGCGATGAGGGTGAGGGCGGCCAGCAACTGGTTGGCCGACCCGAACACCTTCCAGAGTTCCATGATGGTGTTGGTCTGGGCCAGCAGGTACATGGCCAGGACGCACAGGAAGGAGTTGAAGTAGTACCGCTTGAGCAGACCGGGCACCTGCTTGAACACGAGGGCCCAGAGTTCCTCCAGGAGGTAGCGGTTCAGGCGGACGGCGGTGTCGAGGGTGGTCACCACGAAGCCCTCCACCATGAGGATGCCGAAGACGGCCCCGATGACGGGGTTGATGCCGAGCCCGGCGTGCAGCAGTCCGCCCATGCCCATGGCGTAGCCAAGGATGGGGTTCGAGGCCATGCCCGCCTCCGGGTAGACCGTGCTGACGTAGTGGGGGAAGGCCAGCCCGGCGGCCAGGGCGGTCAGGACCAGCACAGCCAGGAAACCCTCCAGCAGCATGGCGATGAACCCGATCTTCCGGATGCTGCCTTCCCGGTCCACCTGCTTGGCGCTGGTCCCCCCCGAGACCAGCGCGTGGAAGCCCGAGATGGCCCCGCAGGCCACGGTGATGAAGAGGAGCGGGAAAATGGGGCCGGCTTTCGCGCTGCCCTCGGCCAGGTTCGCCATGGGCGCGTTGATCGTCAGCCCGGAGAACCCGGCGGCGAGGGCCGAGACGAACAGGATGCCCATGCCGCCGTAGAGCAGGAAGACGTTGGTGAAGTCGCGCGGCTGCAGCACGATCCAGACCGGCAAGCCCGCCGCCGCGATGGTGTAGAAGGAGAGGATGGTGGCCCACGTGGTGGGGTTCATGCGGACCGGGAAGTAGAACCCGACGACCAGGCTGACGATCGCCACCGCGATGCAGAGGAGCGACCCCATGGCCACGTTGAGGTTTCGCTTGTAGAGGAGATAGCCCAGCAGCGGGGCGAAGCAGGTGATGATGCAAACGGAGGTGGAGGCGATGCCGCCGATCACGTACTTGGCCACCCCGCCGTCCTGGACGATGGCCACCGGCAGGGCCGTGTTGCCCAGGCCGAACTGCGACACCGGGATCAGGCTGGTCAGGCTGGCGGCCGTCAGCTTGAGGAACACCGAGGTCAGCATCAGCAGCATGATGATGGTGAAGGCCAGAAAGCAGAGCGAGGCGCCCCGGCCGAGGGTCCGCCGGGCCACTTCGGCCATGCTGTGGCCCTTCTCCCGGACGCTGGCGAAGAGGGCGCCCATGTCGTGCACCGCGCCGAAGAAGACGGCGCCGAGCACGATCCACAGCCAGACGGGGGCGAAGCCGTAGAGCAGGGCCAGCGTCGGCCCCACCACCGGGCCGCCCCCGGCGATGGAGGCGAAGTGGTGGCCGAACAGGACGAAGGGCTTGGTCGGAACGTAGTCCACGTCGTCCTTCAGGGCGTGTGCCGGCGTGGGCCGCTGGTCGTCACGCCGGAACAGCTTCTCGATGTGCTTGGCGTACAGCCAGTAGCCGAGCAGGAAAACGGGCAGGCAGCCGAGGACCGGAACGAGTATGTTCATGACTCCGCCTCATCGGAAAATTTTCCAGCCCGCCCGGCCGGCGCCGGGGGGGCCGAGTGGTGCGACCCGAACAGCAGATTCTACATTCTGTCAGCTCTTTCCGCAAGGACAAGAGGCCCGGGAAGAAAAAAGATGGAATCCATTCGGGCCGGGGGGGGGCTCAGGGTGCGCCGCGGGGCACGTGGACCGCGCGCTGGAGCGCTTCGAAACCGAAGCGCTCGCGGACGGCGTCGATCCCGCGGTAGAGCTTCTCCAGGCGGAGGTCCTCCACGGCGTCGAACAGGCCGGGCTGGAAGGCGCCGGCCTGGAGGCGCGACACCGACACGCCCACCAGGCGCACGCCCAGGCGGAGGGTGTCGAGGGCGCGGAACAGTTCCACCGCGGCCGGAATGGCCACGGAATCGTAGCGCACGGGGTCGCGGAAGGTCTTCGAGCGCGAGAAGGTGCGGAAATCCGCGTAGCGGAGCTTCACCGTGACGGTCCGGGCGGCCAGACGCCGCCGGCGCAGGGTGCGGAAGACCTTCTCGCATAGGAGGGCGATGGTCTCCTCCACCTCCGGGCGTTCCGCCACGTCCCGCGCGAAGGTGGTCTCGCGGCCGATGGACTTGCAGGGCGACGGGGCGCTCAACCCGTCCGGGTCCTGGCCCAGGGCCTTCCGCCGCAGCTCGGGCCCGCAGACGCCGAAGACCCGTTCCAGGGCGCGCTCGTCCAGGCGGGCCAGGTCCTCCAGCCGGCGGATGCCCAGCACGGCCAGGCGGCGCTCCGTCACGTCGCCCACGCCGGGCATCCGCCCCACGGGCAGGGGGGCCAGGAAGTCCCGCTCCCGGCCGGCGACTACCAGGAGAATGCCCGCCGGCTTGGCCAAGTCGGAGGCGATCTTGGCGACGCTCCGGCTGGACCCGATGCCGATGGAGGCGGAAAGCCCGAGCCGGCCGGCGATTTCCGCCCGGATCAGGGCCGCCATGGCCATGGGCGGGCCGAAGAGGCGCTCGCAGCCCGTGACGTCCAGGTAGGCCTCGTCCACGGAGGCCTCCTCCACATCCGGCGTGTAGCGGTCGAGGATCCGGAAGACCATGCGGGACGCGCTGGCGTACTTCTCGTGGTCGCCCAGCAGGAACACGCCCTGCGGGCAGAGCTTGCGCGCCCAGGCCATGGGCATGGCCGAGTGGACGCCGAAGCGCCGCGCCTCGTAGGAGGCGGCCGAGACCACGCCGCGGCCGTTGAGGTCGCCCCCCACGATCACCGGCTTCCCCACCAGGGAAGGGTCGTGGAGCTGTTCCACGGAAGCGAAAAAAGCGTCCATGTCGACGTGCATGATGGTCCGCATCCCCGCCTCCCCGCCTGTGCGCCCGCCCTAGCGGTACTTCCGGAGCACGCCCACCACCACGCCCTTGACGCTCACGCGGTCGGCGGGGAACCGCATGGCTTCCATGGCCGGGTTGGACGGCTGCAGGCGCACCAGGCCGCCGGGCTCGCGGTAGCAGCGCTTGAGGGTGGCGCTCTCGCCGTCGACGAGCACCACCGCCATCTCGCCGTGGCCGGCCGACTGGGTTTCCCGGACGATGATGAAGTCGCCGTCGGCGATGCACTCGCCGATCATGGACTCGCCGCGCACCCGGAGGGCGAAATGCGTCCCCCGCCCCACGAAGTCGGCGGGCACCCGGAGCGTTTCCGCGTTTTCCACCGCCTCGAGGGGGACACCGGCGGCGATGACGCCCAGCAGCGGCAGCTCCAGGGCTTCCCCGCCCCCCTCGGCCTCGGCCGCCACCGGCTCCAGCGTGCGGGCGGCGTGAGGGCTCCTCTTCAGCAACCCCTCCCGCTCGAGGGCCTTCACGTGCTTGTGCACGGCGCTGACCGAGGCGATGCCGGCCGCGGCGCCGATCTCCTCCAGGCTGGGGCTGTAGTCGTGCCTGCGCACGAAGTCCCGGATGAAGGCCAGGACCTCCGATTGACGCCGGGTAGGGGACATGCCGCACCTCCTGTCGGGGGGAAAGTCATTTTTCCGTTCCCATTCTCATGATAGGTGAAAAAAGGGTGAAAATCAAGGGGCAATCGCCCCCGCGACCCCCAAATCCGGCCTTCTCCGGCTGGCGGCAGGCCCGGAACGACCCGCCGCGCAAGGTGTTCCAGCCGTCCGGACGCCCGCCGGAAGCGAATTTCCCTTGTCCGGAAAAGGCCCCGGGCATATAATCGCCTCCCATATCTTGTCGGGAGGCCACCAGTCGGAGTGCACCCGGGGTTCCGGGCCAGGGACGGCCGACTCGACACAACACAACCAGGGAGGCTGCGAATGGAACGGAAATTTGAAGACGTGGAAAAACTCATCGCGGAAAGAGGGATCAAGATGATCGACCTCAAGTGCGTGGACCTGCGCGGCCGGCTCCACCACATCACGCTTCCCGTCGAGCGCTTTTCCCCGTCCATCCTCAGGGACGGCGTGGGTTTCGACGGCTCAAGCTTCGGCTTCTCCAAGGTGGAGTCCAGCGACATGGTCATCACGCCCGACCTCAACACCGCCGTGGTCGACCCCTTCCGCGAGATCCCGACCCTCAGCTTCTTCACCCGCATCCACCTGACCGACGAGGCGCGCACGCGTTTCTCCCAGGATCCCCGCTGGATCGCCGAGAACGCCGAGAAGTGCCTGGCCTCCGAGGGCGTGGCGGACAAGTCCTGGTGGGGCCCCGAATACGAGTTCTACATCTTCGAGAAGGTGGAGTACGACACCCGCACGAGCGCTTCGTTCTACTTCGTCCACCACGCCGAGGAATTCCACCAGAACGCCTACCACGCCTGCAACCCGCAGGACAAGTTCGACGACTTCCGCGACCAGGCGGTCCGCACCATGATGGACCTGGGCATCGACGTCAAGTACCACCACCACGAGGTCGGGGAGCGGGGACAGCAGGAAATCGAGACCATGTTCAGCACGCTGCTCAACACCGCCGACCAGGCCATCCTGACCAAGTACATCCTGTTCAACATGGCTCACAAGAACGACCTCACCGTGACCTTCATGCCCAAGCCCCTCTTCCGCCAGGCCGGCAGCGGGTGGCACGTGCACCAGTACCTGACCAAGAACGGCAAGAACGCGTTCTACGCCAAGGGCAAGTACGCCAACATGAACAAGACGGGCCTGTACTACATCGGCGGCCTGCTGAAGCACGCCGGGGCCATCTCCGCCATCGCCAACCCCAGCACCAACTCCTACAAGCGCCTGGTGCCCGGGTTCGAGGCCCCGGTGGCCATGACCTTCGGCATGGCCAACCGCTCCAGCGCGGTGCGGATCCCCTCCTACGTGTCCGACCCCGAGAGGACCCGCCTGGAGTACCGCCCGCCCGACGCCACCGCCAACCCCTACCTCGCCCTGGCGGCCATGCTGATGGCCGGCCTGGACGGCATCGTCAACAAGATCGACCCGACGAAGGAAGGCTTTGGCCCCATCGACACCAACATCTTCGACGAGTCCATGAAGGGGCGCTTCCGCTTCCTGCCCCGCCACCTCGACCAGGCGCTGGAGGAGTTGGAGCATGACCACGACTTCCTGCTCCGCGGCGGCGTCTTCTCGGAAGCGTTGATCCGGCGCTGGATCGACGTCAAGCGGGCGGAACTCCACGAGATCGCCACCATGCCCAACCCCTTCGAGTACAAGCTGTATTTCGACCTGTGAGCACAACGGCCGGTCCGGGGTGCCCTCGCCGGAAGCGAGGGGCCCCGGCAGGTCCCTTCATGACGTCATGAAAAACAACCAAAGCGTTCCCGCCATCTCGGTGCTCGTCTGCACGCGCAACCGCCCAGCCGACCTGGAAACGTGCGTAAAAACCATAATCGCCAACCGGTTCCAGGATTTCGAGCTGCTCGTCGTCGACCAGGGGGACGGCCCGGAAGCCGGCCGCTTCCTCTCCTCCCTGAACGACCCGCGCATCCGCTACCTTCCCACGACGACCCGGGGGCTCTCCCGGGCCCGCAACATCGGGATCGTCGAGTCCCGCGCGCCACTGATCCTCTTCACGGACGACGACTGTCTCTGCGACGAGAACTGGGTGGGGGAGGTCGTGCGCCTGTTCGCGGAGCACCCCGGGGTGGAGGGGGTGTACGGCCGGGTCCTGCCCTACGGGGACCGGTGGCAAGAGGGCCTGTTCTGCCACTGCCTGATCGACGACCCCAACGAACGGCTGGTCCGGGGCCGGGTTCCGCCGCACAACAACCTGGGGCACGGCAACAACATGGCGTTCCGGCGCAGCCTGTTCGAAACGGTGGGCGTCTACCACGTCCGCATGGGGGCCGGCACCCGTCTCAAGAGCGGCGAAGACACCGACCTGAGCTACCGGGCCCTGCGCCGGGGCCTGACCGTCCTCTATTCGCCCGCTCCCCTCGTGCACCACAACAACTGGAACACCATGGCGCAGGCCGGCCGCATGGACTACGGCTACGTGCTGGGATTCACGGCGATATTCGGCAAATTTTCGCTGATGGGCGACGGGGTGGCCTTCCGCTGCCTGCGGGAACGCTTCGGCGAACTGATCACCGATGCCCGGGAAAGCATCCAGTGGAAAAACTGGCGCCGGTTGGGACAGACCCTCAAGAAGATGATCCTGTTCTTCCCCGGCTTCACGGCCGCCGTCTACTTCCGCCTGTCCGGCGATCCCCGCTACCCGGGCACGCCGGCGGCCCGGGAACGCGCCCACAAGGGGAAGATGTAGCGCCCGGAACCGGTTTCACTCCAGGATCAAGAGGTCGCGGTGTTCGCCGACCGGGCGGCTGTCCTTCAGCCGGCGGAAAAAATCCAGGAAGCGAAGCCCCATGGCGGACCGCTCCAACAGCACGTCGTGGGCGATCAGGGACAGCCGGCCGGCGTGGGGCAGGCGTGCGACGGCTTCCCGGGCGTCCGCCATGCCCTTGTTCACCGTCACCAGCACGACCTTGTGGAAGTTCCGGCTCATCAGTTCTTCGATGACGTCCTTGAGGTTGTCGCCCTCTTCCGGCGTGTGGAAAAGGAAGGCGATTTCGGGGTTCCGGTCCTCGTACCAGCCCAGGGCCCGGATGGAGCTGTCCATGAGGCCGATGGGGAAGGCCCGGTACCCGGCGGCCATGCCCAGGTGTTTCGCCTGCTGCCAGACGTCGTCTTCGTTCACCGGCTGCGGACGGCGCTCGCCGCCCTCGGGCTTGCTCCTTTTGCGCGGCGTGCCGCCACCCTGGCGGGCGGCGCTCTTCGGGGCGGACCGCCACTCCTTCCCCCCTTCCCCGCGCGACGGCTTGCCCCCGCCCGAACGGGCCTTCTCGTGGCCACGGCCCCGGGCCGGCTCCCGTTCCGGCGGCACGTTGGGGTCCTTGTCCCACACCGGCTGCGCGTCCTGGGGTTCCAGGTCGGTTTCCAGCCCGGCGCCGATCTCGGAGGCGTTGCGGTAGATGAGTTGGCGGAGCGTGTATATCCCCGCCCCGATGCGCGAGAACTCGGAGCGCAGGCCCTTCAGCTTGAGGTCCTGCATGATCAGCGAGTTGAGAACGACCGAAAGGTCGGCCCCCTGGGGCTCGATCAGCTTCTGCTCGATGGCGGAGTTGGCGATGTCCTGGCAGGAAAGCGGCTTTCCGGCCTCCCTGATGATCTTGGCGACGGCTTCGAGGTAATTCATTCTGGCCATGGCTTTCCTGCTGCTGGATTAAAAATTCTTGCCGACCTGGCTGTCGATGACGGCGGGGAACTCTTTGACCGGGATCTCTTTCTTGCTCGACTCGAGCGTCTTGTCGAACATCTCGGCCTGCTTCTTCTTCTGGATGCCCTGCACGATCATTTCCTTCACTTCGGGAAAGGGGCGAACGCCGCTTTGCTTGTCCTGGACCTCCACGATGTGGAAGCCGAAGCGGCTCCGCACGGGCTGGTTCATGATTCCCACCGGCGCGGCGAAGACGGCTTTCTCGAATTCCGGGGCCGTGCCGTTCCGTTCGAGCCAGCCGAGTTCGCCGCCCTTGTCGCGGGACGACGAGTCGAGAGACACCTTGGCGGCCTGGACCGCAAACGCCGCCGGGTCCGCCTGGACGGCGCGGAGGATCTCCATCGCCGCGGCGGGGTCCTTGACCAGGATGTGTCGAACCTTGACCCGGTCGCCCTGGAACTGGTCCTGGTGGGAGTTGTAGTAGGCGAGCGCCTCGGCGTCGGACACCTTGCACTTGTCGGCCACTTCCTTCTCCAGGAACAGCTTGGCCAGGATCTGGTATTCGGAAATCCGCATCATGGCCTGGTATTCCGGTGTCTTGTCCAGGCCCGCCCGACGGCCTTTTTCGCCGAAGACGACCATGGTTTCCACGGCCTCGATGAGCTTTTTCCGGCCTTCCGGCGTCTTCAGCTCTTCCCGTCCGCGAGCCGGCATGTTCATGCGGACGAAGGTGTCCACGTCGGAAGCGCTGACCTTGGCCTCCCCGGCCTGGAACGCCACCGGCCCGCCCGGCGCCGGTGCGCCGGGTTTGCTGCAGGCGGCCATTACCGCAACGATCAGGCAGACCGGCAAGAACAGTGCATTCCATACCTGCCGCCCCTGGCGACAGCTGCTTGTCGAGATCATCTTGATTCCTTCCTGACTGGATTCGGCGTCCTGGACGCCCGCTGGCCTCGCGGCCGGGGGGAACGGTCAATGCAACCACACCTTTCGGCTTGCATTCACCGAAAGCGCATCATATAACACATCCAGGCCATTGCACAAAAAAAAATTGGCCCGGGAAAGCGCTCGGCCTCATTTTTCTCCCTCGCCAAAAACGGATTACCAGCATGAAAGCACTTCATTTCGACCTCTCCAGCGGCTGCAGCGGGGACATGTTCGTGGCCGCCCTCCTGGACCTGGGCGTGCCCTTCGAAACCGTGCGCGACGCCGCGGCGGCCGTCATACCGGAAGGGGCCTTCGTGGCCAGCCGGATCGTCAGCCGGAGCGGGTTGCGGGCGGTGAAATTCGACGCCCTGCCGGCAGAAGCCGGGCACCCGAACGGGGGCGGAGACGAATCGAAATCCCCTGGCGAACAGGACCGCCCCTTCTCCTCCCATCACCGAAATCACCATCCCCACCGCAAGCACGCCGACATCCGCCGCCTCATCGAGCAGTCGCCCCTGGCGCCGCCCGTCAAGGCCCTTGCCCTGGACATATTCCGGGTCATGGCCGAGGCGGAGGGCCAGGTGCACGGGGTCGATCCGGCTGACGTGGCCTTCCACGAGATCGGCGCCGTCGACTCCATCCTGGACGTGGTGGGCGCGGCGGCGGCCGTCTGCTGGCTTGCGCCGGACCGCTGCTCCTGCACTCCGGCCAACGTCGGTTCGGGTACCGTCGCCACCGCCCACGGCCTTCTGCCGGTCCCGGCGCCGGCCACGGCGGTCCTCCTGCGCGGGTTCCCCGTCTTTGCCGGCCCCCAGCGCCAGGAAACCCTGACCCCCACCGGGGCGGCCATCCTGAAGACCCTGGTGACCGACCCGGGCCGGCCCCTGTCCGGACGGCTGCTGGCGACAGGTTGCGGCGCCGGCCGCCGGGAGACGCCGGGAAATCCCAACATCTTCCGGGCGATGCTTCTCGAATCCGAAGAACTCATGCGAGGTCAAGGAGGCGGGGAGATCGACGTGCTCGAGTGCAACCTGGACGACATGAACCCCGAACTGCTCGGCGACCTGGCCGTCCGCCTGCCGGAGGCAGGGGCCCTGGACGTGTTCCTGGTTAGCGTGCAAATGAAGAAGTTCCGTCCGGGCACACTGCTGACGGTGCTGTGCCGCCCGGCCGACAGCCCCCGCCTCCGGGACATGCTGCTCCGGGAAACTTCCACCTTCGGCGTGCGGGCGCACCGCTGCCAGCGCTGGGAACTGGAACGGGAGACTGTGGAAGTGGAAACCGCCGCGGGACCGGTGGAAGTCAAGCTGGGCCGCTGGCAGGGCCGCACCGTCAAGGCTTCGCCCGAGTACGAGTCCTGCCGCCGGGCCGCCGCGCGGGCCGGCCTGCCCCTGGGGCAGGTCTACCGCCAGGCTTCGGAGGCCTCGGCCGGGCTGCTCGGCGCGTCCGGAGACGAATCGGGGGAACCGGCCTGAATCCGCTGGATTCTGGCAAAAGCGGATGGCGATTGCTTGCCGCACCGCTCGGTCAACCCGCTCTTCTTCGAGGACTTCGCGGCTTCGCGTGCGGGCCCTGGGCAAGCGCTCAGGTCAAGGCCCCGACCGGGTGCCGGCGGGCCCGCTTCCGGCGGAACCGTCACTCGTAGCGCAGGCACTCGATGGGGTCCAGTCGCGCGGCGCGCGTGGCCGGCCAGACGCCGAAGAGCAGGCCGATGAAGACCGACAGCATGAAGGCGGTGACCACGGCCCACATCGGGATGACCGCCGGGATCGTCGGGAAGACGAGAGAGATGAGGAACCCGAGTGTGGCGGCCGCGACAATGCCGGCCACCCCCCCGATGCCGGTCAGGGTCATCGCTTCGATGAGGAACTGGACCGTGATGTCCCGTTTCTTGGCGCCGATGGCCTTGCGGACGCCGATTTCCCGGGTCCGCTCCCGCACCGACACCAACAGGATGTTCATGACGCCGATGCCACCCACCATGAGGCCGACGGAGGAGATGGCGATGGTGATGAGGCCGATGGCCGCGGTGATGGAGTCGAACTGGGTGATGAGCGAGTCCGACGTCGACATGGAGAAGTCGCTCTCTTCCCCGGCCCGCAACTTGCGCACGGTGCGGAGCGTGGTTTCCACCTGGTCCTGCGCTTTCGGCAGCATCCCGTCCTTGGCCCGGATGGTCAGCAGGACCCACTCGTCGCGGGGAGACAGCTTCTGCATGGTGCCGCAGGGGATGAAGATCTGGTTGTCCTCTTCCGACTCGCCGAAGAAGGAAGCCTTCCGCTTGGCCACCACGCCGACCACGATGAAGGCTTTCCCGTTCAGGGTGACCTCTTTCCCCGCGGGTGACGAGAAGGGGAAGAGGGCCTTGGCCACTTCCGGGCCGATGACGCAGTTGTTGATGCGGTGCTCGTCGTCGGCGGTGCTCAGGGGGCGCCCCTGAGAGATCTCGATGTTGACCGTCTCGAAGTAGTTGGGTGAAACGCCGAGGTACTGGGCGTCCTTGTACTCCGTCCCCTGGTACTTGACGGAACCGCTGAAATAGCGGGGGTAGATGTTGTAGGCGACAGATTCGACGGCCGGGCAGCGCTGGCGGATCACGTCCGCGAACTCGAGCTTGAGGGGCTTGCGCTGGAACTCCTTCCGGGAGGGCCGCCCCATCCGGATGCCCGTATTCAGGTGGAAGACGTAGATGTTGTTCGTGCCGTACTCCTCCACCATCTTCACGATGTTGTTCCGCATCCCGGTGAGGATGGAGGCCACGAGAACCACCGTCACGATCCCGATGAAGACGCCCAGAACGGTCAGGAAAGACCGGAACTTATGGGAATAAATTGTCTGAAAGGCCTGGAAGAAGTTTTCCAGCCAGACGCGCCTGCGCTGCTGTCCTGTCACATTCCACCTCTTACGTTTCGTAGGTCAGGGCCTTGATCGGGTCGAGACGGGAGGCCTTGATGGCCGGGTACATGCCGGCGATGATGCCGATCCCCCCGGAAACGACCAGCGACAGCGTGATGTAGCCGCCCGTGATGGCCAGGCTTAGGTCGAAGGCCCCGGCCAAGGCCCGGCACAGGGCCCAGGCCGCAAATATCCCGATGGCACCGCCGCAGAGGCCCAGGATGGCCGATTCGATCAGGAACTGCATGAGCAGGTCGAACCGCCTGGCCCCGATGGCCTTACGGATGCCGATCTCACGGGTGCGTTCGGTTACCGAAACCAGCATGATGTTCATGATGACGATCCCGCCCACCACCAGGGCGATGCACGTGACCGGGATGACGACCATGGAGACGGTGGAGGAGAAAGACTCCACCTGCTGGTTGATCTCGTCCGTGGACATGATGTCGAAATTGTCCTTGCGCCCGACCTGCAAGCCGCGCTTCTGCCGGAGGATGCGCCGCACCTCGTCCTGGCAGGCCTCGAAGTCCTCGGGCGTGGTCTTCACCCGCATGGTCAGGCCCCGCCGCAGCCCGAAGATCTTCTGATAGACGCTGAAAGGGATGTACATCATGCTGTCCATGTTCATGCCCATGAACGATCCCCGCTTGGTCAGAACGCCGACGATGGTGAAGTCGACCCCTTTCACCTTGAGCACTTTCCCGATGGGGTCCACGTTCTGGAAGAACTCGTTGACGATGGAGTACCCGACCACGCAGACCGGGCGGGCGCTGTCGATTTCGAAGGGCAGCAGGAAACGCCCGGAATCCACCACCAGGTTGCTGATGTCCGGCAGGTTGGCGGTGGCCCCGACGAAACGGACGTCGAACAGGTCGCGCCCTTCGTGGCGCAGGTCCTCGCTCGTCTGCACCTCCACCGCCACGTCCAGCGCCAGCTTGGAGTTGTGCAGCACGGCCTCGTAGTCGTCCTTCAGGATGTCCTTGTGGGTGCGCATCCGCTGCTCCCACTCCTCGCGGGTGATGTTGACGCCGGCGATCTTGGCGACGATGAAGGAGTTGCTGCCGAGAATGCTGGTGATGTTCTCGGTGACGTAGAGCTCCATGCCGCTGATGAAGGCGCCGACCACCACCACGGAAGCCACCCCGATGATGATCCCGATCAGGGTGAGAAACGAGCGCAGCTTGTTCGAAAATATGGAGAAAAGGGCGATCTTGAGGGCCTCCCAGACGACAGGGAGTTCGCCCAGGACCGGTATCTTTTTCTTCTTCTTTTCCTGGATCAGGACGGGGACAGCGGTGATGGATGCCATTGTACCTTCCTCGGTGTCGATTCAAAGCGCTTATACGGGGAAGGATCGGGAAAAGTTCACGTCCTTTCGGCAATAAAAGTGGTTGCCCCCCGAACCGCATCCAATGTAGAGTATTGCCGACTTTTAGACGGAACGGCGGCGACGTTGATCATCTATTCCGACAAAGTCCTGATCCCCAGACGCTACTCGGCCTTCTTTCTCGAGTACCAGGAAAAATTCACGGCCAACTTTTTGCACATCTGCGGGTTGGTCTCCCCCTCCGGCTACGAGAAGGAGGACCTCCAGGTCTTCGCCCGGATGGTCTGGGAGAGCATCTGCCTGTTCGAGCCCCCCGAATCGTTGCATCCCGGAGCCAAGGCCTTCTCCAAGTCCCTGGAGGTCAAGGTCGCCCTGGCCAAGGCCGTCTTCCTGACCATCTACGACTTCACCTACTACCTGTTCGCCCGCGAAAGCTCGCTCAAGACCCTGCAGGAAACCGTTTCCTACCTCGGGAACTACATCGAGGCCTTCGAACAGCTGGACACGCCCTCGGTCCAGCCGGCCGCCCTGTCCGAGCCGGACACGAACGTGCCCTCCGACGAGTTCGTCATGCAGGAGCTCAAGCACATGGTCTCCACCGGTTCCAGCCTGCACATGCACGTCCTGTACCAGGAGGTCATCATCTCCCTCCCGGTCCGCGTGGCCCACGTGGGGAACCAGAACATGCGCGTCGGCCTTCAGCCCATCCACAGCCTTCCCCTGAAGGCCGAGGGCAAAGCGTTCTTCACCAGCGAAAAGTTGAGCAAGGCGGTCCGGGGCCGGCTGGAAGCCATCGACCTGGACTCCCTGGAAGCCGTGATCGGCGGCCTGATCTACACGGACCACTCGCCCAACAAACGCGAGGCGGTGCGCGTGAAGCCGGACACCCAGGTGACCGTTCTGGTCAACTGCAACGGGCAGGACGGCCAGGGCATCCTCGTCGACCTCTCGGTGACGGGTGTCAGCATCGAACTGCTTACCCCCATGCCCATGTCCCCCGAGGACCCCATCGGCATCTCCTTCCAGCTGGAAAACAAGCAGACCCGCTACTACATGGCGATCCAAACATACGGGAAAGTTCTGACCTTGCGCGAATCCTTCCCCCCGAAGGTCATCGCCAAGATCGTTCCCGACACGAAGAACGAGATATTCATCTCCCAATACATCGCCCAGCGCCAGTTGGAAATCATCCGGGACGTCCAGCAGATTACCGAGAAGAAGCCATGAGGGGTTCCGCCAGTTACCAGGCCTCGCCCTACCCGCCATTCCGGGGGATGGTCGCCGTCCTCATCGGCATCAACGTCGCCGTCTACATCGCCCTGACCGTCGACCGGACCGCGGTGAACGCCGACCTGGGCCGGCTGGACTACTGGCTGGCCATGATCCCGTTCAAGGTCTGGTCCGAAGGGCAGATCTGGCGCCTCTTCACCTACATGTTCCTCCACGGGCCGCTGTTCCACATCCTCTTCAACATGTTCGTGCTGTGGATGTTCGGCTCGGAGTGCGAGAACGTCATGGGGCGGCGCCGCTTTCTGTTCTACTACCTGTTCACGGGAGTAGGGGCCGCTCTTTGCCAGCTCGGCCTGGCCGCGCTGATGCCGGCCGCCCTGGCCGGGACCGTCATGATCGGCGCATCCGGGGCGGTCTACGGCCTGCTGCTGGCCTACGCCCTCTACTTCCCGAACCGCTGGCTGCTCCTGTTCTTCGTTCTGCCGGTACGGGCCAAGTACCTGGTGCTGGGTTTCGCCGCGCTCGAGTTCCTCCTGGCCATGACCAACTTCCAGGACGGCATCGCCCACATGGCGCACCTGGGCGGCCTCCTGTTCGGTTTCCTCCTGCTCAAGCACCGCACGCTGAAAAGCGACCTGCGCTACTGGTACCTGCGGGCCAAGGGCGCCTACTACCGGCGCAAGTTCCGGGTGCTCCAGGGGGGCCGCGACGAGCCGCCCAAGCGCCGCTTCGACATTCATTAAGTTCCATTTCATCGCGGAGGCGCAGCCCGCCAGGGGAAAGCCCGCCAGAGGCGGGCCGCCTCTGGCGCTGGCAGCGAGCCGAACCAGCGCGGGTTGTAGGGACTGGCGGCTACAATTGTCCTATATACCGAAATTTGCGATTTAATCGTTTAGACATTTGGCAAGCCCCGTCCCGGACTGTCTGGGTCTGCGTCTTCCTGTCTCTGTGTTTCCAGGGTTACTTCCGCCAGTCCCAGGCACTGACCCGGTTGGCGTAGAACTGCGGCACGACCAGGCGGTGCAGCGCGGGCACGTACTCGAAGTCCGCGATGGGCCCGCCGGCGGTGGACGTGTCGAGAATCTTGGTCGCCCGCCCGTCCGCCGTCACCTGGTAGAGCCGCCCCTCGTTCTGGGAGACCAGGAAGCCCCCCTGCCCGTCCGATTTCAGCCCGTCCAGGAGGCCCGGGCCGAACACGGCCACCGTCTTCATCTCGCGCGTGGCCAGGTCGATGGACTTCAGGGTGCTGTCGGCGTTCACCAGGACCAGCAGCCGGCCGCCCTCCACGAGCAGGCCGTTGGCCTGCCCGAGCCGGGGGTCCTGCAGCCATGTTTCGGCCTGGCCTCCGGCAAGGCGGAAGATCGCGGCGGCCCGCGGGTCGGAGATGAATATGATTCCGTCTTTTGTTGCGCAAACATCGTTCAGCATTACGGAATCCTTGATCTCGACGCGGCGGGCCACCTTGGCGCCGACGATGTCGATTTCGGCCAGGCAATTGGCCTCGGCCGCATAGAGGCGGTCGCCGACGACGCAAAGGCCGGCGGGATTCTGCAGCCCGGTCACCCAGTCGAGCCGGTCGACCTGGCCGTCGACGCCCAGGCGGCTGATGCTCTGCCGCCCCGGTTCCCCCCCCGGGTTGTAGGCGTCGAAATTCGACACGTAGACGGCCTGACGCGCCGCGTCGTAGGCGGCCGACTCGGGCATCCGGAAGGTGGCGGCGGTCTCCCAGGCCCGCGTCAACTGCGGGGCGGCGAACACCGCCTCGCCGTCGCGGAAGGCCAAGCCCCAGCCCCCCATGAATTCGCCCACGGCCAGGATCACCTCGTTCTCCCCCTGGCGCAGCGGCAGGGTGAGGGTGTCGTTGTAGCCGAGGATGCCCAGGAAGGACGGGTCCCGCGAACCGTAGACGCTGTTGCCCCCGTACACCAGCTTCCCGTTCACGAAGACCCGCACGACGTCGCTGTAGCCGAGGTCGAACCGCCGGGGGCCGTCCTTCTCGGCGCGCACCGCGGTGCGGGCATAGACCAGGTCCGGGCCGCCGGGGCTGCGCGGGACGAGGCGGGAGATGTCCACCAGGCCGGTGTCGTCCGCGACCAGCGGCTGCCACTCGAGCCGGCCCGCCGGACAGGCCTCCAGGTCCGTCTGCATCAGCTTGAAGGGTTGGGAAATCTCCCACCGGGTGACGGCCCCGGCCGGCAGGTCGCGCAGGGGAGCCGGGGCGAAGGAGAGCGCGTCGTCGGCCCGGTAGGAGAACCGGGAGAACCAGGCCGAACCGTCGGCGGGCCCCATGAGGGCCAGGCCGCCCAGGCGGTCCCCGTGCAGGAGGTGGGGGATGCGGAGTGCGGGCGTCTCGCTGCCGTCGAGGAACACCCGGGCCTGGGTGCCCTTCACCTCCAACCGCACGTGGAACCAGCGGCCGAGCGGGATGGGGGCGCCGGCCGTGAATCCGTCGCCGTTGTACAGCTGCCAGGAGTCGGCCCGGTTCCAGGCGGTGACGTACTGCACCACGTCCGGGTAGAGGGGCACAGCCGTCGCGCCGGCCCGGTGCGGGCGCAGGTAGACGCGCTCCCAGGAACCGTCGGTCATGGTGCGGAAGGCCACACCGGGATAGGAGCGCGCCCCGGTCGCCGCCACGTCGAACTCGATCACGCCGTTCCCGAAAGCGGCGTCCGGGAGCAGGGCCGTTCCCATGAAGGCCGGGCGTCCCAGGTATTCGCCGGCTTTCCCGCCCACGATCTTCCAACGGGGCGAATCGAAGGGAACGCCCCCGCCCTGGGCAAAGGCAATTGCCGAGAACAGCGCGGCAGAGAGGCAATTCACAAAAATCATGAAATATTTCCGTACTTTCATGGCCGACTCCTCGAAAAATTATCCTTCTCGCAATTACTATTTTTCTACATTGTTACTATCTAGGAAGAACCGTCACCGGGGCGTCTACCTGCAGCCGTTTCCCGGCGCGTTCCAGGGCCAGGCGCCGTGTTTCCCCTGCCCGTCCCCGCAGTGCCTCCACGACGGCGCCCATGGTGGCGCGGGCCGTTTCTAGCCCGCTCACGGCCACCAGCCGGTCACCCGGTTCGATGCCCGAGAGTACCGGTTGCTCGCCTTGGCGAACGACCCCCGCCACCGTCCAGGTTCCGTCCGCCTCCGGCCGCAGGGTCAGCCCCACCATGGGCGGCTCGGCGCAATCGGTGGACGGGCCGGGGTTCCACCAGGTCATGCCGCGGTGGAAATCGATTTCTAGCCTGACGTTGCGCAGAACGTTGGCCCCGATGAAACCGTCCACGGGACGGACCGTTTTCTGCGAGTACCAGTCGAACAGCTCCTGGTCCAATCCCAGCACCTGGACGCGGGTAAACGCCACCGGCCCGATGTCCATCCGGGGCAGCCTCAGCAGCCCGCCCGCGGCCTCAAAGGGGAAGCCGAAGAAGTTGGCAGACCCCGCGGCCCCCGTGGCCTGGGGCCAGTCCGGGTGGCGGGACCGCCAGGCCCCGGCCAGTCTGTTCGAGATCCAGGTGCCCGCCGAACCGTTGTCCACCGCCAGGGAAACCGGCTCGCCCCCTACGTCGGCCAGTATTTGCAGCAAGCCCGTTTCCGGGTGGATGACGCAAGGCACTGGTTTCCCACGTGGCGTCCGGGTACCCGGGGAAGCCACGGTCAACTGCTTCGCCGGGTAGTCCATGACGACATGCAGTCCCCGGAAGACCGACGGGGGCAGCTGCACCTCCGCCGGCACGCCGGGCATGATCCACTGGCCGGGCCGGATCTTCACCGGCACAGCGGACGTGTCCAGCGACCGTTGGCCAAGAAGGACCGTGGGGATGACAGGCTTGGCCTCCCCGCTTTTGGGCAGTCCCAGTTCGCGGGCCAGGCCGGCTGTGAGAGCCAGAGAAGCGTTGCCGGTGTCGACCCAGGCGGCGGCCCGGCGAACCGTCCCGTCCCTTTTGGGGAACCCCACTTCTACGATCATCCGGTAATGGTCCGTGACGAAAGGGATGGTCACCGTCTCGGAAGGCACGCCAGGTGAAACGGAAGAGGATTCCATTTGCTCCGGCCCCAGCGGCCTTGACGCCAGCCAGGCACCCAGACAGAGGATCACGGCCGCCCCGCCCAGCCACCGGCGGAGGCGAAACGCGCGCGGGAATCGACTTTTCGTTTCAGGAGAACGGAACCGCTGGGCGGCCTGTGCGAAAATCGCCGGGCCGGCACCTGGCCTGGCCAGGTCTCCCCTGCGGGAATCGTGGGAATGAGCGGCAAATTTCAGCATATTCAGTTGGTTGCTCGTCATGGTTTTCGGATCTTGCCGGCAGACCGGGATACGGTCCGGACGGGTGAATTGTTGCAGGAAAGCTCAGACAAAAGGCGTTCCCCCGACGTAAGATCGCGTTTGCCTTCCGACGGCGGCGGGGAGGAGGCCCATGCTGGCTGGCCCCGTCCGCCCCAAACCACAAGGAGCGAGTGTATTAACGCCATGAAGAAAACCGCCTTATTCCTCGTCGCCGCCACCCTCTTCACCCTTTCCGCCGCCGCTCAGGCCCAGCGCCTTTCCCAGTGGCGGGGCACCGACCGGAAAGGAATCTACCCGGAAACCCGCCTCCTGAAAAGCTGGCCGGCCGCCGGGCCGACCATGCTGTGGGCCGCCGACGGCATCGGCAACGGCTACGGCTCGCCCACCGTCACGGCGGACCGGATCTTCGTCACCGGGGAAGTGAACGGCCTGTCCACCCTGTTCGCCCTCGACCGGCGAGGCAAATTGCTCTGGAAAAGCGAGTTCGGGAAGGAGTGGGTCCGGAGCTACGCCGGGTCCCGCTCCCAGCCCACCGTGGTCGGCGACCTGGTCTACGTCTGCTCCGGCAACGGCGTGCTGGCCTGCTTCGAGGCCGGCACCGGCAAGAAGCGCTGGGCCGTGGACATGGTGAAGGACTTCCAGGGGCGCCTGCCGTATCACGGCCAGGCGGAATCCCCCCTCGTCGACGGCGACCGGGTCTTCCTGGTTCCCGGCGGCCCGGTTTACAACGTCGTCGCCCTGAACCGCTTCACGGGCCAACTGGTCTGGAACTGCCGCGCCCAGGGCGAAACCCCGGCCTACAACTCGCCGAACCTCGTCAAGCTGACGGGCCGCAACCTTGTGGTCACCTTCACCGCTTACTCCCTGCTGGGCATCGACGCCAAGACGGGCGATCTTCTCTGGCGGCACGAGCAGGACAACACCCCCGTGGCCAAGCGCGCCCCCGGCGTCGGTGACACGCACAGCAACACCGTCTGGTACGAGCAGGGCTTCCTGTACTACTTCGCCGGCGACGGGAACGGAGCGGTGAAGCTGTCGCTGTCCAAGGACGGCCGGACCGTCCGCCAGGTCTGGCGCAACCCTGGCATCGACAACTACATGGGCGGCTTCGTCAAGCTCGGCAACGGCCTGTATTCCCCCTACCCCACCGGCAAGCAGCTGATCGGCGTCGACGCCGGCACCGGCAAGGTCCTCTCCTCCCTGCCCCTGGGCCCCGGCGCGGTCATCGCCGCCGACAACATGCTCTACTACTATTCCGAAAAGGGCGAAGTGACCCTGGTCAAGCCCGCCGGCGTAACCCTGACGACCTGCGGCACGCTGAAGGTGACCCGGGGGACCAAGGAGCACTGGGCCCACCCGGTGATCAAGGACGGCACCCTCTTCGTGCGGCACGGCACCTCCCTGATGGCGTACCAGATCCGCTGACCGTCCCCGGCGGTTGCGCCGGCCGGATCCACCCCGCCGGCGCCACCCCCGGCCCGCCGGCATCTGGCCGGCTCTTCCCTTCGTCTCCAGCACCAGGTGCCGGGTGGAAGCCGGCGCTCCATCCCCGGACCGCCGACATCTTGCCAGCTTCTTCGGTTTTTGACCCCGGCGCCGGCGGGAAGTAGGGCATTGGATCCTTGACCCTCCGAAGCGGTTGCGGCTATACTGGATTTTCTTCCAGGACATTCGGGAAAGGAGGGGCGCCATGGACAATCGAACGCCGGAAAACCAGGGAAGCGTTTCTGCGGCGGGCACGCTGGACTTCACCGCCCCCCGCCTGGTGGGCATGATCCACGTGGGGGCCCTGCCCGGCACGCCGCGCTACGACGGCGACCTGGGCCGTGTCCTGGAGCGGGTGGGCCAGGAAGCCCGCCTCTACCGGAAGTGCGGCGTCGATGCCGTGCTCGTGGAGAACATGCACGACGTGCCCTACCTGAACCGCAGCGTGGGCCCGGAGATCACGGCCGCCATGACCCAGGCCGGCCGCATCGCCCGCGAGGCTTCGGGCCTGCCCACCGGCATCCAGATCCTGGCCGGCGCCAACCGGGAAGCCCTGGCCGCCGCCCTGGCCGCCAACCTCGACTTCATCCGGGCCGAGGGCTTCGTCTTCGCCCACGTGGCCGACGAGGGCCTGATGAACGGCTGTGCGGGCGACTTGCTGCGCTACCGCCGCGACATCGGGGCGGAGAAAATCGCCATCTGGGCCGACATCAAGAAGAAGCACGCCAGCCACGCCCTCACCGCGGACGTCGATATCGCCGAAACCGCCCGCGCCGCGGCCTTTTTCGGGGCCGACGCCCTGGTCGTGACCGGCGTGGCCACGGGCCGCGCCACGGCCGGCGCCGAACTGAAGGCCGTCCGGCAAGCCTTCACGCTTCCCGTGGTCGTGGGCTCCGGCATGACTTGCGAGAACCTGCACGACTACGCCGGGTTGGCCGACGCCTTCATCGTGGGCAGCCACTTCAAGACCGGCGGCAGCTGGGACGGGCCGGTGGAGGCCGAGCGGGTCCGCCGCTTCGTCTCCCGCCTGCAGGAACTGCGGGGCGCCGCGCCCTCCGGCACGGAGGCCTGATGCGCCTCCTGGTGGTCGGCAGCTGCATCGTCGATTTCATCGCCCGCCCCACGTCGCGCGTCCAGGCCGACGCCTCCAACGAGGGCGACATCCTCTGGAGCGCCGGCGGCGCCGGGCGCAACGTCGCCGAGAACCTGACGCGGATGGGCGCCCGGGTCACCCTGGTCACCGACGCCGGCGACGACTTCCTCGGGCGGTTCCTGCTCGAGAGCCTCTCCCGCCTGGGCATCGAGACCCGCCTGGCCCGGCGCGAGCGGACCGGCGTCTACATCGCCCTGCTGCAACCTGACGGGGCGCTGGAAAAGGGGTTCTGCGCCAACGGCACGCCCCTGGTGCGCACCGAGGAAGCGATGGCCACGCTGCCCGACCTGGGTTCCTTCCAGGGCGCCGTCCTCGACGCCAACCTGAACGCCCGGGCCATCAACGGGCTGGCCGCCGCC
Source organism: uncultured Acidobacteriota bacterium (assembly GCA_964436005.1). Lineage (GTDB taxonomy): Bacteria > Acidobacteriota > JAAYUB01 > JAAYUB01 > JAAYUB01 > JAGNHB01. The sequence continues at coordinate 28,055 of CAYTBK010000036.1, forward strand.
ATGCGCGAGGCGGGCATCCCCTACGCCCTGGAGACCGTGTCGCCGGAACGCTCCCGGCACGTCCTGCCCGCCATTCCGGGCTGCGCCTTCCTCAAACCCGACCGCGGCGAAGCCGCGGCGCTCACGGGCCTGCCCTGCGAGACCGTTGACGAAGCCTGCGCCTGCGCCCGGGCCCTCCTCGCCCAGGGCGCCCGGCGGGCCATGGTCTCGCTCGGCCCGGAAGGCTTCGTCTATGCCGACGGGCAGACGGAGCGCCGCCTGCGGGCGGCGCCCGCCACGGTGCGCGACGTCACCGGCGCCGGCGATGCGCTGTTCTCCGCCGTTTTCTACGGCCTGCTCCAGGGCCTGTCCCTGGACCGGGTCCTGGAGGCCGGACGCCGGGCGGCCGCCCTGACCTGCGCCGCCACCGGCGCCGTCAGCCCATCTCTCGGCCCGGAGGTGTTCCGTGTCTGACCTTTCCCGCCATTCCGCCCCCGCCTTCGGCCCCGTCTTCTCCACGGAAGTCGGGGCGGCCCGCCGCGACGGGCGCCCCGTGGTGGCCCTCGAGTCCACCGTCATCTCCCACGGCATGCCCTACCCGGCCAACGTGGAGACAGCCCGCGGCCTGGAGGAAATCATCCGGCAGGCCGGGGCCTGCCCCGCCACCATCGCGGTCATCGACGGCGCCATCCGCATCGGCTTGTCCGAAGAAGAGATCGAGCGCCTGGCCCGCGGCCGCGAACCGGTGGCCAAGCTGTCGCGGCGGGACCTGCCCGTGGCCTGCGCCCGGCAGGGCCTGGGGGCCACGACGGTGGCGGCCACCATGATCGCCGCCCGGTTGGCCGGCATCCGGGTGTTCGCCACGGGGGGCGTCGGGGGCGTTCACCGCGGCGCGGCCCAGAGCTTCGACGTTTCGGCGGACCTGCAGGAACTGTCCCGGACCCCGGTGGCCGTGGTCTGCGCCGGGGCCAAGAGCATCCTGGACATCGGCCTGACCCTCGAGGTGCTGGAAACCCTCGGCGTGCCCGTGCTCGGCTACGGGACCGCCGAGTTCCCCGCCTTCTACGTCCGGGAGTCCGGTTTCGGCGTGGACACCCGCTGCGACACGCCGGGGGAGGTCGCGGCCATCTGCTCGGCGGCCTGGGACCTGGGCCTGGGCTGCGGGGTGCTGGTGGCCAACCCCATCCCGGCCGAGATGGCCATGGAGAAGGCGGCGATCGACGCGGCCATCGAGCGGGCGGTGGCCGAGGCCGGAGCGCTGGGCATCACGGGCAAGGCCGTCACGCCTTTCCTGCTGGCCCGGCTGGCCGAACTGACGGACCAGCGCTCCCTGGCGGCCAACCGCGCCCTCATCGCCAGCAACGCCGCCCTGGCCGCCCAGGTGGCCCTGGCCCTCCCCCCGCCGGCCCGCTGATTTTCCGCAGGCGGCTGGCCGCCAGCGAACGCAACGATCTCGAACAAGACGTGTTACATAGTGATTAATTCTTTGAATTCCGGCTGTTCCGTGTCTTTGTGCCCTGATGGTTACCAGAGACTATCCCCATCCCGGAGGACCTCATGGAGCCGAAACTTTCCCCGCGGGAGCGCATCTCCGTGCAGCCGGCCGACATCACGCGCCTGGACGTCGACGCCATCGTCAACGCCGCCAATTCCAGCCTCCTGGGCGGCGGCGGGGTCGACGGCGCCATCCACCGCGCCGCCGGCCCGGAACTGCTGGCCTTCTGCCGGACGCTGGGCGGTTGCCTCGCCGGCGAAGCCCGCCTGACGCCGGGGTTCCGCCTGCGGGCCCGCCACGTCATCCACACGGTGGGCCCCGTCTGGCACGGCGGCCGTCAGGGGGAGGCCGAGACCCTCGCCTCCTGCTACCGGGAGAGCCTCCGCCTGGCCGCTGCGCAGTCGTGCCGCACGGTGGCCTTCCCCGCCATCAGCACCGGGGTGTACGGCTTCCCCGCCGTCCCGGCGGCGGAAATCGCCGTGCGGACCATCCGCGACTTCCTGGAAACCCACGAGCACCCGCAGCGGGTCATCCTGGCGGCTTTCGGCGAGGAGGCCCGCCGCGTCCTCCAGGAGGCCCTGGACGGCCTTCCGGCCGGCAGGTGACCGGAGGCGAGCGCGCAAGCCAATTCCGGCGTCACCCGCCCGAAGCTGCCCGGCCCCCTTGCTCCCGGCGGAACATATTTCTTTTCAACGGATATTCTTCTTGCATTATGTCCGCTGCTCCTCTATGTTTTCACTGCATTTGCTCATCCGGCAATCCAGAAGATGAAGACCAGAAACCGTTCGGCAGCCGACAATCTTGTAATCGTTTTTCTGCGCAGAACCGTCGCGTTCGGCGCCAGCCGGCTGCTGCTTCCCCTCCTGGCCGCCTGGGGGACCGCATGGACCGCGCCGGCGACCTTCCCCGACCGTTCCGCCGAAACCGGGATCCCCTTCCACCGGCTGTACCTGCCCAAGGACATGAAGAGCTCGCCCATCAACCTGGCGGTGGTCCAGGACCGGCGGGGGATGATCTACACCGCGACGGACCGCGGCGTCCTGGAATACGACGGGGTATCCTGGCGCCAGATCGGCCTGAAGAAAAGCGCGGCGGCGATTTCGCTGGCCGTGGACGCCCAGGGGACCGTGTACGTCGGCGGTGTGGGAGAATTCGGCCTGCTGGTCCCCGACAGCCGTGGGGAACTGCGCTATGTCCCGCTCAGCGAGGAGGTCAGCGCCACCCACCCCATCTCCTGGGTGCAGTCGGTCCACGTGACGACCGAGGGGGTCTACTTCCGCACGCACGGATATCTTTTCCGGTGGTCCCGGGGACGGATCCGGACCTGGCAGACCTCCCCATCCTCAAACCTGGCCTTCCTGGTCGGGGGGAAGCTCTACGTCTGGGATGAAACCGACGGCCTGCAGGCGATGGAGGGGAACACCCTGCGCCAGGTTCCGGGAGCCGAGCGGCTGCGGCGGGAGGAGGTCGTATTCCTGCTTCCCGGCGGTCGCGGGCCGGGGCAAGGAATCCTGGCCGGTACGCACAACGGCCTCTACCATCTCGAATGGGGAAAGGCAACCCCCTACGTCCCGGAAGCGGCGGCCTTCCTGGCCGGCAAACCGCTGGTCAACGGGTTCTTGCTGTCGGACGGCAATTACGCCTTCCACTTGCGCGCGAAGAACTTGTACGGCCAGGTCAGCCGGGAAGACGTGTACCGTTTCCGGGTCCTTCCACCCTGGTACCTGACAATGTGGGCCTACGCGGGCTTTGCGCTGCTGGGCGGCCTGGTCGTTTTCAGCCTGGTCTGGGTCAACACGGCGCGGCTGCGGAAAGCGAAGGTGCGGCTGGAGAGAACCGTGGCCGAACGCACCGCCGACCTGCAGGTACGGACGGAGGAACTCAAGCGCGCCCTGGCCGAGGCCGACCAGGCCAGGCAGGAGGCCGACACCGCCAACCAGGCCAAGAGCGAGTTCCTCTCCTGCATGTC
>CAYTBK010000037.1:0-31416 GCA_964436005.1 uncultured Acidobacteriota bacterium
TGGCTCATCGAGGGCTGGGGCGTGGAGCCCGACCAGACCGTGGACAACCTGCCCCACGAAACCTTCGGCGGGCGGGACGCCCAACTGGAAGCGGCGGTGGCCCACCTGCTGGCGCGGATGAAGGAATCGCCGGTTGTGCCCGTCGTCACACCTCCGAAACCGGACAAATCCTTCCCGTGAAAAAAAGTTGAGGGAAAAGGAGAATTGTGGCATGATACAAGTGTTGCGGGTCTTCGTGTCACAAACGATTCACACATGACAACACCAATTAAACACCTACCCATTGAGTGTATCCCGCCTAAAAAAGAACCACTTATCACGAAGACCCGCAACATTTCAGCCTTCGGGCGGCACGGGCCGCCCAAAGCTATTTCGCCCTGCGGCCATACGAAGTAACGTCAAACCCATCAGGAGTTCGTGGTGAAGGAAAAAACCCTGGCCATCATAAAGCCCGATGCCATGAAAGCCGGCCACGCCGGAAAGATCATGGACATGATCCTGGCCGCCGGCTTTGAACTGGCCGCCGTCGACCGGTTCCAGCTCACCCACCGGCAGGCGGAGGGATTTTACCGGGTGCACAGCGGGAAGCCCTTTTTCCCGGGGCTCGTCGAATTCATGTCAGAAGGCCCGATCCTCGTCCTGGTCCTGGAACGGGAGAACGCCATCGCCCGCTGGCGCGAGCTCATGGGTCCCACGGACCCGGCCGCAGCGCCGGAGGGGACGGTTCGGAAGCTGTACGGGAACACCCTCCAGCGCAACGCCGTCCACGGGTCGGACAGCCCGGAAACGGCGGCCTTCGAAATCGGTTATTTCTTCGCCGGAATAACCTTCGCCAGGGGTTGACCGTGAGCCTCCGCGAAGTGTTTTCCAATTACCGCGACCAGCGCGCCCGGAAGCGCGTGGACAAGCTCACCCGCCGCCTCTGCCAGAAGTACTGCCAGCCCCCCGAGCGTTTCGCCGCCGCGGAAGAACTGGCCGGCATGGAAGGCGAGGAGGCCGTTTTCGCCCTCCTGCAGCGCTTCGGGGTGCAGATGCCGCAGATCATCGAAGACGCCGAAGAGAAACACTACGTCTACGAACTCGTCCAGGCGAAGGGCGAAAGAGCCGTTCCCTCCATCCTGCGATTCATCCGGGAAAAGGAAAGCCTGGTCTACCCCCTGAAGCTCCTTCGCGAAATCGCCGGCGCCGAGGCTTTCCGCCGACATGTGCTGGAGGCGCTGCGCGAGTTCGCCCCGGAGTACAACCGGGTGCCTGAGAAAAAGATCGACCTCATCGACTCCCTCGACGGTTTTGCCGGCCCCGACATCGCGGAGGCCATCCTGCCTTTCCTGGCCGACCCCAGCGACGACGTCGTGGTCAAGGCCCTGGAAGTCCTTTCCCGGCATCCCGGGGAGGAGGAGCGGATTCGCGACGCCTTTTTGGAGCTGCTGGTCAACTGCGAGGGCAAACCTCGTGTCCGACGGCGCATCCTTGAACTTTTCAAGGATTTGCACTGGAAGGTGACGGGGTTCCGAAAGAAGGTCGAAGACGTGCTGATGGAAGAGTTCTATCTCGACAAGAAGGGCTTCCTCAAGCGCGTGGGAGAAAATTGACCCCCGGACCGTGCTGCGTGCATCTACATTTTAAACCAGGACACCCTCTTGGCAAGGCGGAGGACATGACCGACAGGGTTGGGCCCCGATTCACACTGCCTTTGGCTGCGCCTCTTTCCGCGCCGCTGGCCCAGGCCGGCCAGGACACCACCTGGCTGCTCTGGTTCCTGGCCACCCTGGGCGCCCTGTCTTTCGTGGCCGTCGTCGTCCTGCTCATCGTCATGGCCACCCGCAAGGGCCAGACCGGCTATGGCCCGTCCCGCGACCGCGACGCCTATCCCGGCCAGGGCTACCCACCGGCCCCGCCGCCCCCGTGGGCGGTCCCCCCGGCGCCGTACCCGCCTTCCGCCCGGCCGCCCGCAGCGGCTCCGCCGCCTTATCCCGGCCCGCCATCCCCGGCCACGCCTCCGGTCCCGGGCTACCCGCCCTGGCCGGCTCAACCGCCGGCGCCCCTGCCGCCCGCAGCGAGCCCGTACGATCGTCCCATCGGCAGCCAGCCCGGCCCATACGGCGCCGCGCCCCCCCCGTCCGCGATGCAAAGCGTCTGGAACCGCCCGGCGGCCGAACCGCCCGGCGCATCGGAAACCGGCTTCCACCGGGCCAGGGAACAGCGGCCGGCCCCGATACAGCACCCGTCTCTGGCCGAAACGGTGATGGCGCTTCACCCTTCGGCCGCCCCGTCCTCCCAGGGGAAACCGGAGGCAGGCCCTCCCCCCGATTTGAACGCGCCGGGAAAACCGGCCTCCCCCAAGGCGCCGGGCGCGCCGTGCTCCCCCTATTCCGAGACGGTCTCCGTTCCGCCCCCGGCCAGATCCGCCACCGCCCCGGAAGAGGGGGAGGCCGCCGCCGAAACCGTCAAGCAGACCCTGGTGGAGGACTTCGACACCTCCGAGCGCCTGGTCGCCGAAACGGGACCGCTGGCCGGATCCTCTTTCCCCCTCTTCGGCAAGGTCAAGATCGGCCGGGCCCCCGACAACGACATCGTCCTGGCCGACAAGAAGGTCTCCTCCCATCACGCCATGATCAACCGCCTGGGCCCGAAACTCATGGTCACGGACCTGAACAGCACCAACGGCACCGTGCTCAACGGAATCCGGATCACCGACCCCGTGGCGGCCCTCTACGGCGACAAACTGATCGTGGGAGACACCCGGTTCGTATTCAGCTGAACAATTTCAGGAGTACTGACTGTTCGTCCACCGCCGCCACCAGGCCGGCCGCCGGGGCGTGCACGGCGGCCGAGGGACCGTCCGGGGCCGGACGGCCCAGCAGTTGCCCCGCCTCGACCCGCTCTCCCACCCGGACAACGCCGACGGCGGCCCTCCCGGCGTGCTGGCGGAAGGGCACGGTGAGCGCCGGCGGCAGGGGAAACTCGCCGGAAAAACGGTGCGCGGACCGGTATCGGTGCAGCCCGAGCCGCCGGTAGACGGTCGCGGTGGGCACGCTGTGACAGGCCCCCTCGGGCGGGGGGACCGGGTCTTCCCCCGCAGGGGCTGGGGGACGGGCCAGGTTTTTGCGGGCCTCCAGGATGAGGCGCCGCGGGGAGATCCCGAAAGGGCAGGCGACCAGCGAACACAGGCCGCAACCCGAGCAGTTGAACAGCGCGGACGTGCGGTAGGGGGAGTAGTCGCGGGCGGAGCCGACAAGCCGCATGATCCGGTGCGGGGCGAGGTCGTGGCCGAGCAGGCGGCGGGAGCACGCCTCGCTGCAGAGGGCGCACTGGCAGCAGGCGCTTTCGGCCAAGCGGACGCTCCGCGCCAGCGGCCGGACGCGTTCGAGCACTGCCGGGTGCCCCTCGGGCAAGGCGATGACGGCCGACGTGGTCTTCCGCACCACGTCGTCCGGGAAGGCGAGCGCGCCCATGAGGACGCCCCCCTCGAGGAGGCGGCAATCGGGTTCCGCCGTTCCCCCGCAGGCTTCCACCAGGTCGCCGAAACGCACGCCGACGGGCGCCTCGAACGTTCCGGGCCGGGCCACCGCGCCGGCCACGGTGACGTATCGGCGGGTCAGGGGCTCTCCCCGCAGGGCACGGGAAATGGCCCGGAAGGTGGAGACGTTGCCGACCATGACGCCCCGCTGGGCCGGAATGACGCCGGCGGGCAGAACCTGGCCCAGGGCGGCGCGGATGACGAAGAGCTCGTCCCCGGAGGGGTAGGCGTCCTCCAGGAGGACCGTGACGAAGCGCAGTCGTCCGGCCGTTTCCGGCACGGGGAGCAGGGAAGCGTTCTTGCGTTTGACGGCGATGTGGATGGCGGGCCGGCCGCAGGCTGCGGCCACGGCCTCCGCCCCTTCCAGGACCTCGTCGAAGTGGTGCCGGAGAACGAAGTAGTCGCAGTCCAGCAGTGGCTCGCACTCGGCGCCGTTGACCACCACGTGGGTCAGGTCCGGCCGCAGTTTCCAGTGGGTGGGGAACCCGCCGCCGCCCATGCCCACGATGCCGGCCGAGGCGACCAGGTCCTTCAGCCGTTCGTACGTCAGATCTTTCGGCAGAGGGGTCATGGAACCGTCCTCCCGCGATGCCGGCCGCACCCGAGCGGCCCGATCAAATCAAAATGCGGCGCCGGGGCGCCGCATTCGTTTTCCGTCCTGTCGATCTCCCGCCGTTCCCGGGATCACCGCGCGGATCAGCGGTCGATCTCGATCGCGTCCACGATCCCGACAATGGAGGCATCCACGGGGTGATCCTTCATGCCGTGGGCCAACCGGGCCGACGACCCGGCCACGATGAGCACCGTCTCGCCGGCGCCGGCCCCGACCGTGTCCACGGCGACCAAATGCCCGCCGAAGGCCCCGGTCTCAGGGTCTATCTTGGCCACCACCAGAAGTTTCCGCCCCTCGAGCCGGGGATCCTTACGTGTGGCGACTACGGTGCCGCGAACCTTTCCGATCAGCATGCGAGCAACCGCCTGGCCGGGGAACTACTTCTTGGCCTTCGGGACGATGGGCAGAACCTCGTCCAGGTTGGCATGGGGTCTCGGGATGACGTGCACGGCGACGAGTTCGCCGATCTTGCGGGAGGCCGCCGCGCCGGCGTCGGTGGCCGCCTTGACGGCCGCGACATCGCCGCGCACCACGGCCGTGACGAAGCCGCCGCCGGTCTTTTCATAGCCGACCAGGACGACTTTCGCCGCCTTGACCATCGCATCCGCCGCTTCCACCATGGCGGCGAACGATTTCGTTTCGATCATGCCCAGGGCTTCCAAAGAATCGGACATCGTTCCTCCTCAAGGGATTCAAGATCCGCCGAACACCTTTCGCTCCGGCTTTCGGCGCATTGTAACCAAACACCCCGTTTCATTGCAAGCCCGTTCCGGCCGGGCGAAGGAATTCCCGCCGTCAGGACTTCTTGTTCCCTTCGATCATTTCCTTGGCCAGGTGCTGCGGCATGGGCTCGTAGCAGGCGAAGTGCATGGAGTAGGTCGCCCGGCCCTGCGTCAGCGAGCGCAGGTCCGTGGCGTAACCGAACATTTCGCCCAGCGGCACCCGGGAGGCGATGACCTGGGTGGTGCCGCGGCGTTCCAGGTTGGAAATACGGCCGCGCCGGGAGTTGAGGTTGCCCATGACGTCGCCCATGTACTCATCGGGCGTCACCACCTCCACGGTCATGATGGGTTCCAGCAGCACGGGAGCGGCCTTGCGGGCAGCCTCTTTGAAACCCATGGAGCCAGCGATCTTGAAGGCCATTTCCGAGGAGTCGACCTCGTGGTAGGACCCGTCGATCAGAGAGACGCGGAGGTCCACCATCTCGAAGCCGGCCAGGACGCCGGTGTCCATGGCGTCGCGGACGCCCTTCTCCACGGCCGGGATGTACTCCCTGGGGATGGACCCGCCGACGATCTTGTTCTCGAACTCGAATCCCTTGCCAGGTTCCAGCGGCTCCACCGTCAACTTGACGTGGCCATACTGCCCGTGGCCGCCCGTCTGCCGGACGAACCGGCCGTCGGCCGTCACGCTGCGGGTGATGGTTTCGCGCAGCGCCACCTCCGGCCGCCCCACGCGGGCCTCGACGGAGAACTCGCGCTGCATCCGGTCGACGATGATCTCCAGGTGCAGCTCGCCCATGCCGGAAATGATGGTCTGGCCCGTTTCGTCGTCCACCTTCACCTTGAAGGTCGGGTCTTCGGCCGAAAGCTTGTTGAGGGCCACGCCCATCTTGTCCATGTCGGCCTGGGTGCGCGGTTCGATGGCCACGGAGATGACCGGGGCAGGGAACTCGATGGACTCGAGGAGGACGGGGTTCTGCTTGTCGCAGATCGTGTCGCCCGTCTTGACGTTCTTCAGCCCCACTGCGGCGGCGATGTCGCCGGCCCAGACTTCCTCGATCTCCTCGCGCTTGTTGGCGTGCATCTTGAGGATGCGGCCCACCCGCTCGTTGGCCCGACGCCCGGGGTTGTAGACCGTGGAGCCCGAGCCGACCCGGCCGCTGTACACCCGGAAAAAGGCCAGCGACCCGACGTAGGGGTCCGTCATGATCTTGAATACCAGCCCGGCGAAGGGCTCCTCGTCGGAGGAGGCCCGCTCCGCCGCCTCGCCCTTCTCGTCCGTCCCCTTGACGGGGGGGATGTCCAGGGGGGAGGGCAGAAAGTCGATGATGGCGTCCAGCAGCGGCTGCACGCCCTTGTTCTTGAAGGAAGCGCCGCAGAGAACCGGCACGAATTTCATGGCCAGGGTGCCTTTCCGGATGCAGTCCAGGATTTCCGCCTCGGTCACTTCTTCCCCATCCAGGTAGCGGGCCATGGTGGCCTCGTCCATCTCCACGCAGGTCTCGAGCATCCGATCGCGGTAGGTTTCCGCTTCCGCCCGCATGTCTTCCGGGATGTCGCGGACCTCGAACTTGGCGCCGAGGGAATCGCCCTCGTAGTAGTAGGCCTTCATCCGGATCAGGTCGATGGCGCCGAGGAAGGAGTCCTCCTTGCCGATGGGCAGCTGGACGGCCAGCGGCTCGGCGTCCAGCCGGGCCTTCATCATGGCCAGGCAGTTGACGAAGTCGGCGCCGGTGCGGTCCATCTTGTTGACGAAGGCGATGCGCGGGACGCCGTACCGGTCGGCCTGGCGCCACACCGTCTCGGACTGGGGCTGCACCCCGCCCACGGCACAGAACACGGCCACGCAGCCGTCCAGGACCCGGAGGGACCGCTCCACTTCGGCGGTGAAGTCCACGTGGCCCGGGGTGTCGATCAGGTTGATGCGGTGATCGCGCCAGAAGCAGGTGGTGGCCGCGGAGGTGATGGTGATGCCGCGCTCCTGTTCCTGGACCATCCAGTCCATGGTGGCCGTGCCCGAGTCTACGTCCCCGAGGCGGTGGGTGATTCCCGTATAGAACAGGATTCTCTCGGTGGTGGTCGTCTTCCCGGCGTCGATGTGCGCCATGATGCCGAGGTTGCGAATGCGGTTCAGTGGGGTCGTGCGTGCCATATCCAGATCGCTCCTTGCCCTATAGAAGGGAAACAGAACCGCATGTCCGGTACCAACCCGGGGATGTGATTCCGAAAAAACCGTATCTCAAAAAGAATGCAGTCCGAGAGCGGACTGCATTCTCCATCGTTGAACTGTTGTGGGGGCTACCAGCGGAAGTGAGCGAAGGCCTTGTTGGCTTCGGCCATCTTGTGGGTGTCTTCCCGCTTCTTGATGGTGGCGCCGCGCTCGTTGAAGGCGTCGATGAGTTCGGAGGCCAGGCGTTCGCCCATGGACTTCTCACCGCGGCCCCGGGAATAGCCGATCAGCCAGCGGATGGCCAGGGACTGCTGACGCTCCATGCGAACCTCGACGGGGACCTGGTAGTTAGACCCGCCCACGCGGCGCGACTTGACTTCCATGAGCGGCTTGGCGTTCTGCAAGGCGCGCTTGAACACCTTGAAAGGCTCTTCCTTGGTCTTCCGGGCGATGATTTCCATGGCGTCGTAGAAGATGCTTTCCGCCGTGGTCTTTTTGCCCCGCGTCATCATGCAGTTGATGAACTTGGTGACAATTTCGCTGTTGTATACGGGGTCGGGTTGAACGTGACGCTTGGGAACTTCTCTTCTTCTCGGCATGATTCTATTCCTCGCTTATTTCTTGGCGGCCGAGGCCTTCGGGCGCTTGGTGCCGTACTTGGAACGGGACTGGTTGCGCTTGTCTACCCCGCCGCAGTCCAGAGTGCCACGGACGATGTGGTAGCGGACGCCCGGAAGGTCCTTCACGCGGCCCCCGCGGACCAGCACGATATTGTGCTCCTGCAGGGAATGCCCCTCGCCGGGGATGTAGGTGGTGATTTCGATGCCGTTCGTGAGGCGAACACGTGCCACCTTGCGCAAAGCCGAGTTGGGCTTCTTCGGCGTCGTGGTGTACACACGGGTGCAGACGCCCCTGCGCTGAGGACAATCCTGCAGGGCCGGTGCCTTGGTTTTGATCTTGACTCTTTCCCTGCTATGCCTGACCAATTGATTGATAGTGGGCACGTTCCGACTCCTTTCGTAGTTGTCAATCGCTATCGCAGGCGGAAATCCGCCTCCGAAGCTGCAGAACCTTATCAGCCTGGAAGCACATTGTCAAGCGCATTGTTTCATGATCCACAAAAAAGGCGTTTTCTCTTCCGTTCCGGCCGTCGGACGTGTTATATAGTCGTTAATTACCGGCTTAAGGGCGCAATATGGACATTGAACTTCTCAGCAACAAGATTTATCTGATCAAGACGAGGACCATTCCGCCAGGCTTCTCCTTCGACGTCCACTACTGCCGCTGGGTCAGCCCCCGCGCCACGGACCTCCGCATCGACAAGCGCATCGACGTGCCCTACCCGAACATCACCTTCGTCGAAGCGCACTGCACCGGGGACCACCATACCGGGGACCGCTTCATCGACATCGGCGTGGCCGGCTTCCCCAAGCTGTTCCGCATGCCCTTCGCCGCGCTGTCGCCGAACGAGTTCCGCTTCCCCAGCAAGAACATCGACCACAGCATCCGCCACGCGGTGACGGAAATCATCAAGAACGGGCGGATCCTCTCCATGGGCGAGGACATGTTCCGCTTCCTCACCGGGAAAAGCATCCTCTGCCTGGAAAACCCCATCATGGTCGAGGCCCACGTGGGCGCCCTCTTCTCCCTGGTGCGCGACAAAGTGCCCTTCCGTTGCGACTCTTGCCGGAAATTCCTGTGGATCGCCATGAGCAAGCTGCCGGCCCGCCCGACCAAGGCGCGCTGCCCCGCCTGCACCTTCATGCTGCAGATCGAGACGCCCAAGGGCATCGACCTGAAGCTCAAGCGCTTCATCGACGAGGAGGCCCATCGGTCGGGCAAGACGGGCGACATCATCGTCTCCCAGACTGGCCAGATCATGTCGCCGAAAACGGCCGAGATCTTCGGGGGGCTGCCGCTCCTGGAAGGGACCGGCGTATCCGAGGAGGAACCCATCCAGACGTCCGGCGAGAAGGACATCTCCAAGACGACGGACATGGCCCGCGCCTCCACCTTCGATCTGGACATCGACAGCATCCTGGGCGGCCGGAAGACGGAGACTCCGGCGCCGGCCCCCGCCACCGAAGCGCCGCCCCCTTCCCGCGGGACGCCGGTGGACGACCTGGAACTGGACTTCGGCGACAATACCCCCATCGACTTCGACCAGACCTCGGCGCCGAGGACCCCTGCCCACGCCGGGGCGGCCCCTTCCATCGAACTGGACGACGACTTCATCAGCAAGATCCTCCCTTCGTCCGCGCCGGCCAAGGCCGCCTCGGCGGAGCCGGCCGCGGCGGAACCCGCCCCGGCGCCGGCCGCCGAGCTCGAGACTTCGCACCCCGGCCTGGTGGAAATCCCCAAGGAATCGTCGGGAAGAATCTGCCCGGTTTGCGGGGAGGACGTGGGCGACGCGAAGATTTGCCCCGCCTGCCACGTGGAGCAGTTCGACAGCCTCCGCCTGGAGGAGACGAACCCCGGCCTCGCCGCCTCCGCGGAAGTCGAGAACGCCCTGATGGAGGAATTCCAGTTCGAAACCAGCCTGCAGGAAAGCGTCCCCTCGCCCGCGCCCGTTCCGGAACAGGCCCCGGCGGCGGCCGAGAGTCAGAAAAGGGAAGGGGAGGAAGCCCCCAAGAGCGAGGGCCCCATCCCCTTCTGGGAAGAAAAGGTCTGGTCCCTGAAAATCGGGGAGGAGTACTACACCGACCTGGACATCCGCACCGTGGAGGAGTGGATTCACTCCGGCTCCGTCATCGAGACGGACATGGTCCGCAAGGGCGAAACCCGCTGGGCCGAGATCGGCACGGTCCCCTATTTCCGGCAGGCCTTCGCCATGGCCAGAAACAGTGTCCCCCTGGACGGGACCGACCAACCGCTGTACGCTCCGGCCACCATGAACCAGCGGATGACCGCCTTCCTGATCGACGCACCCATCGTCGGCGGCCTGGCTGCCGCGGGGTTTTTCCTCGGACGAACCATCTCCTCCGAAGGCATCACATTCTCCATCATCCTGGCCGTGGCGCTGCCCCTCATCTACCTGGCCACCGGAAACGGCATCCTGGGCATCACCGTGGGAAAAAGCATCATGAAAATCAGGGTGATCGGGAAATCGGGAATGCCCATCGGCTTCGTGGGCGGCCTGATCCGCACGGTTTCGTCGCTGGTCACCGTGGGCATCGGCTTCCTGTGGGCCTCCAAAGCCAAGTACAACCAGTCTTTCTACGACAAGGCGGCCAACTGTTACGTCGTCAGCACAGAATAGGCGGCCGGGGCGGCGACGGCCGCCCCTTTCCGGCCGTCTCGCGCATCTGCGCCTGAACGCCACGTTTACATCCGGAGAAAATTCCGTTATAGTGCCGCCCCGTGATTTTATGCGGGAAGGAGATCCCATGAGCGCGCCCGTAACCGTCAAAGATTCCGTGAACCTGCCCAAGACGAAATTCAAGATGCAGGCCAGCCTGGCCCAGAACGAGCCCAAAATGCTGAAGTTCTGGGAGGAACTGGGGCTCTACGCCAAGACCCTGGCCAAAAACGCCGGCCGCCGGCCCTACATTCTGCACGACGGGCCTCCCTACGCCAACGGCAACATCCACCTCGGACACGCCCTGAACAAGATTCTCAAGGATTTCATCGTCAAGTACAAATCCATGAAGGGATTCTATGCGCCGTACGTCCCGGGCTGGGACTGCCACGGCCTGCCCATCGAAAAGAAGATGGAATCCGAACTGGGCTTCGACCGGAAAAAGATGGACATTTTGGAGTTCCGCCACCGGTGCCGGGAGTACGCCGAGACGTACGTGGGCATCCAGCGGGAGCAGTTCAAGCGCCTGGGCATCTTCGGCGACTGGGACAACCCGTACCGGACCATGTCCTTCGACTACGAGGCCACCATCGCCCGGGTGTTCGGCGACTTCGTCGGCATGGGCAGCGTGCACCAGGGCGCCAAACCCGTCCTGTGGTGCCTGTCCTGCCAGACCGCCCTGGCCGAAGCGGAAGTGGAGTACGAGGACCACGAGTCGCCGTCGGTCTTCGTCCGTTTCCCGGCCCGGGGGGACTTCTCCGAGGTGGTCCCCGAACTGGCCGGGAAAAACGTGGACGTGGTGATCTGGACCACCACACCGTGGACCCTGCCGGCCAACCTGGCCATCGCCCTGCACCCCGACTACGAATACGTTGCCCTGGAGAAGGAAGGAACCGTGCACATCGTGGCGGAGGGCCTGGCGAACGCCTTCATGGCCGCCTGCGGCCTCGAGGGCTCGACGGTGGCCGCCCGCTTCAAGGGCGCCCGGCTGGAAGGAAAGGCCTGCCGGCACCCCTTCCTCGAACGGGACTCCGTCCTGGTGCTCGCCGACTACGTCACCCTCGACCAGGGCACCGGCTGCGTCCACACGGCGCCCGGCCACGGCCAGGAAGACTACGTCACCGGCCAGCGCTACGGCATCCCGCCCCTCTGCCCGGTGGACCACGAAGGCCGCTTCACCGAAGAGGGCGGCGAGTACGCCGGCCTGAGTGTTTTCGAGGCCAATCCGAAAATTGTATCCATGATGCGCGAGAAGGGCGTCCTGCTCCACTCCGACTCCATCGCCCACAGCTACCCGCACTGCTGGCGCTGCCACAACCCGGTGATCTTCCGCTCCACGCCCCAGTGGTTCATCTCCATGGAGGCGGGGAACCTGCGCCAGCGCGCCCTGGAAGAGATCGGGAAGGTGTCCTGGTACCCGTCCTGGGGGCAGGACCGCATCTCCAACATGATCGCCAACCGCCCCGACTGGTGCATCTCGCGTCAGCGGTACTGGGGTTCGCCCATCACCGTCTTCTTTTGCCGGGATTGCGGGGAAACCCTCATGCGACGCGACATCATCCACCACGTGGCCGACATTTTCGCCCGCGAAGGAGCGGACGCCTGGTACGCCCGCCCGGCTTCGGAGCTGTTGCCGCCGGGCACCTGCTGCCCCAAGTGCAAGGGGACCGAGTTCGACAAGGAGTTCGACATCCTGGATGTCTGGTTCGATTCCGGCGTCAGCTACCGGGCGCTCAGCCAGGCCCGGCCCGACCACCCCTGGCCGGCCGACATGTACCTGGAAGGCGGCGACCAGTTCCGGGGCTGGTTCCACTCCTCGCTGCTGGCCTCCCTGGGCTGCGCCGGCGCCTCCCCCTACCGGGAAGTGCTCACCCACGGCTGGGCGCTGGACAAAGACGGCCTGGCCATGTCCAAGAGCCGCGGCAACGTGGTGGAACCCCAGGAGATCATCAAGGAGGCGGGGGCCGAGATCCTGCGCCTGTGGGTCGGCTCCTGCGAATACAAGGAAGACCTGCGCATCTCCACGGAATCCCTGGACCGCCTCAAGGAGGCCTACCGGAAGATCCGCAACACCATGCGCTACCTGCTGGCCAACCTCTTCCGGGAAACCGGCGGGGAGGAGGTCGACCGCCAGGCCGACGCCTTCAACTTCGACCCGCAGCGGCACGTGGTTCCCCGCGAGGCGCTGCAGGAAATCGACCGCTGGGCCCTGGCGCGCCTGGGCCGGGTCGCCGCCCAGTGCGAAGCGGCGTACGAGCGCTACGATTTTCACGTGGTCTACCACATCCTGCACAACTTCTGCGCCGTGGACCTCTCGGCCATCTACTTCGACATCCTCAAGGACCGACTCTACACGGCCGGGGCCGCCTCCCCCGAGCGGCGCAGTGCGCAGACCGCCCTGTGGGGCGTCCTCCACTCGCTGGTCCGCCTGCTGGCCCCCATCCTCCCCTTCACCACGGAGGAAGTGTGGCAGAAGATGCGGGAATTCACCCCCCTGGCCGAATCGGTCCACCTCTCCGATTTCCCGTCGGAAGCGTCCGCCTGGGCGGACGATGAGCTGACCGGCCGCTGGGAGAAGGTCCTCGCGCTGCGGGACCAGGTCAGCAAGGCCCTGGAGACAGCCCGGCAGTCCGGCGCCATCGGCAACTCCCTGGAAGCGAAGGTGACGCTCACGGCGGCCCCGTCGGAAGCCGCGTTCCTCGCCCCCTACGCGGATCAACTCCGCTTTCTCTTCATCGTTTCCGACGTCCGCCTGGAAACGGCGGCAGGAACCCCGGAAGGTTCCCCGGTCATCCAAGTGGAACGAGTCGGGGGCGCCAAGTGCGAGCGGTGCTGGAACTACTCCACCCGCGTCGGCGAATTTGCGGACTTCCCCACGGTGTGCGAACGCTGCATCGGGGTGGTCCGGGACCTCGCCGCCCAGTGACAGGAAGACTACAAACAGGAGGATAGTGCATGAAACCGTTGTGGATTGTGCTCGGGGTGATCGGCATCGTCGTCGTTGTCCTGATCTTCTCGTACATCAGCATGTACAACAACCTCGTCCGGATGGACGAGAACGTCAAGGAGAAGTTCGGCAACATCCAAAGCGCCTACCAGCGCCGGGCCGACCTGATCCCCAACCTGGTGTCCACCGTCCAGGGCTACGCCGCGCATGAAAAGGGCGTCCTGGAAGCCGTCACCCAGGCGCGGGCCTCGGCCTCCCAGGTCAAGCTCGACCTGAACGACGCCAAGTCCCTGCAGCAGTACCAGGCGGCCCAGGGCGAACTCAGCGGCGCCCTCAGCCGGCTCCTCGTCACGGTGGAGAAGTATCCCGACCTCAAGGCCAACCAGAACTTCATGGCCCTGCAGGACGAGCTGTCCGGCACCGAAAACCGGATCAAGCAGGCCCGGAACGACTACAACGCCTCCGTCAAGGAGTACAACACCTACGTCCGCGGCTTCTTCGTCAGCATGTTCATGAGCGGGAAATTCCCCGTGCGCGAGATGTTCGAGGCCGACAAGGGCGCCGAGAAGGCCCCCCAGGTGAAGTTCTGACAATCGGGCGGGGGAGGGGACACCCTCCCCCGGTCCATTCCGGGAGACGAGGACTTCGGAGTGCGGCAGCGAATCCCCGAACGGCCGCGTTTCGTTGTCTTTTCTCGACCAGGACCGGGCGCCGGCCCGGCCATTCCCCGGAATAACCGGGAAAAGCGACTGGGCGGCCCGAACCGGGCGGCCCGAGAATCGAGAAGGACCTATGCACGCTACCCCACCAACTGACCCGAAAGGTGAAACCAGGCTCACCGCCGCGCCGGCCTACCTCCTGGCGACCTTCTTCGGCGTAGGCTACTGCCCGTTGGCTCCGGGCACCGCCGGTTCCCTCGTCGCCGTGCTCCTGCTTTGGCCGCTGCGAGACTTTCTGCCGCTCCACCCCGTCCTCTTCCCCGCGACCGTGGCCCTGCTGGCCGCCGCCGGGGTCTGGGCCGCCTGGCAGGTGGAACGCCGCGAGGGCAAGGAAGACCCCTCCATCGTCGTCGTCGACGAGGTCTGCGGGCAGTGGCTGGCCTTCTCCCTGCTGCCCGTGCTCACCTGGAAGATCCTGCTGCTGGGCCTGGTGGCCTTCCGCGTTTTCGACATCTTCAAGCCCTGGCTGGTGCGGAAAGCGGAAAAGCTCCCCGGCGGCCTCGGCATCATGGCCGACGACCTGCTGGCCGGCATCTACGCCTGCGTCGTGGTGCAGGCCGCCTGCCGCTTTTTCCTCCCCGCGCTCCTCTGAAGACGGTTTGCTCTACGCTCGGGATTGATTGCGTTCCCCAATCAGGATAATATTCCTTCTTCGATCAAACGAACGAGCCCAGGCCCGGTCGGGACGGACAAGGTCTTTCGCACAGCTCCAGACGAGTCCGGCCCGGTGGCCGGCCGGCCATCGCGGCCGCGGGGCCGACGGCCTTCTGCGCCAGGCGGGCACCATCAATCTGCCTTGGGGGGAACCAATGAAACGTTTTGCTGCTTGGGGATTTGCCCTGCTCCTCGCCACATCTGCCGCCGCCGTGACCTTCGCCGCCGAGAAGAACGGGAACACGCCGGCCCGGACCGGCGGCCCTACCTACCCGATCGCCGCGGAGGTCTACACGACCCTGGAGAGGACCATCGTCCCGCTGCCTCACGACGCCCAGACCCTCATGCCGAAGCAGGTGTCCGAATATGCCGCCTACCATTACGGAGAGTGGGACTGGAACGGGCCCGGCTTCCCCTACCTGCGCCCCGACCTGCAAAGCGGCGACGTCGTCCCGTCGGTCCGGGACCCCCGGGCCACGACGCTGCTGTCCTTCTTCACCATGAGCGACGTCCACATCGTCGACAAGGAATCCCCCACCCAGTGCATCAACTTCGGCTACGAGAACAACCCCGGCGACAGCTCGTCGGCGTATTCGGCAGTCATCCTCTTCTCGACCCACGTGCTGGATGCGGCCGTCCAGACCATCAACGCCATGCACCGGAAGGTTCCCTTCGATTTCGGCATCGGCCTGGGCGACGCGGCCAACAACACGGAATACAACGAGCTCCGCTGGTACATCGACGTCCTCGACGGCCAGCCGATCACCCCCAGCTCCGGAGCGCACGCCGGCGCCGACACCACCCTGTACCAGAAGCCCTACCAGGCCGCCGGGCTCGACCCGTCGCTCCCCTGGTACCAGGCCATGGGCAATCACGACCAGTTCTGGATGGGTTCCGCCCCCGTCAACGACTACCTCCGGCCGCTCTACACGGGAACCGACGTTCTCGACCTCGGCCTGCAGACCCCGCCCGATTTCGACTTCAACACCCGCGGCTTCTACATGGGCCTCGTGGACGGCACCACCGAGTTCGGCGACATCATCGACGTCGGGCCCACTTCCAATTACCCGGTTCCGCCCCAGATCGTCGCCGACCCGCTGCGGCGGTCGCTCTCGGCGCAGGACTGGATGAGCGAATTCCTGGTCAGCCCCTCGCAGCCGGCCGGCCACGGCTTCACCCAGGAGATGGTCCGGAGCGGGTTGGCCTGCTATCATTTTCATCCCAGATCGAACATTCCACTGAAAGTAATCGTCCTCGACGACACCGACAAGGTCGGCGGCGGCGCCGACGCGGCACTGGACTACCAGCGCTACGGCTGGCTGGTCAACGAGCTCGACGAGGGCGAGGCGGCCGGCGAACTCATGATCATCTGCGCCCACATCCCCATCCGGCCCTATGCGCCAGGATCCGCCTACCAGCCGTGGTCGCTCTGGTCCCCGCAGGCCGATGTCTCCGAACAGACCGTACTGGACAAACTCCACAGCTACAAGAATCTCCTCCTGTGGGTCGCCGGGCATGTCCACCGCAACGCCATCACCCCGCAGCCTTCGCCGGACGGCAATCCCGAAAACGGGTTCTGGGAGGTCGAGACCCCGTCGCTGCGGGACTTCCCCCAACAGTTCCGGCGCTTCGAGATCGTCCGCAACAGCGACAACACCATTTCGATCTTCGCCCTCGACGTGGACCCCGCCGTCAACTGGACGCCCCTGCCGGACGGGTCGTCGCCGCCCGCGTGGACCTCGCGGTCGTACGCCATCGCCACCCAGCAGATCTTCGGGAACCTGATCGGCAACGGACCGCATGTCGACCCCGCTTCCGGCACCTACAACGCGGAACTGGTCAAGCAGCTGAGCCCGGCCATGCAGGCGAAGCTCGCCGGGATCGTACCCGTCGTCGACTCCCTGCGCATCGAGGCCAGCCCATCCATCCCGACGATCCCCGTGGTGACCCTGGCCAACACCGTCACCGGCAGCGTCCCCACCCATTACCTGGCCAGCGAGTCCGCCGACTTTGGCGACGCGGCCTGGCAGCCCTACACCAAGGCGCCTTCCTTCACCCTGGGTTCGACGGTCGGCGTCAGGACTGTCTACTTCAAGGTGAAAGACGGCTCGGGAGCGGAATCGAACGTGGTGAACGCCTCGTTCACGGACGCCGTGCGGATCCAGGCGGTGACGCCCGCCTCGGTCATGGTCAACACGAACCACAGCGCCGTCCTCCAGGTCGCCTGCACGGGGGCCGCCCCCATCTCCTTCCAGTGGTACGAGGGAACGAGCGGCGACACCTCGAAACCGGTGGCGGGCGCGACGCAAGCCGTGTTCCGCTCGCCCGGCATCCTGGCCGACACCCGGTTCTGGGTCCGCGCCTCCAACGGCTTCAGCCAGGCCGACAGCCAGGCCGTGCCCGTGGTGCTCTGGAACCGCTACTACATTCCCCACGCCCTCTCCTCCGATTTCTGGTGGTCCAGCCTCCGCCTGGTCAACGCCGACGGGCTGCCCTCGGGCAAGAAAAGCGTGCCGACCGGCCAGGCCGCCATCAGCGCCTTCACGGCCGACGGCGCCCTGCTGGAGACCCGGACGGTCAGGATCCCCGCCCTGAACTGCTTCACCGCGGACATCCGGGACCTGTTCAGCCCGGAAACCCTGGCCGCGGACATCTGGGTGAAGATCGAATCCAAGGACGAACTGAAGGGCCTCATGGAGTTCGGCACCACCGACCTGGCCGCCCAGACCGCCCTGCCGATCCGGGAGGAGCCGGAAAGGAAAGGCCTCTTTTCCCACATTGCCATGGAAGGGAACGGGTACACCGGGCTCGCCCTGTTGAACACGGCGCCGCAAGCGGCGAACGTCATCCTGACGGCGTACAGTGAAACCGGCCTCGCGCTGGGCCAGAAATCCGAGACCATCGGGCCGAACGGCAAGTTCACCCGCCTCGTTTCGGAAGTTTTCTCCACCGGCATCGACCCCGC
This sequence comes from uncultured Acidobacteriota bacterium, assembly GCA_964436005.1. Classification (GTDB taxonomy): domain Bacteria; phylum Acidobacteriota; class JAAYUB01; order JAAYUB01; family JAAYUB01; genus JAGNHB01. The sequence continues at coordinate 17,609 of CAYTBK010000037.1, forward strand.
GGCCATCCGCAGCATCGGCGTCGACTCCTCCCAGCCGCTGGTCGGATTCGAAATTTTCGGCGACTTGCAGGAAAAGGTGCTCTCGGGCCTGCCCTTCGACCCGCAGGAAGAGATCCAGCCCGGCAAAACGACCGGCGATCTGGTCTACGCCGAGTTGCCCAACCGGGACCTATGGCAAACCTGGGCGACCTTCGCCAACCGGGCGGCCGAAGCCGCCACGGTCACGGCGCGGGTGTTCGACCAGGCCGGAACGGAGCTGGGGGTGGAAACCTTCCCCCTCGGCCCGCAACAACAGGTGACCCGGGAGTTCGGGGAACTTTTCCCGGCGGAAAAATACGCCGGCGCGGCCTACTTCGTTCTCGCCGACACCCGGCAGGTCACCGGTTCCGAACGGGTCCTTTCCCGCCTGGCCCCGTTCCGCTTCGACGGCCTGGTCGCGCTCGCGCCGTCCGCCGGACCGCGGGTCTTCCCCCTGGCGCCCGGCGACTCCCTGTTCCACACGGACCTGTGCCTGGTCAACGGGGCCGCCACGGGCACCGCCCTGACGGTGACGGCCTACAGCGCCGCCGGCACGTCCCTGGGCTCCTGCCCGGTTTCCCTGGACGGCCACGCCAAGCGGGTCCTGGATGTGGGCGCCGCCATCCCCACCACCGAGCCCGTCGCCTGGCTGCTGGTGACGGGGGACGGGCTTTTCACGGCCGACGCCTTCATCCTGAGCATGGACAGCCAGCGGTTGATGGTCTACGAAGGCCTGCCGCTCGAGTGAGGCGGGTCGGGTTCGGGGAGGTCCAGCCGGAACGGCGAAACGGAATCGTTTCCCGTAGGGAAACCATGTCCATAGCCTCGCGGCGCCAGGAAAACCTTTTCCCGTGGGAATTTATGACGACGTGACATCGATCGCGACGGCCATGGATGCCCTACGAGCAATTTCACATGGATGCACAGGATGGACAGGATGCGGAATTCCTTCTCCCATCCTCCCGATCCTGTCCATCCATGTTCCATGATCGCCTGACGCCCGGCGTGCCCCCGTTCCGCGTGGCGGCGCCGAAGCCGCCGGCCGTGGAGTGCGGCAGCGAGCCTGCGAGCTGCCGCTTTTTCCGCTCCTTGCAGCCTTGCGGAACGGCGAGACCGAGACTGGGCGAGGCCCGCCCCTCGCCGAGGGGCGGGCCTCGCCCGTGGCACTTTTCCCCGTTTTGTGTTCCCGGAGCCGCCTCTCGGCGAGAGGTGTCATACCGCGCTCCGGCTGCCCCCGGACCGCCGGCATCTTGCCGGCATCCCCACCAAGGAACGTTTCGTTGCCACGGGCCGGCTGGAAGCCGGCGGTCCCCGGGTGCGCCTTCCGGCGGAAGGCGCCTACGGCAGAGCGCCCGTTGACGTCGGGGCGTCGGCTGGAGCGTTGCTTGCCTGTTTGGTTTCAGCGAGCCGCGGGCTGGCTCTCAGGAGAGAACGGCTCACTTCGGGAGTAGATGACGCGCAATTCGGCGCTGGCCAGGATCTTGCCCGCCATGGCGGTCAGCAGGGAGTCCCGGGTGACGCGCTGACCGGCGGACCCCGGTGCCACCGGCCCGGACAGGGCGTAGACGGTCAGGACATAGGTCTTCGGGCCGGGGCCCTTCGAGTGCGGGGGCGCGTATTCATCCCGGCCGTTGACGCTGTTGCTGCCGAGGAGGCCCCCACCCAACCCGTTCCGGGGCAAGCGGCGGGCCGACGCCGGGATATTGTACAGGATCCAGTACCACTTGATTTCCCCGTCCGGGGCCACGTGGTGCATGATCACGGCGAAGTTCGCGGTGCCGGCGGGCGCGCCGGCCCATTCCAGCGGCAAGGTCGTCCCCTCCCCGTCGCCGGTGTACGCCCGGGGCAAGGCCCCCCCGTCGGCCACCGCCGGGCTCCCCAGCCGGAAAGACCCGCCGGCGGCGGCGGGCCCAACGGTCCGGGGAGAAGGCGTTTTCCCGCCCCCCCCGCCCGTGTTCGCCCTGGCCTCCGGAGAGGCCCCGGACGCACTGAACAGGAAGTCCGTGTCCGGGATCGCCGGCATGTCGATGGCCCGCGAGAACAGGTAGGCCCCCCGGCAATCGTAACGGGTGTCCAGGTTCCGCAGCCGGTTCAGCCGGTTCCGCTGGTCTGCGGTCAATGTCCCGGCCACCTCGGCGAACGCCTTGGCATATAAATACGAGATCTCCCCGTCCAGTTCCCCGTAGCGTCGGGACAAGGTTTCCACGGTCTCCTGGCTGGCCGTTGGCTGAAACTGGAATTTGCGCAGTTCCATGGCAATCTGCCGCCGCACCCGCACGATCTCCTGCAGGTCGGACCGCTGGGCCTCCACCAGACCGGTGATCCTGGCCCGCTGTTCCTCTGCCAGGGCGGCCAGGAACGCCTCGCCGCTGTCGCCCGTCAGCGAGGTGCTGATGGAATAGTCGGGGTTGCCCATGGCCGGGATGTCCTTCATGTAGAAGGACCCGAAGTAGGTGGCGTGGCGCTCGGGGCAAAAGTACACGTCCGCTTCCACGTTCCCGGCGTACCAGCTGAACAATTCGCTGGCGTAGGTCATCACCGCCACGTGCACGGTGTGGGGCAGCGACTTCCGGTCCAGCTGTTCGCCGCGTTCCGGCCAGGTGGAGGAATCGGAAAAGGACATGCGGCCGAGGAAGGCCTTCTGCTCTGCGGAGAACGAGCGGATGACCTCCCCCAGGACCTGGGCGCGCCGGTAGCTGAGGGCCCCGTCCAGGGCGTACAGGTCGGCCGTGTAGCGCTTGACCGCCTCCCGGTTCAGCCCCGCACAGCCGGCCGGGAAGTTCCCCTCGAGCTGCCGGCAGAAGGCCTGGATCAGGGGGAAGCGGCGGTAGGCGAATTCGGTGATCCGGGCTTCCTGTTCCCGGCCCAGGGCCACGAGTTTCGCTTTCTGGTCCTCGGTGAGAATGAACAGGACGTTGTTGGCCGCCCGCGGCACGAACGAGGTGTTGTGGCCGAGGCTGTTGGTGTCCACATCGCGCATGTACTGGAAGCCGCAATAGTCCGCCACCTTGCCGGGCGGGAGGAAGGTGTTGCAGCCCAGGCTGCCGGTCAGGAAGGCCAGCCCGCTGAAGGCGATGGTGTTCAGCTGGGCCCGGTCGGAGACGGCCTGCTCGATGGAGTAGCCGCCGCCCCGGGCCGGACGGCCTTCCCGCCCCTCCGCGTCGCCGCCGCCCTGGCGCGGCGGGGCGCCCGGCCGGGTCCCGTCCGCATCCGGCCGGGTTTCGCCCCCGCGACCCCGGCGCTGGCCTTGCCCCCTTTCCCGGTCCGAGCCAGGTCCGCCATCGGGGGGCGGAGCGAGGCGGCCCAGGGTTTCGGGATCGAATCCGGCCTCGCGGATGGCCTCCTGCAGGGGAGGGCTATTGCGCAGGCCCGCCGCGCGGAACGCCTCGTTGATCGCCCGGGCGTCGGCCGCGGTGAGCGAGTCCTTGTCGTAGTGGGCCAGAATGGCTTTGACCGAGGCGATCTGTTCCGCCGTGAGCGGGGCATTGTCTTCCGGGCGCTCTGCCCGGGCGCCCGACTGGCCCCGGGAAGCGGGCCGGTCGGGGGTCTGGGTGAGGGGAAGCATGGCCAGGAACCCGGACAGGATGGCAAAGACGGCTGTTTTCATGGTGAGCCTCCCGGCAGTGGTTTGTCGTCGAAGCATAGCTGTGGCCGATGGAACTAGGGTTTCACGAGACGCTGGAGGGCCATCAGGTCGAGGATGTCCACTCTCCCGTCCCCGTTGACGTCCGCCCGATTGCCCGCTCCGGGTCCCGGAACGGATTCATCGGAAAGGTAGGCCCGCAGGATCAGCAGATCCGCAGCCCCGACCATTCCGTCGCCGTCCAGGTCTCCTGCGACCGGGCCGCCCGCGGCCGTGCGCACCAGCCGGACGTAGTTGTTACCCCGCACCGCATCCCCCTGGGGGCCGAAGGAGTAACCCGTGTAGGTGGTGCCGTTGCGGGAAACCGTCCGGGTCGTGGCGAAGGGGTACGGAGGCCCGACCTTGGGGTCGCTGCGCTGGCAGCCGGCCCCGTGCACGTCCACCCACCCCGCCTCCGGCCAGCCCAGGGCCCGCCCGAAAGGCAGGTAGACCGCCTGGGTTCCGGCGGTCCCCCCGCTGGTGTAGGCGGCGTGAGTCGTCGAGGTCCAGTAGTAGGGGAAGTCGGCGTCCCCGTTTTCGTTGGTGATGGCGGTGCAGGCGAAGAAGGCCGTGTCGATGGCGGGGAGGCCGTTGTAGTCGGGGGCGTTGGCATAGTTCACCAGGGTGTGCAGTTCCTTGGCGTCGGGCAGGCGCCAGTCGCCGTAGCCGAGGAAGGATTCCGCATTCCGGGCCTGGACCCAGGCGAGGGCGCTTTCCCAGGTCAGGCCGGTGCCGGAGTCCTCCTGCGACCACATCAGGCCGGTGGCCCGGTCGGTTACCGTGCCGTCCCCGTTGTCGGCGAAATTGTTGATTCCGTATTGGGTGCCGCCGCGCACCAGTTGGACGAAGAAGGTTTTCTCCGACCCGCCGGGCATGATCAGGTCATAGCCCTTGATCCGGCCGTCGGCCAGGTTCAGGCCGAAAACCTTGGGCGCCCCGGTTTCGGCCGGGTTGACCACGAACACGTCGCAGGAGAGGTACTGGGAGTCGATGATGCGCTCGCCGGCGCTCGGTTGGCCGTACCCGAAGAGGAAGAAACGGGTGTCGATGAACGGGGTGAGGACCGAGGTGTCCGTTCCGGTATATCCGCTGGGATCCGTCCCGTCGAAGCTCATCAGCGAGTAGAGTTCCTTGATCGCCGGAATTCGCCAGTCGCTGTACCCGCCGTAGTTCTGGGCGTTGACGGTGGCCACCCAGGCCTCCGCCTGCGCCGGGGTCATCTTGTCGGCGGCCACCGGGTCGGAGAAGATCGTGTTGGGGCCCCGCATCCAGGTGAGGCCGGTCACGTTGTCCTGGACGGTCTGGCCGTCCGTGCTCAGCGTGTAACTGGGCTGGTTCCCGGCGTGCTGCCCGTCCTGCCCGTAGAAGGACTGGCCCGGCGAGGGGGCGGGGATTTCCGCCGAGGCGTTGTAGCAGCGCTTCTGCCCCGTATCCACGACGGGGTAGCTCAGGTCGGCGGAGCTCGCCGTCACGACGACCGTCCGGGTCGCGCTGGAACTGCCGCTGGCGTTGGTGGCCGTGAGGGTGACCGGATAGGAACCCGCCGCGGCGAAGGCATGGGTGGGGTTCTGGGACGTGCTGGCGCCCCCGTCGCCGAAGGTCCAGGACCAGGAAGTGGGCGTCTCGGTGGAGGTGTCGGTGAAGGATACCGGGTCGCCGACCGATGGCGTTTCCGGGGAAAAGACGAAGGCGGCGACGGGAGATGTCACGGTCGTACTCACGGTGACCGTGTGGCTGACGCTGCTGGATCCGATCCCGTTGGCCACGGTGAGGGTGACGGTGAACGTGCCGGACAAGGCGTAGGCGTGCGTCGGGTTCTGCTGGATGCTGGTAGACCCGTCGCCGAAGTTCCAGGACCAGGAGGCGGGGGAGCTCCCCGTGGAGGCGTCGGTGAAGGTCACCGTCTGGCCAACGGCGGGCGCGATGGGCGCGAAGGTGAAAGCCGCCGTCGGGGAGAGCCGGGCGTAGGACAGGTCCAGCGAAGCCGAGCCCAGGGCCAGCGGGGCGATGGCGGCCGAGAGCACTTCGCCGGAGACCTGTTCGGGAGAGGACGGGAGCGACGGCGCACCGGACAACGCGTAGACGGTGAACGTGTACAGCTTGTCTCCGGGGCCCTGGGAGCAGGGCGCCGCATAGGCGCGGACACCGTTGGTCGTCACGCCCAGGGTGCCGACGCCGGCGGTGTTCTTGGCCAATCCGGTGGCGGAGGCCGGGATTCCGTACAGCACCCAGTTGTACTTGGTGGCCCCGTCCGGGGCGAGGGTGGTCATCGTCACGGCGTACTGGGCCACGCCCGCCGGCGGATTCGCCCAGGCCAGGGCCGGGGAGGCTCCGGCGCCGTCGCAGGTATACTCAGTGGGCAGCCTGCCGCCGTCCTCTCCCACGTCGCTGGCCAGCGTGAAGGTCCCGCCCTGGCTGCCGGAAACCGTCACCGTGCCCGTAGCGGTGCTGGAGCCCAAATCGTTCGCGGCGGTGAGCGTGACCGTGTACACGCCTTCCGCGGCGAAGGCGTGGGTGGGGTTCTGGGATGAACTCGTACCCCCGTCGCCAAAGTTCCAGGACCAGGAAGCGGGGCTGCCGGTCGACGTGTCGGTGAACGTCACCGTCTGCCCGGCCGTCGGCGCGGCGGGCAAGAAGGTGAACGAGGCCACCGGAGCCGCCGGGGTGGCGAACAAGTAGTCGGTGTTGTCGATGTAGGGGGAGAGCAACGTCAAATCCGTGATGGGATTGGAATAGAGATAGGGGGTGGTGCAGACCGAGAAGTCGAAGGGGGTGCCGTCGGAATATGTCCCGGACATGATTTCCTTCCGCAGGGCGGACAGCTGGGTCTTCTGGCTGTCGGACAGGGTGTCGTAAACCTGTTTGAATATGTTGATGTAATTGTAGTTGTTCTCCCCGTCCAGTTCGCCGTACACGCCGGAGAGGGCCAGAACCTGGGCTTCGATGTCGTCCTTGGCGGCGTTGGTGTCGAGAAGGCCGCGGAGCAGTGCCGCGATCTGGGTCCGGATGCCCACGATGCTGGCGCTGGACGAAGCGTAGAGGTTGTCGCGCTGGGTGTCCACCAGGGAAGACATGACCGACGCCTGGGCGGCGGTGACGTACCCCTTGGAACTATCGCACAGCGCCGCGCCGGCGGTGGCGGTGAGCTGCTCGTTGATGCTGTAGCCCTCGTGGCCGATGGCCGGGGCGTCCTTGATGTAGAAGCCGCCGTAATACGTTCCGTGGCGCTCCGGGCAGAAGTAGGTGTCGGCCTCCACCGAACCGGCGTACCAGCTGAAGAGGTCGCCGGCGTAGGTCATCACGGCCACGCCGGTTTCCTGGCTCAGCCCCCGCATGCGCTCACGGACCATGTCGTCGGTGATCTCGGGCCAGGAGATCCACCCCTTGCCCTTCATGTCGGCCAGCCAGGCGGTCTGGGTGGAATCCATGGACTTCAGGATGGTGGCATACAGCTCCGCCCGATCGAAACTGATCTGCCCGTCCAGGAGATAGAGTTCCCGGGAAGCGGCCTTGACCGCCTCGAGGTTCAGCCCGCTGGACCCGGCGGGAATGTCCCCGGCCAGGAGGCGGCGGAAGGCCTTCATCAACGGAAAGCGCTTGTACCCGTACTGGTTGATGGAGGCGATCTGGGCCACCGCCAGCGCCTTGAGCTGCTCGAACTGGCTGTCGTTGAGGATGTAGATCACATTGAAAGCCACCTTGGTGAGGAAACTGGTGTTGTGGCCCATGCTGTCGGGATCGTTGTCGCGAAGGTACTGGAACCCGGTGTAATCGGCCACTTTTCCCGGAGGGAAGAAGGACTGCGCCTCCAGGTTCCCCGTCATCATGGCCAACCCGGAAAAGGCGATGGTGGTGCGTTGGGCCTGGTCGGTGATGCACTGGGTGATGGTGAACTCCGGCGTGCTGGAAACCGTCAGGTTCCTGGAGGCGGTCGTCCCTCCCGCCGTGAGCGTCACCGTGAACGTGCCCCCGGACGTGTAGACGTGGGTGGGGTTCTGCGCCGTGCTGGTGCCGCCGTCGCCGAAGCTCCAGGACCACGAGGTGGGGCTGCCGGTGGACGTGTCGGTGAACGTCACCGTCTGCCCGGCTTTGGGTTTGTCCGTGGAGCAGGTGAAAGAGGCGCCCGCCGAAAGATCCATCGTCTCGACCGTTACGGTACCCCTCGCCCCACCGGGCGCCGCCGGCACGAAAGCCAGGGCCGGCAGGAGCGCTCCCGCCAGGAGAAACACGGTGCGGCGGAAGAAATGCAGAATTGTGCGGCTGCGGGAAATGGGCAGATGGGTCATGACAAGCCTCCCTTCGAGGGCCGCCCTTGCTGGGCCGCCCTCTTTTGTCGGAGGGTTAGACGCCGGCCGCCTGCCAACCCTGCGGGATGTCCGCTTTTTTTCCGGTCAGTCCAGCGGGATGGAGGGGACGGCGGTGAAAGGCGAATCAGTCTTTCCCATTCCCCGGCCGGAGCTGACGCCTTCGGTCCTGCCGTGGGTGCGCCTGTAGGCGCCTTGCGATGCAAGGCGCACCCTCGTTCCGTATGGTCGCGTCGAAGCCGAAGGCCAGGAGTGCGGGGCGCCGCGCAGCCTGCGGAGCGGCGCGGGCGAGACTGGGGTAGCCCGCCCCTCGCCGAGGGGCGGGCCTCTCCCGTGGCACTTTTCCCCGTTTTGTGTTCCCGGGGCCGCCTCTCGGCGAGAGGCGGCGTACCGCGCTGCGGCGGCCTCCGCGCCGCACTCCCGGGCGGCGAACCTGCCCGTAGGGAATCCATAGACGACATGTCGTCGATCGCCATGGCAATGGGGCGGGAGGGCATAACGCCGATCGCTATGGACATTAATGTTCTACGGGCAAAGGAGGGGGCGCCGGAACAGGTCAAGTCTCACATGGATGCACGGGATGGACAGGATGCGGAATTCCGTCTTCCATCCTCCCCATCCTACCCATCCATGTTTCATGATCTTCTTGTTGTTATTCGTGTTCTCTGGGCCTTCGTGTTCCCTCCCCTTCGCGGCCATCGCGACTTCGCGCGAGACCCGGCCGCGGTGCCCGGGAGTCCGTCGCGCAGACTGAAGTCTGCGCCACGGCCGTGGCGCAGTAGAACATCTCCGTCTTCGGCGCTCCGAGGGCCTGCGCGCCTGGCGAGAGCGGCGCTCCGGGAGGCGAACGATAGGCACCAAGGCCTGCCCCAGGGTGAGCCTTCCGGCGGAAGGCGCCTACGGCAGAGCGAAGGTTTTCACCGAGGCCCCTGGACTGCCCGCATCTTGCCAGCTTCCACAACAGGGAACGGCACTTGGCCTTGGGCCGGCTGGAAGCCGGCGGTCCACGGGTGCGCCTTGCGGCGGAAGTGCGCCTTCGACGCACGGACAGGCATATCCATCAGCAGAAACAACGGAAACGGTGGTAGAATGCGTTTCCGATCACTTGACGCTGGAGGTCCCCATGGCCCGGTTCACGATGTCACTGCTCCTCGCTGTTCTCCTGCTCCCGTCCCTGGCCTTGGCCGTCGACATCGCGCCGACCGCCAGCTACCACGACGACCAGCGGGGCACGCCCCGGCTCCTCCTGGGCGGCGTCCTCCAGCCGGAGCCGTCTTTCGATCCCGGGGAAACCGCGACGAACTACCTGCGCAGCTTCGCCCCGCTCTTCCGGATCTCGCCCGACCTCGCCGGCCTGGAACCCGCCGGCGAACAGGAAAGCCTCCTGGGCAAGCATTATCGCTACCGGCAGACCATCGGCGGCATCCCCGTCCTGGACGCGGAGATCGTCGTTTCCGTTTCGCTGAAGGACCGGCGGGTCTACATGGTCTACAACAACACCTGGCCCGTCGCGGAAAATGCCCCCGCCCGGCCGCGCCTCGCCCTGAGCGGCGAGGACGCCCTGGACACGGCCTGGAATCACCTGCGCGTCCACGGCGAGCTGCTCGAAGCGCCCACGGCAGACCTGGTCTACGTCCCGTGCGGGGCCGACTTCCGCCTGGCCTACCGGGCCCGCGTCGCCACCACCGCCCCCTTCGGCTACTGGGAACACCTCGTGGACGCCGTCACCGGGAAAATCCTGCGCTTCCGGGCCAGGGAAGTGGACGGCGTGAATGCCGGCCGCGTCCGGGAAGACATGTTCGACAACTGGTTCGGTCCGGGGGACTCCCGGGGCGAGCGGACGGCGGAATTCCTCCGCAACCGCTTCCGGCGCGAACGGAAACCTTCCCCCGCCGCCACCCTGGCCAGCGGCACCGGCAAGATTTTCGACCCGGACCCCAAGTCCACGCTCCTTTCCGACACCCTGACCAACTTTTCGCCCGCCGCCGATTTCGTCGCGGCCTACTCCGACTGCGCACTCCAGGACATCTCGCTGGACGGCGGCGTCTACCGCCTGAACGGCCCCTGGGTTTCCATCCAGGACTTCGAACCGCCCTACACACCCCCCAGCACCACCACCGACGGGAACTGGACGGCGACGCGGGACAACACCGCCTTCCACGACGTCATGACCTACTTCCACATCGACCAGAACCAGCGCTACATCCAGGCCCTCGGCTTCCCCAGCATCCAGCACGGCCCCCTGCCCGCCGACAGCGACGGGGTCGACGGAGCAGACAACTCGCACTACCTCCCCGGCACCAACCAGATCGCCTATGGGCACGGCGGAGTGCCCGACAACGAGGACGCCGACGTCATCCTCCACGAGTACTGGCACGCCATCCAGGAGAGCATCAACCCCAACTGGGGAGGCGCCGACACGGGCGCCATGGGCGAAGGGTTCGGCGACTACTGGGCCTCCTCCTACGGCTACACCAAGGCGAACGGCCCAGTGTTCCACCCCGACTGGGCCTTCCACTGGGACGGACACAACGAGTACTGGGACGGACGGACCCACGACAAGACCGAGGCGCAGTACGACCCTGCCGAGACCTACCCCGACCATACCATCGTCAACGGTGTCAACGGCGACGAGTTGTGGGGAACGCCCATCTGGCAGGCCTTCCGAACGCTGTACGACACCCATTCCCGCCCCCGGGAGGAAATGGACCGGATCGTCCTCCAGTCCAACTACGGCCTGGGGTCCGGCGTGCGCATGCCCGACATGGCCGCCGCCATGCTCGCCGCCGCGCAATCCCTCTACCCCGACGGCCCCCACGCCGACGCTTACCTCTACCGCTTCCGCCAGAACAACATCGTCCCCAGCCCGCTGCAGGCCGACACCGCCGCGCTGGCCGCCGAAAGCTGCGCGCCTTTCAACGGGCGGCCCGATCCGGGGGAAACCGTCACCTACCAGCTTACGGTCCGGAACGCGGGATCCTCGGCCACGACGAACCTTGTCGGCGCCCTCCGGGCCACGAACGTGGTCACCTCCCCCTCCGGGCCGATGGTTTTCGGCGCCATCCCGGCGGGTGGGTCAACCACCTGCTCCTTCACCTTCACCGTGGGAACGTCCCTGGCTTGCGGGTCATCGCTCCCGCTTACCCTGGACCTGCAGGACGGGGCAATCCTCTACCCGGCGACCGCCTGGAACCTGCCCGTCGGCACCGAGAACGTGCTGGCCTCCCAGGACTTCGACTCCGTCACGGCGCCGGCCCTGCCCGCGGGATGGAGCACCGCGGCCGTCGTGGGCACCGAATTGTGGACGACCTCCACTTTCGCCGCGCACTCCGTCCCCAACGCGGCGTTCATCGAGGACGTCTCCAAGCGCACCGACAGCCACCTCGACACCGAACCGCTGCCCATCTCCTCCGCGGATGACCGCCTCGTTTTCTATCAGCGCTACGAGTTCGAGAGCTCGTACGACGGGGGCGTGCTCGAAATATCCGTGGACGGGGCCCCCTTCGCCGACATCGTGGCGGCCGGCGGTTCCTTCGCCGAAGGAGGCTACGTGGGAACAATCTCGACGAGTTGGGGCAACCCCATCGGCGGGCGAGACGCCTGGGTCAGCGGAGTGGACACCTTCGTGAGAGTCGTGGTCGTTCCCCCCGCGGCCGCCGTGGGGAAAAGCGTCGTGTTCCGCTTCCGCATCGGCTGCGACACGAGCACAGGCGCCGAGGGCTGGTACATCGACGACCTGAGCATCTCCCGCTGGGTATGCTGCGAAGCGCCGCCCGTCGTCCCGGGCGACGTCGACGGGGACGGCGTCGTCAGCATCGCCGACTACGGCCTCCTGTCCCTGTGGATGACCCAGGCGTCCGGGGCCGAGATCCGCGAGGCGGCCGCCGACCTCAACCACGACGGCGTCATCGACGTGCAGGACCTCGTCCTCCTGGCCCTGATGCTGTAGGTGGGGGCCCCAGCGCCGGGCGAGGAAAACGCCCGGCGCGCCGGAGGTTGTCGCCTTCGTGGCGCGGAGCAGGCCGTGGTTCGGTATCTTGTCTTTGCGCCGACGGCGAGGGGTTTCGGTTAATCCCGGCGGGGTGGCTCCGGACGGCCGGGCGGGCGGATGGCCCGCAGCACTTCGCGGAAGATCTCGGTAAGCCGGGCCCGCTGGTCGGCCGTGCACAAAGCCTGGAGGTCACGGAAGTGGTAGAAGGTGGTTTTGTCCACTTCCGCCTGGCGTCTCCCGATTTCCCCGGCCAACCGCTCCACCAGGGCCAGGTCGGGCTGGGGAACAGCGAGCTGGTCCATCATGCGCCGGCGGCAATCGTGGATCTCCTCCTCCAGGGTGCGGGTCCTCTGGGCGTGGGCTGCCTGAAGGCCCTGGTAGCGGGTGACCTGGTCCGGCGTGAGGTTCAGTTCCCTTTTCAGGAAATCCCTGACGCGGTTCGAGTCGTTGCCGGCCGGCGGCGGGGGTTGGGGGCCCCGCCCGCGGGTGAACAGGAAGATGGAGAGCGTCGACAGGTTCAACACGACCAGAACGATGATCAACCAGGCAACAAACCGTTTTTGAAAGAAAATGTCCATGGCCTGTCACTCCCGCGCCAACCCGATGTCCATCTGGTTCTGGGTCAGGGAATAGGTGGCGGCGAACTCGGTCAGCGCCTGCTGGCGGGACGCCTGCCCGCTCCCGCCGGAGCGGCCGGAAGTCAGCAGTGTGAGCGCGGTCAGGGCGTTCAGCAGGATCAGGAGGAAGAGCATGGCCGGCACCAGGACCCGCCTGGCCCGGAAAGCCCGCCACACCCCGGCCCGTTCCCCCTCCGCACGGCGTATCCGCGCCTGCAAACGGAAAGAGAAGTCCGGCGCGCAGCGGATCGACTCCAGATCGTCCAGCGAACGCATGGTCCGCTCCACTTCCTCTTCGACTGCCCGCCTGTTCGTTCCCATCTTCGTCCTGCCTTTGGCGCCTTCGCTCTTCTGTGACTATTGGACGACGTCCGCCGTGAAAACCTGCGGGGGAGTCGCCATTATATTACAGGATGTTTTCGTAGTGCTCACGGAGTCTCTTCTCCAGGTTCCGCCGGGCGCGGTGGATTAACGATTCCACGGCGGAGACGGTGGATTCCATCACCTCGGCGATCTCCGCGGTGCTCATCCCCTCGCACTTGCTCAGGGTGAAGGCGGCGCGCTGGTTTTCGGCCAGCGCGTCCATGGCCTCCGTGAGCAGGCGCAGCCTTTCCCGGCTCTGGGTGAGGGCTTCCGGGTCCGGCTGCGGGCAGACCGGTTCCGCCACGGCCTCTTCCCCCGGGCGGCCGAACCAGTGCAGGAAACCGCACCTTCTTTTCCGTTTGGCTTTCCGGATGTGGTCCAGGCACTTGGTCACCGCCACACGGTGCAACCAGGTGAAAATTTTCGCTTCACCACGGAATCCTCCGAGAGACAGGAAGGCGGTCAGGAAGACCTCCTGGGCGAGGTCCTCCGCTTCCCCGCGGTCGGGCACGAATCGGTAGCAGGTATTGAGGATCCGGTCCTGGTGCAGACTGACCAGCTCCTGGAAAGCGTCCGCTTCCCCGCGCCGGAGCCGTTCCAGGATTTCCGCTTCACTCATGGGCCGTGCTTTCCTTCTCCGCTTCCTGACAAAAGGAACCCCTCCGCGCGTCAAATGTTTCAGCCCGGTTCCGACGTGTCTCCCCCGCCCGGTCCCCGGCCGCTCCGCGCGCCTTGGCTCCCGGGCGGTTTTTCGTCAACGGCTCACGGTTGGCCCACCCCTTGCGGCACCCGTCCTCACAGCTCCTCGAACTCGCCGCGGGCCCGGTTCTTCTGCACATTGTCGTAGGTGAAGTAGCGGCCGTTCATGGCCACGTACACCCCGTGCGGCAGGG